>NZ_BAAAHG010000052.1:0-43443 GCF_039525155.1 Streptomyces thermoalcalitolerans | reverse complement strand
GCGGCCCCGGGCACCTGCCACCCCACCGGCCCGAACCGGGCGAGCGCGGCACCGCCGAGCGGACCTCCCGCCAGGGCCGCGAACGCCCCGAGCACGGCCGCGCACGCCAGGCACGCCAGCCCGGCCCCGGCCACGGTCCGCCGCCACGACCACGCCCGCACCCGCGTGGTTCCTCCCCGGCCGTCCTCGCTCTCCCGGACCGCCGCTCCCGCCACGAACCAGCCCATCGTCAGTCCGGCCGTCACCGGCACCGCCGCCGACGCCCAGTGGAGCGGGGTGCCGGGCCCCGCGTCCGGGACCGCGGCGAGCAGCGGGAAGGGCGGCAGCAGCGGGGCCGGGGAGGAGGAGAGCGGGCCGACGAGGTGGCCGGAGCCGAGCAGAAAGCCGGGTCCGAGACAGTACGCCACCGCCCACAGCACCGCGTTCGGCAGCAGGGCCAGGCACAGCAGCAGAACGGCGAACCGCCCCGACCAGCCCTCCGTCAGCGCCAGGAACGCCCCCTGGGCCGTCTCGCCGTGCCACACCAGCGACACCCCGAGCATCAGCGCCCCGCCCCCGACGAAGACCACCACTCCGGCCCCGGCCGCCCGGGTCGCGGCGCCGAGGCGCGCGCGGGGGCCGGGCCCGAGCAGCAGGCGCCGTACACCGCCCGGCAGCAGGCGCAGTGCCCTGTCCAGGGGTGCGCGGGGACAGCCGTACGCCGCCCATACGCCGGTACCGGCCGCCACCGCGACGAGCAGCGGTGCGCGCACCGTCGTCGTCCACGCCCACGAGGGGCGCAGCGCACCGTCGGCCGCGTAGGCGACGGCACCGGTGCCGACGGTGAGGTAGCCGAGGACGACGCCCGTCCAGGCGGTGCGCGGCGGAAGGAGCGGGCCGCCGTCGCCCCCGTCGGTGGCGTCCCGCGCCGCCCGGTGCACCAGCAGCGCGGGCAGGGCGAGCAGCAGCAGCGGGACCACTCCGACGGGGGTGGGAGCCCCGGTGAGCGTATGGGGGCGGACCAGTTCGGCGCCGTGCGCCAGCAGCCACAGGGCCGTGGCGACGTTCAGCGCGCCGCCGGGTCCGCTGTCGGGGTACGGCGAGCTGATCCACAGCGCGACGACCAGGACGGCGAACGCGCCGAGCCCCAGGCCCGCCGCCACCGCGCCGCTCAGGAAACCGGCGCCCAGGCCGGGCGAGCGGTCCCGTACACGGGTGCGCAGGGGTGGCGGCGGCGGGCGGTGACGGGTCGTCGGGATCACGCCCTCATGCTCCCAACGAACACCCGCTTTCCCGGCGCAACAGGCGAACCTCCGCTGTGTCGCTCAATATACGTTTATGTGCCTATTCACACGGAGGGACGCATCATGACGCACCGTCATGCAGAGCCGCCGTCACCGTCCACGGGAGACCGGCACTCCGGCGCGCTCGCCTCCCTGACACCCGATCAGCCCGCGCGGGAGGACGGCGACGGCCTGACGCCCGCTCAGGCCTTCGACGCGCTCTACGCCTCCTGCGCCCCCGCCCTCGTACGGCAGGCCTATCTGCTCACCGGCCGGCACGACCGGGCACGCGCCGCCGTGGACGAAGCCTTCCAACTGGCCTGGCAGCGCTGGCCGGAGGTGGCCCACGACCAGGACCCGGCCGGCTGGGTGCGGGCGGTGGCCCACGAGTGCGCGCTGTCCCCCTGGCACCGCCTCGTCCCGCGCAACCGCGCCCCCGACCCGCCCCCCGATCCCGCGGACCGCGCCCTGCAGCAGGCCCTGCTGGACCTGCCGCCGTCGCACCGCCGCACCCTGGTGCTCCACGACGGCGTCGGTCTCGATCTGCCGGAGACCGCGGCGGAGACCGAGGCGAGCACCCCGGCGGCGGCGAACCGGCTGATGCACGCCCGCGAGACCGTCGCCGCGCGGCTGCCGGAGCTGGCCGATCCGGCGGAACTGCACCGGCGGCTGGTCCGGCTGGGGGCCGCGGAGCGCCTCGGGACGGCCGGGTCGGCGGCCGTGCGGACGTCCGGGGAGCGCCGCACCCGCTTCTGGGCCCGGTCCGCCGTCGCCTTCGTGGTCACCGTCGTCGGCGCGACGGTGCTCACGCTGCGCACGGTCCCCGCGCACCCTCCGGTGCCGGTGTCCCCCGAGCGTGTGGTCCGGGAGGTGCCGTCGCGAAGTGCGCCCGAATCCCTCCCGCCGAAGGCGCCCGGGCCGCGCGCCGAGCCGGGGGAGCCGGCAAACGGCCCGGAGCGGCCGGCGCCGAAGGCCGGATAGTCCGGCGCCCGGGCCCGGACACGCCCGTGGGCCCGCCCCCACGCGGGGGACGGGCCCACGGACTTCGGGCCGAGCGACCCGGCGGCCGGGCCGTCGTGTGCGGCCGTTCAGCCGGGCCGGGGCCGGCCGGATGACGTTCAGCCGCCGAGGATGGCCCGGGCGAGCTTGGCCGTCTCGGTCGGGGTCTTGCCGACCTTGACGCCTGCGGCCTCCAGGGCCTCCTTCTTGGCCTGGGCGGTGCCGGAGGAGCCGGAGACGATGGCGCCGGCGTGGCCCATGGTCTTGCCCTCGGGCGCGGTGAAGCCCGCGACGTAGCCGACGACCGGCTTGGTCACGTGCTCCTTGATGAAGGCCGCGGCCCGCTCCTCGGCGTCGCCGCCGATCTCGCCGATCATGACGATCAGGTCGGTGTCGGGGTCCTCCTGGAACGCCTTGAGGCAGTCGATGTGCGTGGTGCCGATGACCGGGTCGCCGCCGATGCCGACGCAGGTGGAGAAGCCGATGTCACGCAGCTCGTACATCATCTGGTACGTCAGCGTGCCGGACTTCGAGACCAGGCCGATACGGCCCGGCTTGGTGATGTCGGCCGGGATGATGCCGGCGTTGGACTGGCCGGGGGTGATCAGACCGGGGCAGTTCGGGCCGATGATGCGGGTCTTGTTGCCCTTCTTGCAGGCGTGCGCCCAGAAGGCGGCCGTGTCGTGCACCGCGATGCCCTCGGTGATGACGACCGCGAGCGGGATCTCGGCGTCGATGGCCTCGATGACCGCGTCCTTGGTGAACTTCTCCGGGACGAAGACGACCGTCACATCGGCGCCGGTCTTCTCGATGGCCTCCTTGACGGTGCCGAAGACCGGCACCTCGGTGCCGTCGAAGTCGACGGTCTGGCCCGCCTTGCGCGGGTTGACGCCACCGACGATGTTCGTGCCGGCGGCCAGCATGCGGCGGGTGTGCTTCTGACCCTCGGAGCCGGTCATGCCCTGGACGATGACCTTGGATTCCTTGGTGAGGAAGATAGCCATGGTGTTCTGTGACCTCGTCCCTTACTTCGCGGCGGCAGCCAGCTCGGCGGCCTTGTCGGCCGCGCCGTCCATCGTGTCCACCCGCTGGATGAGCGGGTGCTTGCGGTCGTCCAGGATCTTGCGGCCCAGCTCGGCGTTGTTGCCGTCGAGGCGCACGACGATCGGCTTGGTGACCTCCTCGCCCCTGGACTCGAGGAGATCGAGGGCCTGCACAATGCCGTTGGCGACCGCGTCGCAGGCAGTGATGCCGCCGAAGACGTTGACGAAGACGGACTTCACGTCCGGGTCACCAAGGATGATCTCAAGGCCGTTGGCCATGACCTCGGCGGAGGCGCCACCGCCGATGTCCAGGAAGTTGGCGGGCTTGACGCCCTTGTGGGCCTCACCCGCGTAGGCGACGACGTCCAGGGTCGACATGACCAGGCCGGCGCCGTTGCCGATGATGCCGACCTCGCCGTCGAGCTTGACGTAGTTGAGGTTCTTCTCCTTGGCGGCCGCCTCGAGCGGGTTGGCGGCGGCCTTGTCGCGGAGTGCCTCGAACTCGGGGTGGCGGAACTCGGCGTTGTCGTCCAGGGAGACCTTGCCGTCGAGGGCGATCACGTCACCGGAGGCGACCTTGGCGAGCGGGTTCACCTCGACCAGGAGGGCGTCCTCCTCGACGAACACCTTCCACAGCTTCACCAGGACGTCGGCGACCTTGTCGGCGACGTCGGCCGGGAACTTCGCCGCGGCGACGATCTCCTTGGCCTTGGCCAGGTCCACGCCGTCGACGGCGTCGACGGGGACCTTGGCGACGGCCTCGGGGCGGGTGGCCGCCACCTCCTCGATGTCCACGCCGCCCTCGACGGAGGCGATGGAGAGGAAGGTGCGGTTGGCGCGGTCGAGGAGGAAGGAGACGTAGTACTCCTCGACGATCTCCGGAGCGGTCTCGGCGATCATCACCTTGCGGACCGTGTGGCCCTTGATGTCCATGCCGAGGATGTCCGTCGCCCGGGCGACGGCCTCGTCCGGGGTGGCGGCGAGCTTCACGCCACCGGCCTTGCCGCGACCACCGACCTTCACCTGAGCCTTGACGACCGACTTGCCGCCCAGCCTCTCGGTGATCTCGCGCGCCGCCTCAGGCGTGTCGATGACTTCACCGGCCAGCACCGGTACATCGTGCTTGGCGAAGAGGTCCCTCGCCTGGTACTCGAACAGGTCCACGCGCTTCCGTCCCTATCAGTGATCTCGCGGTTCGTTGAATGCGTGGGCGTGCCGCGAAGGGCAACGTGACGTCCACTCCGGGTCACAGGGGAGGCGCACACGGTGTCCGAGCGCGCGGCATGTCCATCTGGCAGGTTATCTCTGCTCGCGAAAACCCCCTAAATCCGGGGTCACACGCGAACGGTGATACCTGTCACACGATGCCGCGTTCTCTGGCACGGCGTGCCGTATGCGGTACCTCACCGGGCTGGGGCCTCTCCGGTGAGACCTCCCGGTCAGCCCTCCGGGACCTCTCGGGTCGGCCCTCGCGGTGCCCGGACGGACGGTCCCCGCCCCGGGGAACCGGCCCGCCCTTCCACGGGGTCCCGGGCGGCACGACCGGACCGGCCGATGGCTTCGGTCGTCCGGGGGCGTCGGCGGCCCCGCTTCCGGCCACGCCCCGGCCGGCTCGTCCGCCCCGGCGCGCGCCGACACGGGCGGCGCACGCCGGACGACGATACGGGACGAGACGATGACGAGACGACAACGAGGGGCGGGAAGGCGCTCCTCGCACGGGGTTCCCGAGGGCGCGCAAGCCCCCTGTCACCGCGGGGCCCGCACCTGTGCCGTGCGCGTCACGCGGCGTCCGGGACCGGAAGCGGACGTTTCTCGATCGCCGCCGCCATCACCTCCGGGAACAGATCGGGGGTGCAGGCGAACGCCGGTGCCCCGAGCGCGGCGAGCGCGGCCGCGTGCTCACGGTCGTACGCGGGCGCCCCCTCGTCGGAGAGCGCGAGCAGCGCCACGAACTGCACCCCGGACGCCTTCATCGCGGCGACCCGCTTGAGCATCTCGTTCCGTATGCCTCCCTCGTACAGGTCGCTGATCAGCACGACCACCGTCTCCGCGGGCCGGGTGATCCGCGCCTGGCAGTACGCCAGCGCCCGGTTGATGTCCGTGCCGCCGCCGAGCTGGGTGCCGAAGAGCACGTCGACCGGGTCGTCGAGCCGGTCGGTGAGATCGACGACCGCCGTGTCGAAGACGACCAGCCGGGTGCTGAGGGACCGCATGGACGCCAGCACCGCCCCGAACACGGAGGCGTACACCACGGACGCCGCCATCGACCCGGACTGGTCGACGCAGAGGACGACCTCCTTCCTCACGGACCGCGACGCCCGGCCGTAGCCGATCAGCCGCTCGGGCACGACCGTCCGGTACTCCGGCAGGTAGTGCCTGAGGTTGGCCGCGACGGTGCGGTTCCAGTCGATGTCGCGGTGGCGCGGCCGGCTGATGCGCGCACCGCGGTCCAGGGCGCCGGCGACCGCGGCCCGGGTGCGGCCGGCCAGCCGCTTCTCCAGGTCCTCGACGACCTTGCGCACCACGGCCCGTGCCGTCTCCTTCGTCGTCTCCGGCATCGCCTTGCCGAGCGAGAGCAGGGTGCCGACCAGGTGGACGTCCGCCTCCACCGCTTCCAGCATCTCCGGCTCCAGCAGCAGCGTGGCCAGCCCGAGCCGGTCGATGGCGTCCCGCTGCATGACCTGGACGACGGACGAGGGGAAGTAGGTCCGTATGTCCCCGAGCCAGCGCGCCACCGAGGGCGCCGAGGCCCCCAGCCCCGCCGAGCGGTCCCGGCCCGTGCGCGGCCCGTCCCCCGTGCCGTAGAGCGCGGCGAGCGCCCCGTCCATCGCCGCGTCCCGGCCCGACAGCGCGTACCCGGTGCCGTCGGCCGGGCCGCCGCCGAGCACGAGCCGCCAGCGCCGCAGCCGCTCCTGCTCCGGGTCCGTCACGGTGTATCCCCCGCCGTGTCTCTCGGCGTATTTCTCGTCGTTTTTCTCGTCGTTTTTCTCGTCCGCGCTCATCCCGCCGCCCCCACGAGCTCGGCGTCGTTGTCGTTCCTCTCCCCGGTGTCGTTCCTCTCCCCGGTGCCCGGGTCCGGGGCGGGGCCCGGTCCGGGAGCGTCCAGCCCCAGCAGCAGCCGCACCACCGGCACCACGGCGTCCGCCCGCTCCTGGTCGAGGTCCGCGGCGAAGCCGGGCACCCCGGCCGCCGTCCCCCCGGTCGCGCCCCCGCCCTGCCCCGGACCGCGCCGGACCAGTTCGCCGAGCGTCCTGCGCACCCCCGGCTCGTACGCCGAGAAGGTGCGCCGCAGCAGTGGCAGCACGCCGGTGAACGCCTCTCCCGGCACACCGGTCAGCCAGGCGTCGACCAGGCCCAGCAGCCGCTCGTCGTGCACGAGCAGCATCCCGCCCCCGCCGCCGACGAAGCCCTCGATCCACGCGGCCGCGTCGGCCGGGGGCGTGCCCGGCGAGAGCGCGAGCCCCATGAGCCTCGCCGCCTGCTCCTGCTCGATCTCCCCCTCGTCGAGCAGAAGCCGCACGGCGCGCCCCCGCAGCAGCCCGGGCACCGTGTCCCGGCCGGACAGGACCCGGAGCACGCCGTGCCAGCGGGCGCGCAGGCCCTCGGGGACGGCCGCGGGGGTGTCGCCGAGCAGGGCGACGGCCCCGTGCACCGCCTCCACATGGCGCCGCATCTCCTCGGCCGCGTCCGCGTCCAGTGCGGCGCAGGCCGGGGGCAGGCCGACGAAGATCCGCTCGGCCAGGCCCGCGGCCACCCCGGCCAGGGCCCCGGTGTCCGTGCCGCGCACATCGCCGTAGCGCAGGGAGCGCACCAGGGCCGGAAGCGCCTGGGCGAGGTGCCCGACATCCGTGGCGAGCGCCGCCCGGTCGGCGAGCACCCGCATCACCACGGGCAGCGCGTCGGGGAGTCCGGCGAGCAGACAACGCTCGGCGAGCGCGGTGACCTCGGCGAGCGTCCGCGCGGCGACGGCGTCGGCCTCCGCCTTGGCGGTCGCGGCGGCGAGCACGGTCGTCCCCCACACCCCGGCCTCGGCGACGCGCACCGCCAGCTCCGGCTCCCAGCACAGCCGCCAGGTCTCCCGGAACGTGCCCGTGCCGCTCCGCGGGACGGCCGGCTCCCCCCAGCCGACGCCCAGCAGCCACAGCCGGTGCAGCAGCCTGCTGCGCCCGGCGTCGGTCTCCTTGCGCAGGTCGAGCTCCAGCTGCCGCTCCCGTGCCTCCGGTGTGAGCCGCAGCCGCCGCTGGAGGCGGGCGAGGTCCCGCTGCAACGGCACCGCGGGCGCCGCCTGCGGCACCTCCCCCAGGACGTCCCCGACCACCAGCCGGTCGTGCACCAGCGCCAGCGGCACGTCGGAGCCGTCGCACATCACCGCGCGCACCGCGTCCGTGGTCTCGCTCAGCCCCGGCAGCGGACGGCCGCGCAGCGCGGCGAGGGTCCCCGCCAGCCGCACCGCCTCGATGACGTGCGCGGAGGACACGGTCAGGTCCTCCTCCCGCAGCAGCCCGGCCACCCGGGTCAGCCACCGCTCCACGGGCCGGTCCGGTGCGCCGAACAGATGGGCGTACCAGCCCGGTGACTCGATGCCCGCGCCGTAGCCGCTCGCCCGGGAGAGCCGGCGGTGCGTCCACGGCACCCACGTCATGTCCGTCCTGACCTTGGGCAACCCCTTCAGCAGGGCCCGGTCGGCGGTCACGGTCGCCTTCCGCCGCAGCGCCGGGACGTGCCAGGCCCCGCACACCACGGCGACGGCGTCCCCGAACTCACGCCGTGCGGCGCGCAGCCGGAGCCGCATGGACGCCTCGCGCACCAGGTCCCGGTCGTGGCCCCGGCCCTCGCCCTCGTACGTCTCCCGCAGGGCGCCCATGGCCTCCTCCAGCGCCAGGAACGGGGCGAACACGTCCCCCTCCCCGGCGCCCCGGTGCTCGACGACGTCCTCCCACCAGCGCTCGGGGTCGTCGTACCCGGCGGCCTCGGCGAGCGCGGCGAGCGGATCGGCGCTCACCTCGGCCCCGGGCGGGCGGCTCCCGGACGGGTGGCCTCCGGACGGGCGCTGCGCGGCCCCCTCCTCCGCGCAGTGCCCGTCCGGCTGCCGCTCGTCCCGCTCGTCGCCCCGCGCGAGCATGTGCGCGGCCGGCAGGTCGATGAAGCGGGCCGGGACGCCGTGCTCCAGGGCCCAGCGGAGGGCGACCCACTCGGGCGAGAACTCGGCCAGCGGCCAGAACGCCGAGCGTCCGGGATCGTCCACGGCGTGGGCGAGAAGGGCGACGGGCGGCCGCATGCCCTCGTCGGCGGCGAGCGGGATCAGCGCATCGGCCTCCGGCGGGCCCTCGACCAGCACCGCACGGGGCCGTGCCGCCTCCAGGGCGGCCCGCACCGCGCGTGCGGACCCGGGCCCGTGGTGCCGGACTCCGAGCAGCAGCGGTCCCGCGCCGGGCCACCGTCCTCCGGCCGCCTCGACTCCTGTCACGCCGTCCCCCCGTATCGCCCTCGTCGTCCTCGTCGCTCTCGTCGTCCTCGTCCGCCCGTCCAGCTGGGCTCACCGGCGGCGCGAGCCCCCACCGCGCCGGCCGGCGGCCGTCCCCCGCCGTGCGGCCGTCCGGTGCCGCTCATGCGCTCACCTCCCGGCAGGCCCGGTAGAAGTCCTTCCAGCCGTCGCGCTCGCGGACCACGGTCTCGAGGTACTCCTGCCAGACGACACGGTCGGACGCCGGGTCGCGGACGACGGCGCCGAGGATGCCGGCGGCCACGTCGCCGGCGCGCAGCACGCCGTCGCCGAAGTGGGCGGCCAGGGCCAGCCCGCCGGTGACCACCGAGATCGCCTCGGCCGTGGACAAGGTGCCGCTCGGCGACTTCAGCTTCGTGCGTCCGTCGAGGGTGATCCCGTCACGCAGCTCGCGGAAGACGGTCACGACACGGCGGATCTCGTCGATGCCGTCCGGCACGGCCGGCAGGTCCAGGGAGCGGCCGATCTGCTCGACACGGCGCGAGACGATGTCGACCTCGGCCTCGGGGCTCTCCGGCAGCGGCAGCACCACCGTGTTGAAGCGGCGGCGCAGGGCACTGGACAGGTCGTTGACCCCGCGGTCGCGGTCGTTGGCGGTGGCGATCAGGTTGAAGCCGCGGACCGCCTGCACCTCCTCGCCCAGCTCCGGTATCGGCAGGGTCTTCTCCGACAGGATGGTGATCAGCGTGTCCTGCACATCGGCCGGGATGCGGGTCAGCTCCTCGACACGGGCGATCATGCCCTGTGCCATGGCCCGCATGACCGGGCTGGGCACGAGGGCGTCACGGCTCGGACCGCGGGCCAGCAGCTGCGCGTAGTTCCAGCCGTACCGGAGCGCCTCCTCCGGTGTGCCCGCCGTGCCCTGCACCAGCAGGGTGGAGTCGCCGCTGATCGCGGCGGCCAGGTGTTCGGAGACCCAGGTCTTCGCCGTGCCGGGCACGCCGAGCAGAAGCAGGGCGCGGTCGGTGGCGAGGGTGGTGACCGCGACCTCGACGATGCGGCGCGGGCCGACGTACTTCGGCGTGATCACCGTGCCGTCCGGCAGCGTGCCGCCGAGCAGATAGGTCGCGACGGCCCACGGCGACAGCTTCCAGCGGGGCGGGCGCGGACGGTCGTCGTGCGCGGCGAGGGCGGCCAGTTCGGCCGCGAAGGCGTTCTCGGCGTGCGGGCGCAGCGCCTTCGTCTCCTCCGCCCCCGCGGGCGCGGAGCGGCTCCGGCCCGGTTCGGCGGACACCGGTTCCACGGACGCCGGTTCCACGGACGTCGGTTCCACGGACACGGACATGGCTGAGGCCCCCTCCAGCTCGGCCGGTTCGACATCTGGCGCCCACCGTGCACCACGGCACTGACAATGCGTTCCGACCTGGGCGGATGTGCGTGCGGGACCGGTTTGTCAGTGGCGGGATCTACCGTCGGCGGCATGACTCAGCAGGGGGTGCGCTGGACCGCGGACCAGGTGCTGGCACTGGCGCCTGACGACGCGTCACGCAAGGCGGGAAGCAAGCTCGGAGCACCCGGTCCGTGGTCCGGGACGGGGAGGTCCGGCGAGGGGACGATGTGGGGGCTGTGCAAGGGCAGCGGCAGCAGCCCGTACCGGACGGCCGTCGACCTCACGGACCCGTCCGGGCCGGCGTACATGTGCAGTTGTCCGAGCCACAAGGTCCCGTGCAAGCACGCGCTCGGCCTGCTGTTGCTGTGGGCGGGCGACGACGGCGCGGTGCCGCCCGGGCAGGCCCCGGACTGGGCCGCGCGGTGGACGGCGGGCAGAAGGAAGCGGGCGGCGGAGAAGGCGGAGAAGGCGGAGAAACGGGCGGCCGGGACGGCCGGGTCCGGCTCCCGCTCCGCCGATCCGAAGGCGGCGCGGCGCAGGGCGGAGCGACGGGCCGAGCGGATCACCGCGGGGGCGACGGAGCTGGAGCAGCGCCTGGCCGACCTGCTGCGCGGCGGTCTGGCCGCCGCCGAGCAGGCGGGGTACGAGCTGTGGGAGGAGACGGCGGCCCGCATGGTCGACGCACAGGCTCCCGGGCTGGCCGCACGGGTGCGGGAGCTGGGGGCCATACCGTCGTCGGGGCCGGGCTGGCCGGTGCGGCTGCTGGAGGAGTGCGCGCTGCTGCACCTGCTGAACCAGGGCTGGCTGGGCCGTGAGCGGCTGCCCGAGGCTCTGGCGGCGACGGTCCGTTCCCGGGTCGGTCTGCCCGCCTCCGCGGACGGCCCGGCGGTGCGGGACCACTGGCTCGTCCTCGCCCAGTACGACACCGCGGACGCCAAGCTGACCACCCGCAGGATCTGGCTGTACGGCACCGGCTCCGGCCGTACGGTGCTGCTGCTCTCCTACGGCGCCGCCGGCCGCGCACCGGAGCTCGCGCTGCCGGTGGGGCTGGTCCTGGACGCGGAGGTGTCCGCGTATCCGGGCGCGGGACAGCTCCGTGCGGCCCTGGGCGAGCGGTTCGCTCCCCCGGCACCCGCGCGGACCCGCCCGCCCGGGGTGACGACGGCGCGTGCGGCCGCCCGTTACGGCGAGGCACTGCGGGACGATCCGTGGCTGGAGTCGGTCCCGGTGACGCTCGAGGAGGTCGTACCGGTCCCGGACGGCGAGTCCTGGCAGCTGGCCGACGCCGGCAACGACTGCGCACTGCCCCTCGCTCCCGCGGCCCGCGCGCGTCCGGGCCTGTGGCGGCTGGTCGCCCTGTCGGGCGGCGCGCCCGTCACCGTCTTCGGCGAGTGCGGCCACCGGGGCTTCACCCCTCTGGCCGCCTGGCCCCAGGGGGAGGGAGAAATGGTGACGCTGTGCTGACCGCTGATGCACCGTCCGCGACATCCGCTTCGGCGGCGCACGTGAAATGTCCGGCAAAGAGGTGACGTCCCGGCGAACGGCGGGGTCCCGCCGGCACAGCGGGAATCCTCACTCACAAGACGCGGACCCCGAAGCGGACCCACAAGGCCACACGGCGCAGACCCCACCCGAGGCACCCGAGGCCGCACGGCGCAGACCCACAAGGCGCAGAAGGACGCGAGGACGACTCATCAGTCCCCTTTCCTCCCGATTTCCCTCCCGATTTCCCTTCTGATTTTCCTCCTGATTTCCCTCCTGATTTCCCTCCTGATTTCCCTCCTGATTTCCCTCCTGATTTCCCTCCTGCCCCCTCCCGATGTCCTGCCCCTGGTCCTCCTGATCTCTCCTGCCCCTTCCGCACCAGGCATTCGCTCCACCTCGTGGGAAACCCGGTGGACAGTGGCCCCTCGCACCCCTCCAGGCACCCGCACACCGAAAGGAAGCTCATGATCAGGACCTCCGCTCCGGTGGAAGCGCCCACCACGGGCACCTGGGAGGAGCTGGTCACCACCGCTCTGCTCGGCACGGACCGGCGTACGCCCCCGGGTGGCGCGTCCGGCCGGACGGCGCCCGTGACGCTGCTGGACGCGGCGGCCGTGCAGACCCTGCGGCGACGGGCGGGACTGCGCCCCGCTCCGGCGGCCGAGCGCCCGGAGCCGGCCCCCGCGGATCCCCGTCCGCCGCTGCCCGCCGCGGCGGCCCGCAGACTCGCCATGCTGCTGGCCGACCGGCCCGGGGCGGCGGGCGGTGGCCGCAGGGGCACGGCACCCGGCCTCATGGAACTGCTCCCCCAGTGGCTCGCGGCGGCCAACGCCCGGGGGTACGCCGCTCCACCGGAGGCGCTCCCGGCCCTGCTGGACGCGGCCCGGAGCCGGACGGACCTGCGTCCGGCCGTCCTGACCTTCGGCGGCCCGCGCGCACTGTGGCTCGCCCGGTTCAACCCCGACTGGCGGTTCGCCCTGCGGGCCGCCCAGGGTGTCGCACTGCCGGGCCCGCGGGACACGGACCGCGTCCGGAGACTGTGGGAGGAGGGCCTGTTCGCGGAGCGGGTGGCGCTGCTGGCGGCGATCCGCGCACGCAGGCCCGCGGAGGCGCGCGCACTGCTCGCCACCACCTGGGCCACCGAGCGGGCCGAGGACCGGCTGATGTTCCTCGACTCGCTGCGGACGGGGCTGGGCCCGGACGACGAGCCGTTCCTGGAGCAGGCCCTGTCCGACCGCAGCCGCAATGTCCGGGCCACGGCGGCGGAGCTGCTCTCGGCGCTGCCCGGATCGGCGTTCGCCGCACGGATGGCGGCCCGGGCCGGGGCCTGCGTGGCCCTGGACCACACGCGCGGGACGCCGACGATCGTCGTCGAGGCGCCGCACGAGTGCGACGCGGACATGGAACGCGACGGTGTCGTCCCCAAGGCGCCGGCGGGACGCGGCGAGCGGTCGTGGTGGCTGGGCCAGCTGGTCGAGGCGGCACCGCTCGGGACGTGGCACACGCGGCTGGGCGGGCGCACGGCGCAGGAGATCGTGGCGCTGCCGGTCGCGGACGGCTGGCGGGACGAGCTGCACGCCGCCTGGTGCCGGGCGGCGGTACGGCAGCGGGACGCCTCGTGGGCACGGGCGCTGCTCGGGGCTCCCTCGGCACCCGAGGCGGCCGGGCCGGGCGCTCTGTCCCTGGCCGAGCGCGCCCGGCTGCTCGGCACGCTGGACGCCGCCGAACGGGCCGAGTGGGTGGCCGGATTCATCGCGGCACATGGGCTGTCCGAGGCCTTTCAGCTGCTCGGAGTGTGCGCGGTGCCGTGGGCGGCCCCCCTCGGACGGGCGGTGGTCGACGCTCTCAACATCGCGCGGGACGCAGGGAGTTACCCATGGAGTTTCAGTGGAGTGATGGGGCTGGCCGAGCGATGCCTGGATCCCGCGGAGGCGAACCGGCTGGAGGGTCTGCTGGCGGTTCCGGACGAGACGGAGAACGCGTCGCCCGGGGCCGGGGGGTACTGGGCGGAGGCCTTCCAGCGGCTGGTGACGACCCTGCGGCTGCGCTCCGCCATGGAGGAGGAACTGGGGCCGCCCCGGGCCGGCTGAGCGAGGCCGTGGACTGCCGAGGCCGTCCCTGGGGGCTGTGCCCCCAGGCTTCCCTCCGGCCCGGACGACGAGGCCGTCCGGCTCCTCCGGGCCCTGCGGGCGGAGAAGACCTCCGGGACGGGCCGGCCGTGCCCGGCCGGCGCCGAGTCCTACGCCTCCGCCGGCTGCCGGACGTTCGCCCGCACCCAGTCCACGATCGACTGGGTGGTCGCCCCCGGGGTGAAGATCTCCGCGACGCCCTTCTCCTTCAGCAGGGGGATGTCCGCATCCGGGATGATTCCCCCGCCGAAGACCACGATGTCCTCCGCGTCGCGCTCCCGGAGCAGGTCGATCACGGCGGCGAAGAGCGTGTTGTGCGCCCCGGAGAGGATGGACAGCCCGATCGCGTCGGCGTCCTCCTGGATCGCCGTGTCGACGATCTGCTCCGGGGTCTGGTGGAGCCCGGTGTAGATGACCTCCATACCGGCGTCGCGCAGGGCGCGCGCGATCACTTTGGCGCCCCGATCGTGGCCGTCGAGCCCCGGCTTGGCCACCACCACGCGGATCGGACCGGCTGCCACACCCATCACTGCCTCCATGAAGCGACTCCATCCATCCGTCCATCCACCCGTACCGACACGTACCGCGCAAGAGGGACGGACGCCCCGCACCACACCGTCCGGGGAAGTGAACGCACGTTATCTCCAGCATCCCGCACCCGGCAGTTTCACGGAGCGGAGCGAGGGGGAAATCACACGGTGAGGCACTCCCCCGGGCGCTGTGAGCAGGGGAAACCAGCACGCGGGGAGCCGCAACGCAGCCGTCGCACCCTCGCACCGCGGGCCCTGCGCCGCGGCGGTGCGGCGGGCCGGCGAAGGCACGAAGGGCACCCGGGACGGGTACGGCACGACGGCGCGCGGTTTGCCCCGTCGGCCGCCCCCGCCGAAACTGCCCATGAGGGCACATGGGGGACAGAGCCGTCCTCCGGCGTGCCGACAGGAGGTCGGCCATGAAGGTCACCAAGGTCGCAGGCCCCATCCTTCCGTTCTGCCAGCGCCTGCTTCCGTTCAGGCTCGCGGGACTCTCGCTGGCCCTCCTGAAGGCGACCGCCCTGGAGCTCGCGATCCTCGCGGGACACCTCCTGCTGTACCCCTCGGGCATCATCCAGGAGCGCCGCTGCCAGGCCGGCCAGGTGCCCGCACAGTCCGGCGCCACCCAGCTGCCGACGGAGGCCAAGCCCCCGGTCGTGCTGCTGCACGGGTTCATCGACAACCGCTCGGTGTTCGTCCTGCTGCGCCGCAGCCTCGCCCAGCACGGCCGGCACCAGGTGGAGTCCCTCAACTACTCTCCGCTCACCTGCGACATCCGCACCGCGGCCGGACTGCTCGGCCGGCACATCGAGGAGATCTGCGAGCGCACCGGCAGCAGTCAGGTCGACGTCGTCGGGCACAGCCTCGGCGGACTGATCGCCCGCTACTACGTGCAGCGGCTCGGTGGCGACTCGCGGGTCCGCACCCTCGTCACCCTCGGCACCCCGCACTCCGGCACCCGGGTGGCACCGCTGGCCAACGCCCACCCGATCGTGCGCCAGATGCGTCCCGGCTCCGAGCTGATCAAGGAGCTGGCCGGTCCGGCACCGGGCTGCCGCACCCGGTTCGTGAGCTTCTGGAGCGATCTCGACCATCTGATGGACCCGCTGGAATCGGCCTGCATCGACCACCCGGATCTCCAGGTGGAAAACGTCCGGGTGAGCGGGATCGGGCATCTCGCCCTGCCGGTGCATCCCGCCGTCGCGACCGGGATACGGCAGGCGCTCGACGCCGTCCGGCCCGACGATCCGTCCGTCGCGCGCTCCGACGGTCTGACCGTGGCCTGACGGCACGACGTAAATCGAACGTACATCGAACAAAAAGCCAAGGTCCTGTCGAGGGACCGGCGAAACACGGCTGAATGCCCGTTTCCTGTGTTCGGGAAACCTGCCAAAGATTGTCGCGTCCGCATACCGCCGGGTACAGTCGCCGCACTGCTCTGCCAGCCCCTGTAGTCGAGGCGAAAGAGAAGTTGGTGAACGATCGTCACCCGTCGGGGAGCGTGACCGCCCCGGCTCCGGCTTCCGATACCGCCTCGACGCCCTGCGCGCCGTACGACACCCAGGAAGCCGTGTACGGCGACTTCACCGCCTACGGCGCCTACGGCGCCACCGGTTTCCAGACCGGCGCCCACGACACGGGGAGCTTCCCGGCCGACCCCCTCTTCGGCGCCCTTCCGGCCGACGACGCCTCCGCCACGGGCTCCTACGACACCGTCCACTGGCTCCCGGGCGACCACGGAACGCCGCACCACGCCCCGTACACGGCCGGGCACCACGCCGTCCACGACACCGGCGCGTACGGCATGACCACCTGGACGACGGGCTACCAGCAGCAGGCCGTCGTCCCCCCGCAGTCCGGACCCGTCGACACCAGCGGCCAGTGGGACGCGAGCGCCTGGCCGCAGCCGGACCAGCAGGCCGCCGACAGCACCCAGCAGTGGGACTGGGGCACGCAGGTCTTCGACACCGGCGCGTACGACGCCACGCAGTGGAACAGCGACGGTGCCGCCTCGGCCGCCGAGGACTTCGGCGGGGCCGATCCGCACGATCCGCAGGACCAGTACGACCAGCACGACCAGCACGGCGAACCCTCCTCCGCCCAGGAGGAGCCCGCCACCAGCGAGATGCCCGCGGTCCCGCCGCTGCCCGACGACGAGGAAGAGGAGACCGCCGCGGATCCGGGCCCGGTCCCGGCCCCGCGGACGGCCTCCCGCAGCGCCGGCCGCTCCCGGCGCCGTAGCCCGGCCAAGCGCTCCGCACTGCTCACGGTGGCCGTGCCCTCGGTCTGTGTGATGGGCGTCGCGGGGATCGCCGCCGCTTCCGTGGGCGGACTGGCCGACGAGGACAAGGACACCTCGGCGACCGCGGCCGACACGCCCACGGTGAAGGCGTCGGAGGCCAACGCGAAACTCGATCTCCAGCTGCGGAACGTGTCCGCCGGAGCGGACGACTTCGCCGGCCGGGCCAGCAGGTACCAGGAGCGCATCGACCTCAAGGCGAAGCAGGCCGCCGAGCTGAGGAAGGCGGCGGAGGAGGCGGCCCGCAGGGAGCGGCTGCGCCCCAAGTTCGCCCTTCCCGTCCTGCCGAAGGGACTCAGCGCCTTTTTCGGCCAGGCGGGCGTGAACTGGATGTCCGCGCACACCGGCATCGACTTCCCCGTCCCGTACGGAACGACGGTGATGGCCGCCACCGACGGCACGGTCCGCACGCAGTGGAACAGCGCTTATGGCAACATGATGATCGTGACCGCGATGGACGGCACGGAGACGTGGTACTGCCATCTCTCCAGTTACCAGGTTCCCTCCGGTACCACGGTCAAGGCCGGACAGCCGATCGCCTTTTCCGGGAACTCCGGCAACTCCACCGGTCCGCACCTGCACTTCGAGGTCAGGCCCGCCGGGGGATCGCCCATCGACCCTCTGGCGTGGCTGCGCAGCCACGGCCTCAACCCGCTCTAGGCCTGCGCCGACCTCGACCCGGTCCAGGGCCTGCCGTCGCCCTCCCGGTCTCCGGACGAACGAGGGGAAGGCGACGGGAAAAGGCGACGGCGGGCCCTGATTCCCCCGTTTTCCCCCGTTACAGCTTCTCCACCGGGGCGTACCGCAGCAGCAGCCGCTTGGGCTTGCCGTCGCCGAAGTCGATCGTCGCCTCGGCGTTGCTGCCGGTGCCCTTGACCGCGATCACCGTGCCCAGACCGAACTGGTCGTGCGTGACCCGGTCGCCGACGGCGAGGGACACCACCGGCTTCTCCGCGGCACGGCGGGTGGCGAACCCCGAGGCACCGGAGGCCGAGGAGCGGGACCGGGACGACGACAGCGAGGCCGCCACCCCGGACGCGGGACCGGGGGGCAGGGGCGCCGAGCCGCCCGTCCGCTTCCAGTCCACGTACTGCGGCGGGATCTCCTCCAGGAAACGGGAGGGCGGGTTGTACGTCGGCTGCCCCCAGGCGCTGCGCATCGCCGAGCGCGTCAGATACAGCCGCTCCCGCGCGCGTGTGATGCCGACGTAGGCCAGGCGCCGCTCCTCCTCCAGCTCCTCGGTCCGGCCGAGGGCACGCAGGTGCGGGAAGATGCCGTCCTCCATGCCGGTGAGGAAGACCACCGGGAACTCCAGGCCCTTGGCGGTGTGCAGGGTCATCAGCGTGATGACTCCGTCGCCCTCCTCCTCGTCGGGGATCTGGTCGGAGTCGGCGACCAGGGCGACCTGCTCCAGGAAGTCGGCCAGCGAGGCCGACTCGCCCTCCTCGCGCCCCTGCTCGAACTCCAGGGCGACGGCGGCGAGTTCCTGGAGGTTCTCGATGCGGGTCTCGTCCTGCGGGTCGCTGGAGGCCTGCAACTCGGCCAGGTAGCCGGTGCGTTCGAGGACGGCCTCCAGGACCGTGGCCGGCCCTGCGCCGGACTCGACGATCGTCCGCAGGTCCTCCATCAGCGCGTTGAACCGCTTGACGGCGTTCACGGAGCGCGCGGCCATGCCGTACGCCTCGTCGACGCGGCGCAGCGCCTGCGGGAAGCTGATCTTCTCCCGCTGGGCGAGGGCGTCGATCATCGCCTCGGCGCGTTCGCCGATGCCCCGCTTGGGCACGTTGAGGATGCGCCGCAGCGGGACGGAGTCCTCGGGGTTGGCCAGCACCCGCAGGTAGGCCAGGATGTCCCGGACCTCCTTGCGCTCGTAGAAGCGGACACCGCCGACGACCTTGTAGGGCAGGCCGACACGGATGAAGACCTCTTCGAAGACACGGGACTGGGCGTTGGTGCGGTAGAAGACGGCGACGTCACCGGGCTTGGCCTCGCCCGCGTCGGTGAGACGGTCTATCTCGTCGGCGACGAACTGCGCCTCGTCGTGCTCGGTGTCGGCGACGTAGCCGGTGATACGGGCGCCCGCGCCGGCGTTGGTCCACAGGTTCTTCGGGCGGCGGGACCGGTTGTTCTCGATGACCGCGTTGGCGGCGGACAGGATCGTCTGTGTGGAGCGGTAGTTCTGCTCCAGCAGGATCGTCGTCGCGTCCGGGTAGTCCTCCTCGAACTGGAGGATGTTGCGGATGGTGGCGCCGCGGAAGGCGTAGATCGACTGGTCGGCGTCACCGACCACGCACAGCTCGGCGGGCGGCAGGCCGTTCTCGCCGGTGCCGACGAGTTCCCGTACGAGGGCGTACTGCGCGTGGTTGGTGTCCTGGTACTCGTCGACGAGGATGTGCCGGAAGCGACGGCGGTAGTGCTCGGCGACGTCCGGGAACGCGCGGAGCAGATTGACCGTCGTCATGATCAGGTCGTCGAAGTCGAGGGCGTTGGCCTCGCGCAGCCGCGACTGGTAGAGGGCGTAGGCCTGGGCGAGGGTCTTCTCGAAGCCGTCGGCGGCCCGGGCGGCGAAGTCCTCCTCGTCGATCAGCTCGTT
Organism: Streptomyces thermoalcalitolerans; assembly: GCF_039525155.1. Taxonomy (NCBI): domain Bacteria; kingdom Bacillati; phylum Actinomycetota; class Actinomycetes; order Kitasatosporales; family Streptomycetaceae; genus Streptomyces; species Streptomyces thermoalcalitolerans. The sequence continues at coordinate 24,270 of NZ_BAAAHG010000052.1, read as the reverse complement.
CTTCAGATTGCTGACCTTGGCGCTGAAGGACTTGGGCGGAAAGTGCTTGGGGTCGAGCTCCAGGTCGCGGCAGACCAGGGCCATCAGACGCTTGGAGTCGGCGGCGTCGTAGATCGAGAAGGAGGACGTGAGGCCGAGCTTCTTCGCCTCCCGGCGCAGGATGCGCACGCACGCGCTGTGGAAGGTCATCACCCACATCGCGTTCGCGCGCGGGCCGACGAGCTGCTCGACGCGCTCCTTCATCTCGCCGGCGGCCTTGTTGGTGAAGGTGATCGCCAGGATCTGGCCGGGGTGGACGCCCCGCTCGGCCAGCACGTGGGCGATGCGGTGCGTGAGCACACGCGTCTTGCCGGAGCCGGCACCGGCCACGATGAGCAGCGGAGAGCCGGAGTGCACGACGGCGGCGCGCTGGTTGTCGTTCAGCCCCTCGAGGAGTGCGGCCGGGTCCACCACCGGGCGGTGGGCGCCGTCGCGGTAGTAGGCGTCCCGCTCACAGGCGTCCGGGTCCGGGGGCACATCGAACTTCCCGCCGAACAGATCGTCCGGAATCGGCTCCGGGGCCTGATCGTCCTCGGGGGGCGGCAAAGGCTCGTCCTCGGGGCCGTGCGGGGCCTGAAGGCCGGCCAGGAAGCTGTCGTCAAAGAGGCTGCTCATCGCTGTACGAGTCTAGGGTCCCCCGCCGACGCCCGCGGCTGTCCCGTGCGGACGGCCGGCTCCCGCGGACCGCGCCCTCTCCCGGACCGCACCGCCGACGAGGTCACAAAAACATATCGGAACGGTATCGGGCATACTGCGCACTGAACTTCACACACGACACATACGTTGGTTACCGTGCCTCCCATCGCACGACCCCCCACCGGCGAACCTCACCGGACGACGCGGTCCGGCCGAGGCCGCGCGCCGGTCCGGCAGGCGGACGATGGAAGGAGTGCCCCCTTGGCGTCGCACCGCAAGGCGCATCCTGCGGCCACACGCGCAACGGGCACGCGCACCCCCGCACCGGCCGCTGACGCCCTGGCCGCGGCGGCTCCGGCCTTCCGGTCCCCGGGAGCCGTCCTCGCGGGCAACGGCGGCAGGCCGAGCCCCGAGGAGATCGAGAAGAAGCTCGACTACCTGTACCGCCGCACCGGTCCGGCGAGCCGGCAGCAGGCCTCCCGGGAGAAACAGGAGAAAGGGGCACGGCAGCGCGGGCGGGTCGCGGCGCTGCTCGACGACGTCGCCAGGCGCACCGACGTGTTCACCAAGGCGCGCCAGAAGCTGGGTGCGTTCGCGGCCGCCCCTCACCGCACCCACGACACCGCCGCCGAGACCGCCGCCCTGCTGCTCGCGGAGGCGCCGCAGGGCTATTTCGACCAGGCTCAGGTGCTGAGCCGGCTGAACGCGCGCCGCAAGAGTCTGTCCGACGCCCCGGCCGCTCGGCCGGCCGCGCGGCCGGTCGTGCCGTCGCAGCCGCCGGAGGCGCTCCGGGCTCCCGAGCCCGAGCCCCCGGCGGAGCCGGAGTACGACATCGCGGCGGCCAAGACCGCCACGCAGAAGAAGCTGGCCCACGCGCGCGTACTGCTGTCGGCGGCAGCCGCGCTGAAGGCCGCGTCCGAGCCCTCGGCCCCTTCCGGCCCGGCCTCTTCCGGCCCGGCGCCTTCCGAGGCCGTACCAGCCGGATCCACACCTTCCGGACCCGCGCCTACCGGGACCGTGCCACCCGGACCTGTGCCCGCCGGGGCCATGCCGTCCGGATCCGTACCTTCCGGGACCGCGCCGGCCGGCCCGGCGTCCTCCGCTCCCGCATCGGACTCCGTGGGCGCGTCCAAGGCCGAGAAGGCGCTCGCCTTCGCCCGCGCGCAGATCGGCAAACCGTACGTCTGGGGGGCGTCGGGCCCCGAGTCGTACGACTGCTCCGGTCTCACCCAGGCCGCGTGGAAGGCCGCCGGCGTCACCCTGCCCCGCTCCACCCTCGACCAGGCCCACGCGGGAACCACGGTTCCGCTCACCGCGGCCCGGCCGGGCGACCTCGTCTTCTTCGCCTCCCCCTCCGGCGACGTCGACCACGTCGGCGTCTACGCCGGCGACGGCATGGTGATCCACGCCCCGAGGCCCGGCTCCTACGTCTGCCAGGAGCCGATCCCCCACGACGGCGAGTCGTCCGTCCACCACGTGGTGCGCCCCGCCTGAGAGCCCTGAAAGTCCTGGGAGTCCTGGGGAAAAGACGGCCCCTTCGCGTGCACCCGCGCGCGTGCCCCGCCAGTGGCGTCCACCGGCGGCCGGGACCGCCGCGATCGGCTGTGGCGGGCCGCCGTGGACGCCACGCGGCCCGCGGGGCTCACAGCACCGCGCCGGGCCTCACATCCACAGCACGGCGATGAAGATGTTCGCCGTGGTCAGCAGGCCCACCAGGCCGAACAGGCCCTTGTCCACCCTCTCCTCGTCCCGCTTGACGTAGACCAGGGCGAGAATCACGACCAGCAGCGCCAGCTTCACGCCGATCTTGATGTTGTTCACATAGTGGTCCTGGACCTCGTTGAGCCCGACCAGGGCGACACCGGTGACCAGCATGGTCAGCGCGCCGTGCAGCATGGCGGGCACGAACCGGGCCGTGCCCTGGCCCATCGCCTTCATCTGGGTGAGGAAACCGCCGAGCAGCGCGGCAATGCCGACGATGTGCAGCCCGACGAAGAGATGGATGAGTACGTCCATGAGCCGGAGCCTAATCAGCGGCTCATACGCCCCGGACACCGCCCCGTCCCAGCACCTCGTACGGCCCGCCTGTCCCCGGAAGTCACACATCGGTCATCGCACCGTCCAAAGACGGCGCGCTTGTGACCGGATCCCGGTCGCACACGGTCATCCGACGCCTCGCCCGCGCCACTTCCGTACATGGAGTCACCATTCCGTCACGGAGCGCTCTAGCGTCCTCCCCAGGTGATCGGCTCCCCATCGCCGCCCGGACCAGGGGGCGGCAGCCGGAACACCACCGCAGAGAAGGCCGGCGGCGGTCCGCTCCCCTGTCCGGGCCGCCGCCACACGCGCAACCGCCCCCGCGGGGGCCGGACGAAGGGACGTGACGCTCCACGTGGCAGCTCACCGCAGGCCCGGTCGGCGTTCCCTCGGCGGCAGCACGGTCCGGACGGCCGCCACGATCGCCCTCGCGGGCGCCGCGACGGCGGCCGGCCTCGACGGCACCGGGCAGGCCGCGCCGCGGCTCACACCGGAGCAGGTCAAGGCCCGGGTGGACAGGCTGTACCAGGAGGCGGAGGCCGCCACCGAGAAGTACAACGCCGCCCGGGAGAAGGCGGACGCGGCCGAGAAGCGGCTGAGGGCCCTGGGCGACGAGGCCGCCCGCAGGCAGGAGAAGCTCAACTCCGCACGCGATGCGCTGGGGTCGATCGCCGCGGCGCAGTACCGGGACGGCGGGATCGCCCCCGTGGCACGGCTGATGCTGTCCGACGCCCCGCAGCAGTACCTGGACACAGCCGCGTTCGCCGAGCAGGAGCGCGCCCGGCAGGCGGCCGCCGTGGCCGACGTCCGCAGACAGCTGAGGGAGATCCGCCAGTTGCGCGGGGACGCGCGGGTGGAGCTGACCTCCTTCAGGTCGCAGCAGGCGGAGCTGCGCCGGCAGAAGAAGACGATCACCGCCAAACTGAACGAGGCCCGGCGGCTGCTGTCCCAGCTGCCCCCGGGGCAGCGCGCGGCGGCCGGCGGGGAGGGGAACACCGGACGGCAGCACGCCGCCCCCGCCGCCGATGCCCCCAACTCCCGGGCGGCGGCGGCCGTCGCCTACGCCTACAGCAAGCTCGGCAGTCCCTATGTGTGGGGCGCGTCCGGGCCCCATGCCTTCGACTGCTCGGGGCTGACCCAGGCGGCCTACCGCGCCGCCGGCATCTCGCTCCCCCGCACCACCTACGCCCAGATCAACGCGGGCCGCCGCGTCTCACGCTCCGAACTGCGCCCCGGGGACCTGGTGTTCTTCTACTCCGGCATCAGCCACGTCGGCCTCTATGTGGGCAACGGCCGGATGATCCACGCCCCGAACCCCTCGGCCCCGGTCCGCCTGGCCCCCATCGACCAGATGCCGTTCGCGGGGGCGACGCGGGTGGTGTGAGCAGCGGGCGGCGTGAGCGGCAGGCGGTGTAAGGCGCCCCGCTCACACCAGCCGGCGTGCCGTCGCCCAGCGGGTCAGCTCGTGGCGGTTGGACAGCTGGAGCTTCCTCAGGACCGCCGAGACATGGGACTCCACCGTCTTCACGGAGATGAAGAGCTGCTTGGCGATCTCCTTGTAGGCGTAGCCGCGGGCGATGAGACGCAGGACCTCGCGCTCCCGCTGGGTGAGGCGGTCGAGGTCCTCGTCGACCGGCGGGGCGTCGGTCGAGGCGAAGGCGTCGAGGACGAAGCCGGCCAGCCGCGGGGAGAAGACGGCGTCGCCCTCCTGGACCCGGAAGATCGAGTCGATGAGGTCCGCGCCCGTGATCGTCTTGGTCACATAGCCGCGCGCTCCGCCGCGGATGACGCCGATCACGTCCTCCGCCGCGTCCGACACGGACAGCGCGAGGAAACGGACGGGCCGCTCGGTGTCGGCCATCAGCGCCGCGCAGCGCCGCAGCACCTCCACTCCTCCGCCGCCGGGCAGGTGGACGTCGAGCAGGACCACCTCGGGACGGGTCGCGGTGATGACCGCGACCGCCTGGTCGACGTCCGCGGCCTCCCCGACGACCTCCACCCCGGTCTGCTCGGTCTGGCCGATCTCGGCCTGCACCCCGGTGCGGAACATGCGGTGGTCGTCGACGAGGACCACGCGCACATGCCGGCCGCCCGCCCCCGTCGTCTCCGCTCCGGCCGTGCCGTTCGTCTCGGTCGGGTCGCTCATCAGGTGTTCTCCGCCCTCTCCATCTCCAGCTCGACCTCCGTGCCGCCGCCCGGCACGTTCCGCAGCCGGGCCGTTCCCCCGTTGCGCTCCATACGGCCGATGATCGATTCTCTGACGCCCATCCGGTCCGCGGGTATCGCGTCGAGATCGAAGCCGGGGCCGCGGTCCCGGACGGACACGAAGACCGTCCTGCCCTCCACCTCGGCGTAGACCTGGACGGCTCCGCCCTCGCCACCGTACTTGGCGGCGTTCACCATGGCTTCCCTCGCGGCCTGCATCTGGGCACCGATCCGTTCGTCGAGCGGACAGTCGCCGACCACGACCACTTCGATGGGGACGCCGTGCTTGTCCTCGACCTCGGCGGCGTTGCGCTTGACCGCCTCGGCGAGGGTGGCCGGCTCGTCGTCCTCGTCCTTGCCGTTGCCCTCCGGCTTGTAGAGCCAGGCGCGCAGGTCCCGCTCCTGGGCCCGGGCGAGGCGGCGGACCTCGGCCGGGTTGTCCGCGTTGCGCTGGATCAGGGTGAGGGTGTGCAGCACCGAGTCGTGGACATGGGCGGCGACCTCGGCGCGCTCCTGGGCGCGGATGCGCATCAGCCGCTCCTCCGAGAGGTCCTGGGCCATGCGCACGAGATACGGCCCGGCGAGCAGGGTGATGCCGACGAGGACCGCGAGAGCCGCCTGGAGGACCGAGCCGAGGTGGGCGGTGGACCCCTGCAGCACGAAGATGGCGGAGACACCGGCCGTGACCAGCAGGACCCCCGCACCGGCGCGCAGCAGCGTGAGCGTGCGGCGACGGCGGGTCACCTCCATCCAGCGGGCCCGGCGGGCGTTGTCCGCCTGGCGCCAGACCAGGGCGACACCCGCGGCGACGAGGACGGCCGGCAGGAGGTACGCCTTGGCGCCGTCGCCCGGCTCGACGCTGCCGACGAAGGCCATCGCGAGGACGACCATGAGGAGCAGGGCGATGATCTGGCCCCTGTCCGGCTTGCGGGCCACGATTCTGCGGCGGCCGTCCGGCGAGATCTCGGTGGTGACGAGGGACGGCGGCTTCTGGTCGCCGACGCCGCCCACGCCCAGGGGCACGAAGAACCAGAAGGCCGCATAGAGCAGGGCGCCGAGTCCGTCGGCCATGAACAGGCCGACGAAGACGAGCCGCACCCAGGCCACGGGCAGCCCGAGGTGCCCGGCGAGCCCCCGCGCCACTCCGCCCAGCCAGCGTCCGTCGCTGCTGCGGTAGAGCTTGCGCGGCGGCCTCGGGTCCTCGAGGGGCATTGCTGCGGCTTCCGGCATGTCACCGATGGTCACACGGCCGGCGGGGCCGGGGCATCAGGGTCCGCCCCCGAGACGCCCCTGATCTTCCGATCTTCGATCCTTCGACGAGGCCCTTTGCCGGGGCGCCCCGCGGTCGCGGCCCGGCGGGCCGGTCGAACGCTTCCCCGGCCGCGGCTCAGGGGCGAATCAGGGTTCGGCCAGGGTCGTCCCGGCTGCCGCGGCGACGACACGCCCGTCACCATGGACGCATGACGGATCACCAGCATGCCGCGCCGGACCCGGACCCCGGCGCCCTCCCCTGCTCCCGCCCGGCACCGGGCACCGGGCCGGGCGGTGCCGTGCCCGGCGCGAGTGCGGGTGAGGAGCCGCGTACGCACGAGCGGGCGAGCGCGCAGCAGCCGGACGAACGACCGGGCACGGCCGGCGAGGCCCGCCCGACCGGGGAGGAAGACGTGACGGGCACCACGGGGGCGGCGAAGCAGCCGGGCGCACCCACCGAGCCGCGGCCGGCCCCGGACGCCCGGACCGGGACGGACCAGGAGGCCCGGACCGGCTCGGGCCCCGAGGGCGTCCTGAAATTCCGGCGGGAGCGGCGGCACCGGATGATCGCGGGGGTGTGCGCCGGACTGGGCCGGCAGTGCGACATGGACCCGGTGATCTTCCGGATCACCCTGTCCGTGCTCGCCGCCACCGGCGGGATCGGCCTCATCTTCTACGGCTTCGCCTGGCTCTTCGTGCCGTACGAGGACGAGGACGAGAACGAGGTGCGCAGGCTCCTCACCGGCCGGGTGGACGGCCAGACGCTGGCGGCCGTGATGTTCGCACTGGTGGGCTGCGGTGTGTTCCTGTCGATGCTGGGCAACCCCAATGTGCTGACCTTCGGCGTCGTCCTGTCCCTGCTTCTGGCGGGGGCCGGTTACTGGTCGCAGCACCGCGGTGCCCCCGACTCCGACCCGCTGGCTGCCCAGGCCGTCGCCGACGCCCCGCCGGAGGCGCAGGCGCCGCCGGTGCCCGCCGCCTACCCCTCCTGGTGGCGCGGCCCGATCGTCAAGGACGGCACCCACGTCGGCGGCACGGGCTATCTGTGGGGTCCCCGGGACGCGCAGGACCGGGACATCGCCGCGGCCGCCGACATCAGCCTGGGTCTGCGCGAGGGCCCGGACCCACGCCCGGCGTACACCCAGCCGCCCCGCCCCCGCGGCCCGCGCTGGATCGGCGGCTGGGTCTTCCTGCTGGCGCTGCTCGCCTGCGGTCTCGGCACCGGCCTGACCTGGCACGACCACGCGCTGGGCACCAGTCTGCAGGCCGGGCTGGCCTGTGCGCTCGCCGTGCTCGGCCTGGGCCTGGCGGTGAGCGCCTTCCTGGGGCGGACGGGCGCCGGTTCGGTGCTGCTGGCACTGATCACCGCGGCGCTGCTCGCCGGCTCCGCGGCGCTTCCGGAGGACATCACCACGCGCTGGGGCCACCGGACGTGGCAGCCCGCCGCGACGGCGGAGGTCCAGAAGATGTACACCCTCGGCACCGGGGAGGGCACCCTCGACCTGACCCGGATACGCCCCGGCAAGGAGGAGACGGTGACCACGAGGGTCCATCTGGGGGTCGGCCGGCTGCGGGTGATCGTGCCTCCGGACGTGACCGTGCGGGCGACCATCAACGTGGGGGTCGGCGACATCCGGCTGCCGGGAGAGCACCCGCAGGACGTGGACCTGGCTCCGGGCCGGCACCAGAAGGTGACGCTGCCCTCCACGGACGGCGGCAAGGACGGGGACAAGGACGGCGCCGGGACACTGGAGCTCGCGCTCCATGTCGGTCTGGGACAGGCGGAGGTGAGCCGTGCTGCGTCATGAGTTCCAGCCCGGGAGGCTGGTGGCCGGCCTCTTCTTCACCGGCGCGGGCGTGCTCTACGCCGGAGACGCGTACGGTGCCTGGAGGACCCCGTGGTTCGTGGTGTTCCCCCTGGTCCTGGCCGGCCTGTGCCTGGCCGGTGCGTCAGGGGTCATGGCCAGGGCCCTACGCAGGCGCCGGGACCGCCGCACGGCCGCGGAGGGAACCAGAACGGCGGAGGGGACCGGCTGAGCGGAAGGGAACCGGCTGAGCCACCCTGGCCCCGTCCACCGGGCTCCCGGTGCTCCGCCGCCCACCCGGTCACCGGCGCACCCCCGGCCCGTCCACCCCGTCGCGCCTCCCCGTCCGTCGGGCGCTCCCGTCCGGCTACTCCTTCGCCCGTCGCCGTGCTCGCAGCACCGCGTCGAGGGAGAGCACCGGGGCCCCGGCGAGGACGAGGGGCAGCCAGGCCATCAGATAGGCGAGGTCGTTGCCGTAGTAGTAGGGGGTGGTGGCCCAGCTGACCGTGAGCCACAGGCTGAGGGAGATCAGCGCGCCGCCGAGTGCGGCCAGACGGCCCAGGAAGCCGGCGAGGACGCCGAGGCCGACGGCCAGTTCGGCGAAGGTCATGCCGTAGCCGAAGCCGACCGGGTTCTTCAGGGCCAGGTCGACCAGGGCGGGGACGGCGGAGGAGTCGCGGACCGCGCGCATGGTCTCGCCGATCGATCCAGGACCGGCGCTCTTCAGAAAGGCGCTGTCGGTGAGCTTGTCGAGGCCGGCGTAGATGAAGGTGACGCCCAGGAAGACCCGCAGGGGGAGCAGGGCGTAGCGGGCGGCGGTCTCGCGCCAGGTCTCGTTCCGGCCGACGTACAAGCCGCTTGTGTCCGTGTGAACACTCTGGGTCATCGCTACCAGCCGCCTCTCACCACCGCGCCGTTCACATGGTGTGCCCTTCGCAAGACCATACGTACGCACGACAGAGCGGACTCAACCCCACGGAGCCATTTTTCCGGCTTCCGCGTGACTTCGGGCCGTCTGTCGCAAGGTGCCCGATCCCGCAGGCGGCGGAGGGGGCGTCATTCCACGACGTCGATCGTGTACCGGTTCGTCTCCACGCCCGCCGCCGTCACCACCTGCACCTCGACCCGGCCCGGTTCCACGTCCGCCGGGACGGGCACGGTCAGTGCCGTGTCCGTGGGATTGCTGAAGCCGCCCGTGACCGGGACCAGGGGCACATGGACGTTGACCGCGCCGATGCGCACCACCATCCGGGCCAGCCGGTCGGCCCGCTGCGCGCCCGGCGGGACGAAGCCCGCACCGCGGATCTCGATGTCGTCGCCGGTGCGGATCGGCGCGTCCAGGTCACCGGCCTCCCGGGCCCGGACCACCGACAGGACGACCGGCCGTCCGCCCTCGGCGTACTTGCCCGCCAGGTAGGTCGCCGCCGACACCAGCACCACCACCGCGAGTCCCCACGGCAGGTCGGGCAGCTGATCGGGACGCCGGGCCAGCCGGACCGCCGCGAAGACCAGGGCCACGGCGTTGATCACGACGTACTGGATGTCCGCGAACGTCCCCCGTCCCGCGTCGTCGGTCAGCAGGTCGGCCGCGCGCGGCCGGTCCGCCCGCACCTTCTGCAGCCGCTGCTCCTGCACCCTCAGCCCGACGACCCGCCGCACCAGGACCGCGATCCCGCACACCACGGCGAGCACGGTGACCACACCGGCGCCCCGGGCCAGCTCCAGCCCGGAGATCAGCGCATCGCGCTCCGCGGGGTCCGAGGCGGCCGCCAGCCGGCCCACCAGGACCAGCACCGCGTACGCCACGAACAGCACCCATGCGGCGGCGACCGCCCGCGAGGTGGACAGCCGGTTGTCCTCGCCGATGACCGGGGCCAGCGCCCCGCCGCGCGCCCGGTGGAACCAGGAGGCGGCGGTCAGCGCACCGCCCACCACGACGGCCGCGAGCAGCCCCGCCGTCCGTGCGGCGCTCCAGCCCGCGCCGACCGCTGTCAGCGCCTGCACCAGGAGCAGCAGCACGACCGCCGCCCACACCGTGTACGTCGTCCAGCGCCACAGCCGGGCCAGCCAGGCCTGGCCCTCGGCCCGGGCGCGTTCGGCGACCAGTTCCGCCGCCTGGGTCAGCTCCTCCGAGATCCACTGCCGGGAGGCCGGCGCCGAGTGGGCCACGGCCGCCGGCAGTCCCTGGCCGGCGGCGAACTCGTCCCGTTTGAGGAGGAATGCAGCGACGGCCTGCCGGTGCCCCGCACGCACCCCGTGCGGGCAGTCCCCACATGTGCAGCCGCCCCCGTGGGCAGCCGCCGCCACACCGTCTCCCAGCTCCTGCACCGCCACGTCCGACGCCCGCCTTACTCCGTCAGCCCGCAGCCAGTCCGCGGACAACACCCTTACGCCGTCAGCGAATTGTGCCCTATACCGCCCCGCCCTCGACCGCCAGGCCCGATCAGCCCGGTCAGCGCGGGTGATGCCGGAATCGCTGTGTTGACCCGGCCGCGCGTATGTCCGTACAGCCCGCCTTCGTCCCTGTATGACCCCAGCTCAGCGGTCCGGGATCCGGCGCGGTCGCCGCCCCGGCACAGGAATCGGCCGCCGAGCCGGACGGCCGGATCGGAGAAGCGGATCGGGCGGCCGGTTCAACGGCTTCGGCATCTCGACAGAACATGACAGAAGATGTCGGGTATTGACATGAGACTCACGGCATGAGCACCAACTGGGCGGCCTTCGCCGCAGCGGAACCCGAACTGGCCACGACCGTCGAACAGCGCTTCGGCGCGTTCACCCACCATGTCCTCGCCACCCTGCGCAAGGACGGCTCCCCCCGCACCACCGGTCTGGAGGTGCGTTTCCTCCACGGCGAGCTGTGGCTCGGCATGATGCCGAACTCGCTCAAGGCACTCGACCTGCGCCGGGATCCGAGATTCGCGCTCCAGGCGAATCCCGGGCCGGGCACCACGATGGGCGGCGGTGACGTACGGATCTCCGGACGGGCGGTCGAGGTGGAGGACCCGCAGGTGAAGAGGGCTTACACGGAAGGGGAGGCGGAAAGGGAAGAGGCGGAACCGCCGGAGCCGTTCCACCTCTTCCGCACCGAGTTGACGGAGGTCGTACGGACCTGTGTGGAGGACGACACCTATCTGGTCGTCCAGGTCTGGAAGCCCGGAGAGCCGGTGCGCACGCTCAGACGGACCTGAGCCGGACGGGACCCGAGCCGCCGCGGGCTCACTCCCACTCGATCGTCCCCGGGGGCTTGGAGGTCACGTCGAGCACGACCCGGTTGACCTCCCGGACCTCGTTGGTGATCCGGGTGGAGATCCTCGCGAGCACGTCGTACGGCAGACGCGACCAGTCGGCGGTCATCGCGTCCTCGGAGGAGACCGGGCGCAGCACGATCGGGTGACCGTAGGTGCGGCCGTCGCCCTGGACCCCGACGGACCGTACGTCCGCGAGCAGCACCACCGGGCACTGCCAGATGTCCCGGTCCAGGCCGGCCGCCGTCAGCTCCTCACGGGCGATGGCGTCGGCCTCGCGCAGCAGGTCCAGGCGCTCCTTGGTGACCTCGCCGACGATCCGGATGCCGAGACCGGGCCCCGGGAACGGCTGCCGGTGGACGATCTCCTCCGGCAGCCCCAGCTCCTGGCCGATCATGCGGACCTCGTCCTTGAACAGCTGGCGCAGCGGCTCGATCAGCTTGAACTCGAGGTCCTCGGGCAGGCCGCCCACATTGTGGTGCGACTTGATGTTCGCGGTGCCGGTGCCGCCGCCGGACTCGACCACGTCCGGGTAGAGCGTGCCCTGGACCAGGAACTCCACCGCCGGGCCCTCGTCCGCGACGATCTCCGCCTGAGCCTGCTCGAAGACCCGGATGAACTCACGGCCGATGATCTTCCGCTTCTCCTCGGGGTCGGTGACCCCCTTGAGCGCGGTGAGGAAGCGCTCCTCGGCGTTCACGACCTTCAGCTGGACGCCGGTCGCGGCCACGAAGTCCTTCTCGACCTGCTCGGTCTCGCCCTTGCGCATCAGGCCGTGGTCGACGTACACGCAGGTCAGCTGGGAGCCGATGGCCTTCTGGACGAGGGCGGCGGCGACCGCGGAGTCCACGCCGCCGGACAGGCCGCAGATCGCGCGCTTGTCGCCGACCAGCTCGCGGATGGCGGCGACCTGCTCCTCGATGACGTTGCCCATGGTCCAGGTCGGCTCGAGCCCCGCACCGCGGTACAGGAAGTGCTCCAGCACCTGCTGGCCGTACGTGGAGTGCAGGACCTCGGGGTGGTACTGCACGCCGTACAGCTTCTTCCCGTCGTTCTCGAACGCGGCGACCGGGACGACGTCCGTGGAGGCCGTGACGGTGAAGCCCTCGGGGGCGGCGGAGCAGGCGTCGCCGTGCGACATCCACACGGACTGCTCGGCCGGGGTGCCCTCGAAGAGGGTGGACGAGGTCTTGGAGACGGTCAGCGCGGTGCGGCCGTACTCGCGGGCGCCGGTGTTCTCCACGGTGCCGCCGAGCGTCTGCGCCATCAGCTGGAAGCCGTAGCAGATGCCGAGGACGGGGATGCCGGCCTCGAAGATCTCGCGGTCGAGGCGGGGCGCGCCGTCTTCGTACACCGAGGAGGGGCCGCCGGAGAGGATGATCGCCGCCGGGTTCTTGGCGAGGATCTCCCGCACCGGCATGGTGCTCGGCACGATCTCGCTGTAGACCCGGGCCTCACGGACGCGACGGGCGATGAGCTGGGCGTACTGCGCGCCGAAGTCGACGACCAGGACGGTGTCGGGGGTGGCGGCAGCGGAGGTCGCTGATGACACGGGGTGCCTTCCGGCGGTCGGGCGGGTGGCTTGTGCCCGTCGATTCTACCGAGGCGGCTGTGAGCGCCGGATTCCGTCCCCGACGGCCCGCCCCGGCTCCCCGCCCTGCCGCCCGCCGTCCGCGCGGCAGAACGGACAACAGACCGGACAACAGACCGGACAACAGACCGGACAACAGGGCAGACAGCAGGGCAGAGAGCGGAGAGCGGACCGGACGGCGAGACCGGATGGTGAGACAAACGGCGGAACGGCTTCACTCCCCTCAGCGGAGGGAGAACACCGTGGCATACTGAGCCCATGCTCACGCACTCGACCTTCTTCTTTACCTATGGCATCCGGCCCGCCGGCTGCCATGGTCGTGCTGCTTGAGCCACCGCCAAGCGACTTCCCAGGCGCCCCGGGCCGACAAGGTCCGGGGCGCCTGGCGTTTCCGGTCCTTGCCGATCCGGGGCACCGCCACCCGACCCAGTGAGGAGCCCCGAGATGACCGCCACCGCAACCGAGAAGACCGGAGCCCGGACCGACGAGGCCGCGGCCGTGATCGCCGATGCCCGGGAGCGCATCGACGCACTGGACGACCGGATCATCGGTCTGATCCAGGAGCGCATGGCCGTCTCCACCGTCATCCAGGAGGCCCGGATCGCCTCCGGCGGCCGGCGTGTGAACCTCTCCCGCGAGATGGAGATCCTCAGCCGTTACCGGGAGGCCCTGGGCAAGCCGGGCACGACCCTGGCGATGACCCTGCTGGAGCTGTGCCGCGGCAGGGTCTGAACCCGGTCGGGGGATCCCCGGCGTCCACCCGGCACCACCCGCTCCCGCCCCCGCCCGCACCTCACCCGTACGGCACGTGACCGCCGCCTGCGCCGTCTCGTTGTTCCCGGTGTGCCCGTGTCAGCCAGAGACGGGCATCGGAGGAACCACGCGTGGCTCTCTGGAGCGATGAGGCGTGCGGAGCGTGCCGTACGCCGTGGGACCTCGCTCCAGGGCGTGACCGGACGGCAGGGGACAGCAGCCCGGTCACCCGATGACGGTCGGCTCCGGGGACGCCCGGAGCCGACCGGCGTACCGCTGTCCGAGTCCCCTGACTCACCTGACGATCTCTCAAGTCCCTTGACCTCACCTGACAGACCATCAGGTCCTTGACTCATCTGACAGATTTTCAAGTCCCTTGAACGACTCGGAGGATCCCGGCATCGCCGCGGCGCTGGTGATGGCGGAAGACCGACGAAAGCAAAGACCTCGCGACTTGGGGCGCACGTTCCGCCCCCTCCGCACGCCGTCCCGTCGCCCCCCTGCACGAGCCCACCCGGATGTGACCCAAGCCACATAAAAATTCTGTCAGGGACAGTGCAACCTTCCCCTGGGCTCCCAGGTCACACCAGTCAGAAACGGACCACACACCGCGGCCCCACACGCGGAGGTCTCTCCGACGTTCGTGCTGCGTCACTGCGGCACGCCCTGACTTAACGAGGTCTGCATGAAGCTTCGCCGTGCCATGGCAGCCGCCGCCGCTACGGCCGTGATCGCCCCCTTGGCGCTGCTGTCGGCCCCGGCCGCGTTCGCCGAAGAGACGGCTCCCTCGTCCAGCGTCAGCACCGAGACCACGTCCCCCGAGAAGGGGTCCGAGGAGACCGAGTCTCCCGAGGAGGGCACTGAGGAGACCAAGTCCCCCGAGGAAGGGCCCAAGGAGACCGAGGAGACCAAGTCCCCCGAGGACGGCACTGAGGAAACCAAGTCCCCCGAGGAAGGGCCCAAGGAGACCGAGTCCCCCGAGCCGGGGCCGACCTCCTCCGCTCCCGAGGAGACCGAGTCCCCCGAGCCGGAACCGACCTCCTCCGCTCCCGAGGAGACCGAGTCCCCCGACGAGGAGGAGCCGCCGCTCTGCGAGGACACCAAGGTCGACGTCAGCATCAAGGGCCTGCCGGGCAAGATCGCCGCGGGCAGCGGTTGGCACAAGTTCACGCTGAACGTGGCCAACAACTCCGACTCCACCCTCACTGACCTCGACTACTTCGCCGGCGCCTCGTCCGACAAGGAGGGCGAGGACCTGTTCAAGTCCAAGCAGGTCCAGCTCCAGGCCTGGAACCCCGAGGACAAGGTCTGGGAGGACCTCGACTCGGACGGCTACGCGGTCGGCTACGTCGGTTACACCGACGTGCTCGAGCCCGACTACGAGGTCGACATCCCGCTGCGCGTCAACGTCAAGGCCAACGCCCCGGTCGGTGCCGGCTTCACGCTCGGCGCCACCATCTACGGCGACGGCGACGGCGAGTGCGTCGGCGTCGGCGGCGTGTCGTACAAGTTCCTGATCGTCGGGGCCGGTACGAACACCGACGGCACCAAGCCGCAGGTGGGCGGCAAGGCTCCGATCGCCGACACCAAGCCGGACGGCACCACCCCGAAGCTCGAGGGCAAGCTGGCCGAGACCGGTTCCAGCTCCGCCCTGCCGATGATCGGCCTCATCGGCGGTGCCGCCGTCGCCGCCGGTGCGGGGGCGATCGTGGTCGTGCGCCGTCGCAAGGCGGGCGCGGTCGCGTAACGCGCCACGTGGCTCACAGGGCTCCGCGTGACACACCGTGGAGCCCTCCCCAGCACAAGGAGAAGGACCTGCGTCGGGAGGGGGACGCGGGTCCTTCTCCTTCTTCTCTTCTTGCTCGCCTCTTCTTCTCTTTCCCTGGCCCTCTTTATCCCTGCTTCTCCGCGTCCCCGCCGGTCACTTCTTCGGCGGCACCGCCGGCACCTCCAGGAACGGCAGCCTCAGCGCGGCGAAGGCGTCCTCCGGGACCACCGGGTGACGGGGTTTCACCGGCGTCAGACGCCGGTATGCCGCTCCCTGCGGCGGACGCGGGTCGGCCTCGCCCTTGTTGGGCCAGTACGCCATCGCCCGCTCGGCCTGGGCGGTGATGGTCAGGGACGGATTCACCCCCAGGTTCGCCGAGACCGCCGAGCCGTCCACGACCGAGATGCCGGGGTGGCCGTAGAGGCGGTGGTACGGGTCGATGACGCCCGTCTCGCGGGAGGCGCCGATCGGACAGCCGCCGAGGAAGTGGGCGGTGAGCGGCATGCCCATCAGCTCGCCCACATTGGAACCGGCGAAGCCGTTGATCTCGGCGGCGAGCGCGGTGGCGGCCTCCGTCGCGGCCCTGATCTGCTGGGGATTGGGCGAGCCATGGCCCTGGCGGGCGGTGAGCAGGCCCTTGCCGATGCCGTCCGGTTTCAGATACGTCGTCAGGGAGTTGTCCAGGGACTGCATCACCAGACCGATGATCGTGCGCTCCGACCAGCGGCGGTTCGACAGCGAGCGCAGGAAGAGCAGCGGATGACGCGCCACGTTGCGCAGCCAGGCCGCGACCCTGGACGAGCCCTCGACGTACGGAACCTGAAGGATCGACAGGCCGCCCATCGCGTTGGAGCCCCTGCCGTAGCGGACCGGCTCGATGTGGGTGTTCTCGTCGGGGTGGATGGAGGACGTGATGGCGACCCCGCGGGTGAAGTCCGCCTTCGGCGCCCCGGTCGCCTTCCGGTAGCGCCGGTTGTCGGTCTGGGCGCCCACCAGGGCCTCGGAGTTGGTACGGGTCAGCTCGCCCAGCCGGGGCGAGAGACACGGCAGCAGACCGCGGGCCTTCATGCGGTGCAGCAGCGTCTGGGTGCCGTACGTCCCGGCCGCCAGGACCACCCGGCGTGCCGTGAAGAGGCGGCCCGCGCCCTTCCTCCTGTTGTCGGTGGGGAGGGTGGCGACCGCATAGCCGCCTCGCGCGTCCTCCGTGACCGACACGACCGTCGTCATGGGGTGGACCACCGCGCCGGCCTTCTCGGCGAGATAGAGATAGTTCTCGTTCAGTGTGTTCTTCGCACCGTGCCGGCAGCCCGTCATGCACTCGCCGCACTCGATGCAGGCGTTGCGGTCGGGGCCCACCCCGCCGAAGTAGGGATCCGCGACCCGTTCTCCCGCCTTCGCCCTCGTTCTGCCGTCGGCGTCCTTGCCGTCGCCGAAGAACACGCCGACCGGCGCCATGTGGAAGGTGTCGCCGACGCCCATCCGCTGCGCCGCCGCCTTCAGATGGACGTCGGAGGGGGTCGTCGTCGGGTTGAGCCGCGCCCCGAGCATGCGCCGGGCCTGGTCGTAGTACGGCTTCAGCTCGTCCTGCCAGTCGGTGATGTCCCGCCACTGGGGGTCGTCGAAGAAGGCCTTCGGCGGCACATAGAGGGTGTTGGCGTAGTTGAGGGAGCCGCCGCCGACGCCCGCACCGGCCAGCACCATGACCTTGCCGAGCAGATGGATGCGCTGGATGCCGTACAGGCCGAGCCTCGGGGCCCACAGATAGTTCTTCAGATCCCAGGAGTTCTTCGGCAGGCTCTCGCGGGTGAAGCGGCGGCCGGCCTCCAGGACACCGACGCGGTAGCCCTTCTCGGTCAGGCGCAGGGCCGCGACGGAGCCGCCGAATCCCGACCCCACGACGATGACGTCGTAGTCGTAGCGGTCGTCGTGGTCGTCATGGCCGTCATGGCCGTCGCGGTCGTGCGCGTACCCGTCCTCGTCCCGGGTCCGGGCGGACCTCCCCTGTGACACATGCCCTCCTCGTCGGGAACCGGGTGGTGGCTGGCGGAACCGGGGGGTGGCTAGCGGAGGCGGAACGCCTTCATCAGCCGCAGGCTGCGGCTCATGAGCGCCGCGTACCGCTCGTCGTCCATGCCGAACGACGGGGCCATGGGCAGCAGCCGCTGGTGGGCGACGGTCTGGGCCTCGGTGTACTTGAGGATGCCCTCGGAGCCGTGCCGGCGGCCCAGGCCGGAGTCCTTCATGCCGCCCATCGGCGCCTGCACGCTGCCGTAGGCGGGGGCGTAGCCCTCGTTGACGTTCACCGTGCCGGCCCGCAGCCGGGCGGCGATCGCGCGTCCGCGGCGGGCGTCCTTCGTCCAGACCGACGCGTTCAGGCCGTACGGCGTGGCGTTGGCGCGCTCGACGGCCTCGTCGTCGGTCTGGAAACGGTGGACCGAGACGACCGGGCCGAAGGTCTCCTCGGTGCACACGGACATGGAGGCGTCGACGCCGTCGAGGATGGTCGGCTCGTAGAAGTAGGGGCCGATGTCCGGGCGGGCGACACCGCCGGCGATCACCGTGGCGCCCCGGGCGACGGCCTCCTCCACATGCCGGGTGACGGTCTCCAGCTGCCGTGCGCCGGCCAGCGACCCCATGTCGGCGCCGTACGCCAGTGCCGTGCCCAGCCGCATCGCCCTGGTGCGGGCGGCGAAGCGCTCGAGGAAGGCGTCCGCGACCGCCTCGTGGACGTACAGCCGCTCGATGGAGATGCACAGCTGGCCGGCGGAGGAGAAGCAGGCGCGGACCGCTCCCGCCGCAGCCTTCTCGATGTCGGCGTCCTCCAGGACCAGCATGGCGTTCTTGCCGCCGAGTTCGAGGGAGACGCCGATCAGACGGGCGGCGGCGCCCTGGGCGACCTCGCGGCCGGTGCGGGTGGAACCGGTGAAGGAGACGTAGTCGGCGTGCCGGACGACCGCGGGGCCGACGACCGGGCCGTCGCCGATGACGACCTGGAACGCCTCGGCGGGCAGTCCGGCCTCGATCAGCAGGTCACGGGCCCACAGGGCGGTGAGACAGGTCTCCGTGTCGGGCTTCATGACCACCGCGTTGCCCGCGACGAAGGCGGGCAGCGCGTCGCCGACCGACAGCTCCAGGGGGTAGTTCCAGGGGACGATCTGGCCGACGACACCGCGCGGGTGGCGCAGTTCGGTGACCTTCGTCAGGACCGGGACGGCGCCGGTGTGCCGCCGGGGTCTCAGATACGCGGACGCCCTGCGGCCGTAGTGCCGGGCGGCGACGGCGACGGCCTGCACCTCCTCGTGCGCGTGCAGACGGGCCTTGCCGGTCTCGAGCTGGATCAGGTCGAGGATCTCGGCCTGGCGTTCCAGGAGCAGGTCGTGGAAGCGGAGCAGGACGGCCGCGCGCTGCCGTACGGGGATCTGCGCCCATACGGCCTGTGCGGCGCGGGCCCGTTCGAAGGCGTGGGCGACGTCCTCGGGGGTGGACTCGGGAAGGTCGGCGAGCTTCTCCCCGGTGAACGGGGTGTGGTTGGCGGTCCGGCCGGACCCGATGACGCCCTTGGTGAGCCGGGCGACCAGGTCGGGCGTCACCACGTCGGCGGCGGTGCGGGCCCCCGCGGGGGCGGGGGCCAGGGGGTTCGTGCCGGTCTTCACCGGGGCCTGCGCGTCCGTCATGAGGCGCAGGGTATGCCGCACCGGCGACTTTGTGTACCCGTCGGTAATAAGGATTCACCGCGCCCTCACGCGCCGCCAGTGGTCACTGGCAACAAATGCCCTGATCAGGGCGTTGTCACGGCTGGTGGATGTCCAGGTTGGCGATGACGGTCTTCGCCACCTCACGGCCGCGCTCGGTGAAGTCGCCCTTGCCGGGGTAGTCGACAGTGAGCTTGTACATGTCGCCCTTGGTGGTCTTGTAGTAGAAGATCCGCAGCTCGACCGGCCTCGGGTACGTCCTGTCGTCGGTGGTGTAGGAGATCGTGTTCTCGGCGGCCTTCTTGTCCCGGTACGTCGACTCCTTGGGCTGGGTCTTCGGGTTCTCGGGCATGTCGAGGCCGTAGTCGCCGGACTCCTTGAAGGAGTCGTTCTCGTGGTACATCTGGGCGGCCGCGGAGTCCTTGATCCGGCCTGTGGAGTCCTCGGACTTCTTCAGCAGGTCCAGCCTGACCGTGATGCGGCCGCTCGGGTCGCTGTAGAGCACCCAGTGCTTCTTCTCGTAGCTGTCCGGGTCCGGCACCCAGCGCACGTAGTGCTTCGGCACGGCCAGCGTCGCGGCGAGTTCCTTCTCCTGGTGGGTCTTCCAGCCCTCGGGCAGCGGGCCTGCGAACGGGCGCGCGATCAGGACGTACGCCGTCACCGCCGCCGCGACGACCACGGCGCCGAGCCCGAGCCATGCCTTGCGGCCGAGCCTCAAGGCCGGTCCCCTGCCCCCGGCGTACTGCACCACCTGCGTGGGCACGGGCGGGGCGAGGACCTGCTCCAGCCGGGTGCGGACCTGGGCGGCGTTCAGCCGGCGTGCCGGGTCCTTCTGCAGCAGGCCGTTGATGACCTCGGCGAGCGGGCCCCGGGCGGCGGTCGGCGGCGCGGGCGTGGCGTTGAGGACCGACTGGAGGGTGGCCGGGGTGTTGCTGCGGCGGAACGGGGAGACGCCCTCCGTGGCCGCGTACAGCACCACGCCGAGCGACCACAGGTCGGAGGCCGGGCCGGGCCGCTGCCCCAGCACCCGCTCCGGCGCGATGTACTCGGGGGAGCCGACGAAGCCGCCGGTGTCGGTCAGGTTGGTCTCCCCCTCGATCTGGGCGATGCCGAAGTCGGTGAGGACGATCCGGTCGTACCGGCCGAGCAGGATGTTGTCCGGCTTGACATCCCGGTGCAGGATGCCCGCCGCGTGCGCGGCCTCCAGCGCACCGAGCACCGCGAGACCCACCCGGGCCGCCTCACGGGCGTCCAGTGTGCCCTCCTGCAGCACGCTGCCGAGCGAGCGGCCCTGCACCAGCTCCATCACGATCCACGGCTGCCCGTCGACGACGACGACGTCATGGACGTTGACGACCGAGGGGTGGTCGAGCCGGGCGGCGGCGCGGGCCTCACGGCGCATCCGCTCGAAGGCGTTGGCGCGTTCCCGCTCGGGAAAGTGGTCGGGGATGCGCGGCTCCTTGACGGCGACCTCACGGTCCACCATCTCGTCCTTGGCCCGCCACACGGTCCCCATGCCGCCGTGTCCGAGCTTGGCGATCAGCCGGTAGCGCCCGCCGATCAGCCGTCCCGCGCCGGGGCTCTGCTGCTGCGCCAAAGCGGAGGGCTGCTGCTGTTCCGGGGCAGGGTTCTGCGGCTGTGCCGGAGCGGAGGACTGCGGCTGTCCGCCGCCGCTCTGTGCGGGCGTGGCGTACGGGTTGTACGGATGGGGCACCCCCGCCTGCGGGTTCGGCGGTTGCAAAGCGAAACTCGTCGGTTCGTCAGCCCCGTGCCGGGCAGCCCCGTGATTGCTCATGGTTCCATCCATATCGTGCCCCTCGTCACCGCTGCCACGAGGGGTGCCATCCGGTCACAGAGCCGTGACCTGGCCGGGACGAAAGACGTCCCGGGCGAGCTCCCGCAAAGCGGCCGGACGCCCGTCGTGCGTCGTGCCGGTGCCCCGTCCGCCGCGGCGGCCGAAGCCGGTGCCCGGTCCAGTGTCTGATCCGATGTCCGATCCGGTGTTCGGTCCAGTGTCTGACCCGGTCTCCGGTCCGGTGTCCGACCCGGTGTCCGACCCGGTGTCCGGTCCGGTGGCGTCCACGCGGCGCATCACCGCGAGAGGCCGCCGGCCCCAGGGGCGGCGATCCCGGTGCCCCGGAGAACGCACGCCCCCTACGACTCGCGGGTGGAGGCGTCCGGTACGGCGACGGCGAAGCCGGCCGGGTCCTGGACCAGCCGGTAGTCCGAGGGCGCGGTGGAGCCGCCGGGGGCGGGCAGGGCGGGCCGGGTGACGGGGGCCGTGGAGACGGGGGTGGCCGACGAGGCGTCCGACGGCGACGGTACGGGCGGCCGGGGCGCGGTGCCCGCCGGTGTGCTCACCGGTGTCCGCGGCGGCGAGGTCACCGGCGTACCGCCGCCGTCGCCGCCGCCACGCATCAGCAGCGCCGCCGCGGACACACCCGCTCCGGCCGTCGCGGCGACCAGCAGCACCGCGACCAGCACACTGCGGGCGGAGTACCGGACGGGCTCCTGGGAGGCGTCGGGAAGCGCCGTGCGGGCCGTGCGGGGCGGGACGGGGATGTCGCGCCACGTGGGTCTGCAGCGGGCCGGCAGCTCGGGTGTACGGCCCGACGCGAGAAAGGTCCGCAGCATCCACTCCGCCTCGTCCGCCGTCAGCCGCCGGTCCGGGTCGCGCTCCAGCAGCCCCCGTACCACGGGCAGGATCGGCGCGGCCTGCGGAGGCGGCCGGATCTCGTCGAAGACGACCGCGTGCAGGATGCCGCCCAGCGAGTCGCGGTGGAACGGCGACTGGCCGCTGAGCGCGGTGCACAGCAGCGCGCCGAGCGACCACAGATCGGACTCCGGGCCGGTCCTGACCCCGGCCATCCGCTCCGGCGCGGTGTACTCCGGTGAGCCGACGAAGGATCCGGCCTCGGTGAGCGTGGTGGCGCCGGCCACCCGCGCGATGCCGAAGTCGGTGAGGACGATCCGGCCGGTGGCGGACTCCACCAGGACGTTCGCGGGCTTGATGTCCCGGTGCAGGACACCGGCGGCGTGGGCCGTGCGCAGCGCGCTCAGCAGGGCGATGCCGATCCGGGCGCCCTCGGCGGCGTCCACCGGACCGCACGCGGCGATCCGGTCGGCGAGCGAGCCGCCGTCGATCAGCTCCATGACGATGTACGGGCGTTCGTCCTGCTCGACGATGTCGTACACGACGATGATGTGCGGATGCCGCAGTTGTGCGACGGCGCGTGCCTCGCGCACCGTCCGCTCCCGCTGCACCGCCGCCTCCTCGGCGGACAGCGTCTCGTCGAACGGGAGTTCCTTGACCGCGACCTGGCGTCCGAGCAGCAGGTCGGTCGCCCGCCACACGACTCCCATGCCCCCGCGTCCGATCCGCGCCTGGAGGCGGTAGCGGCCCGCGACGACACGTAAGCGGTCCCCCTCGGTCCCCATGCGCCTCATCATGCCGCAAGGGTCCCCGGCATTCCGGGGCGTCGATCGGCCAAGTGGTGGGGCGGATTCCGGCCGCCTCCGGAAAACCGGCGAAACCAGTGAAGCCAGTGAGACCGGCGGGACCCCTGGGGTCCTGAGGTGGGACGGCCGTCACGTCCCGGGGCCGGTGATCCCTTCCGTGGTCACCCCGTGTACTGGTACGTCGCCGCGGCCTGCTCGTACAGCTCGGTCACCCGGTCCCGCTGGGCCTCGGGCCCCCGGACCTGCACGACGTGGTACCTGCCGTCGAGCAGGATGGCCAGATTGCGTACGAAGAGCTGCTGTCCGTTCGCGCCCGTCCAGGTGAACTGTCCCTCGGCCATGGTGCGTCCGCCCACCCGGACGGTCCGCAGTCCGGCGGAGGTGGACCAGCTGGAGGCGCGATAGCCCTGCAACTCGCTCTCCTTCTCCCGCTGGTACACCATCGGGTCGCTGCCGAACTCGGCGGCGCTGTCCCGGCCGGGCACGACGATCAGTTCGAAGGAGCCGCGGGAGTAGACGATCCGGCCCTGGTCGTTCCTGGGCGCACGGCTCCAGCCCTCGGCGACGGCGACCCGGAAACCGGCGGGGTCCTTACGCAGGACGAAACCGTCGGCGAGGACCGGGGCCGTGGTCTGCGCCCCGGTGGAACCGGCGCTTTCCGACGGGCTGTTGCCGGTGCCGGACGAGGACGGGGGAGGGCCGGAGCGGGGCACGTCGTCCGGCTCCGTCGGGGCCGGGCCCGCCTCGCCGACGGTTCCGGTGCGCTCGCCGCCCGTCGCACCGTCCTGTCCGGCCTTCGGCATGAACAGCACCGCGTACGCGATCGCGGCGGCCAGCAGAAGCATGATCAGCAGAAGCAGGGTGCAGCCCAGGCCGCGCGGCGAACGCGACCGCTGCCTGGCCCGTTTGTGCCGTCCGTGCGCGACGGGCAGCCCGGCGCGCCGTCTGCGCACCAGCTCACCACGGCGGCGTACGACCGGCAGCCGGCCCGTGTCGGCGGGCGGGCCGACGATGACGTGCGCGCCGGCCTCCGGCTCGGGGGCGGAGCGCACCAGGGAGCGCAGCCAGCCGCGCAGTTCCTCGACGTCCGGCCGCTCGGTGGGGTCCTGACGCAGCAGCGACTCCACGATCGGGCGCAGCGGCCCGCACTCCTCCGCGTAGGCGGGCGGCTCGGCGCACACCATCTGCACCAGTTCGGCGGTCGACTCCTCGGGGTACGGAGCGTGCCCCTGTACGGCCCTGAAGAGAAGCGCGCCCAGCGCCCACAGGTCGGTCGCCGGGCCGATGGGCGCGGCCAGCTGCCAGTTCTCGTGGACGGGTCCGGCCTGCTCCGGCGCCCACCGTTCGGTCACCGGCCCCACCACGGCCATGCGCGCCTGCCGGGCCCGCTCGGCCTCGAGCGCGGTGGCGGGCCCGCGCGGCGCGGGCGTGCCGGCGGGGGCGTCCCAGCGGGCGGGGACGGTGCCGGGTCCGGAGCGGCTCTGGGAGGGCACCACCGCGGCGGGCTCGCTCCCGGGAAGCGCCGTGTGCCGGCCGGCGTCGGCGGACGGGAGGGGAAGACCGGTCCCGGTGCGGGACGCGGTGCCGGTCCGGACGCCGTAGGGGTCGGCTATCCGGCCCGGAGGGGTGAAGCGGTCCTCGTGGTCCGTGTCCGTCCGGGGAACGCCGCCGGTTCGGGGTGCGTCCTCGGCGGGCGGGCGGGCGCCGGGCAGCGCGGCGCGGGCGTGGAGTTCGGCGGCGCGGACGCGGTGCAGGACGAGGTGGATCTCGGGAAGCATCGGGCGGG
>NZ_BAAAHG010000051.1:0-43743 GCF_039525155.1 Streptomyces thermoalcalitolerans | reverse complement strand
GTACAGGCGTCCGCCGCGCCGCTGCAGCCGCGGCTCGCCGGGTGTCCGGGCGAGTGCGTCCACCAGGGCCCGGTCGGGCAGGCCGAGCAGGTGCCGGGCCGCTTCGGCCGGCAACCCCGGCTCCAGGGGGTGCCGCTGCGCGTACCGCTCGACCTCGGCGGCCAGCCGTTCCCGCAGCCGGGCCCAGTGGTCCCGGTCGGCCAGCCAGTCCCCGGCGACGGGCTCGCAGGGCGGGGGCACGCCCATGGCCAGCAGGCGGGAGCGGCGGACGAGGCCGCGGCGCCGCAGCTCCGCCGCGCCGTCGGGGCGGCCCGTCATCGTGGCCAGTTCCGCCGCCCTGGCCCGTCCGGCACCTCGCCGGGTCAGCTCCGGCGGGCACACGTCGAGCACGGTCGCGGCGCGGGGCATCCGCCGCCCGCCCGGTTCGCGCAGGACCGCCCGGTCCCCGACGCGCAGGGGCAGCGGACGGCGCAGGGCCAGCCGGGCGGTGTCCTCGCCGAAGGGGCGGACGGTGACCTCCACGGCCGCCGTGCCGATGTGCAGGGCGACGGAGCGGGGCAGTTCGCCGACGGCTCCGCCGGTGACACGGACGTCGATCCGGTCGGTGGACAGCCAGCGGCCCGGGGTCAGCAGCGCCTGTCCGCGCCGCAGTTCCCCGGCGAGCGGGCCGTGCACATTGACCGCGACCCGGGCGACCCCGCTGACGGTGTCGCGCTCCTGGCGCAGGCACTGCAGCCCGCGCACCCTCAGGGGGGCGTCCGGGCCGGCCCCGGCCACCAGCAGCCGGTCGCCGACGCGCAGGGTGCCCGCGCCGAGGGTGCCGGTCACCACGGTGCCGTGCCCGCGCACGGTGAAGGCGCGGTCCAGCCACAGCCGTACGTCCGCGTCGGCGGGCGGCACGGGCAGCGCGCGGGCCAGCCGGGCCAGTTCGGTGCGCAGCTCGTCCAGTCCGGCGCCGGTCACCGCGCTCACCGCGACGGACGGCACGGCGCCGAGCGAGGTCCGGGCCAGCCGTTCGAGGGCGGCGGCGCGCACCGGTTCCGGGTCGGCCAGGTCGCTGCGGGTCACGGCGAGGACGGCGTGCCGGACGCCGAGCGCGTCGAGGATCACCAGGTGCTCCTCGGACTGCGGCTGCCAGCCCTGGTCGGCGGCGACCACGAACAGCACGGCGGGCACGGGGCCGACCCCGGCCAGCATGGTGGCCACGAACTTCTCGTGCCCGGGCACATCGACGAAGGCGAGGTGCCCGCCGTCGTCGAGCCGGGTCCACACGAAGCCGAGGTCGAGGGTGAGTCCCCGGCGCCGCTCCTCCTCGTAGCGGTCGGGTTCCATGCCTGTCAGCGCCCGCACCAGGGCCGACTTGCCGTGGTCGACGTGTCCCGCGGTGGCCAGGACCCGCATGGCCCGTCTACCTTTCCGCCGCCGACCGCACGGCGTCGGCCAGCCGTTCGTCGTCCTCCTCGGGCACCGCCCGCAGATCCAGCAGGCACCGTCCGCCCTCCAGCCTGCCCACGACCGGCACCGGGCCGGTGCGCAGGGCGGCGGCGTACCGCTCGGGCAGGGACAGGGCGGCGCTGGGCAGGGCCACGCCGGGCGCGCCGCCGCCGCCGACCGTGGCGGCGCTGGGAACGGCCCGGACGTCGATGCCGGCGGCGCCCAGCGTGGCGGCGAGCCGTTCGGCGCGGCGTGCGAGCCCGGCCGCGTCGGCGGCGAGGAATACGGCGGTGGGGGTGTCGGGGCCTCTCAGTGTCGCCTCCAGGGCGGCCAGGGTGAGCTTGTCCACCCGCAGGGCGCGGGCCAGTGGATGCCGGGACAGGGTGCGCACGAGCTCCGCGTCGCCGAGGAGCAGTCCGCACTGGGGGCCGCCGAGCAGCTTGTCCCCGCTGGCGGTGACCAGGGCCGCGCCGGCCCTCAGCTGGGTCTCGGCGTCCGGTTCCCCGGGCAGCAGCGGATGGGGGGCGAGCAGCCCGGAGCCGATGTCGGAGACCACCGGCACGTCCAGCGCCGCCAGTTCGCGGATGCCGGCGGCGCGGGTGAAGCCGGTGATGCGGAAGTTGGAGGGGTGCACCTTCAGCACGAAGGCCGTCTCGGGGCCGATCGCGGCGGCGTAGTCGTCCATAGTCGTACGGTTCGTGGTGCCGACCTCACGGAGCCGGGCCCCGGTGGACACCAGCAGGTCCGGCAGCCGGAAGCCGTCCCCGATCTCCACCATCTCGCCCCGGCTGATGACGATCTCCCGGCCCGCGGCGAGGGCGGTGGCGGCGAGGACGACGGCCGCGGCGTTGCTGTTGACGACGTGCGCCGCCGCGGCGGACGGCACCCGGCCGCGCAGCGCCTCCAGGGCGGTGCGGCCCCTGCGGGCCCGCACGCCGGTGCGCAGGTCCAGTTCGACGTCCGTGGGGCCGGCGGCGTCCTGCACCGCCTGCCGGGCCGCCGCGGACAGGGGGGCCCGGCCGAGGTTGGTGTGCAGCAGCACCCCGGTGGCGTTGATCACCGGGCGCAGTCCGCCGACCGCGCGCGGCAGCAGCGCCACGGCGGTGTCCGCCACCTCCTCGGGGGCGAGGGCGCCGTGGCGTGCCCGCTCCTGGGCCTGCCGGACCGCGGCCTTGACCGGTCCGGGCCCGAGCCTGCTCGCCGCGTCCACCAGACGCGGGTCCCGCAGAACGGCGTCGGTGCGGGGGATCCGCCGCCGGGCGTCGCTCACCCGCCCCATGACCTGTTGTTCCATTCGGCCCTCCGTCCCCGGCACGCCCCCGTGACTGTCCCGGCAGGCCCATCGTCCCCCGGTGCCCGGGGCCGCCCACGTGACACGCCGTACGGCCGTACGCCAGGACGCGGGTCGCTCGCTCCCCCGGCGTACGGCACACCACCGTGCCGCCGCCCGTGTACCCGGGCGGCGGCACGGGAACCCGCACAGGCTCCGCCCGCCTCCGCCGGCGGCGGGAACGGACCAGGGGCGAAGGAACGGAGCAGGGGCGAAAGCGGCCCGGGAGCGAACCTGGGAGCGAACCTGGGAGCGAACCTGGGAGCGAAGGGGAGTGAAGAGGTGCCGGAGAACAGCCGGATGAGCGGAAGACGCGCGCGGTGGATCTTCGACGGTCATGTCGCCGGGATCGGCACGGCCTCCGGCACCCGCCTGGTGCTGGGGTGCTGGGCGCACTCGCCGTTCGGGCCGTTCGGCGACGTGATGATCGAGCGGCGCGACGGACACCGTGTGCTGCTGGCCCCCGACCCCCGAACGGCGCGTTTCATCGCCGCCACCTATGTCTTCGACGAGGTGCGCGTCGAGCCGGTCCGGGTGACGGCCAAAGGCGGCGGCTGGACCGTCGCCTCCGACTCGCTGGCCCTGCGTTTCACCACCGGCCGGCGGGGGCCGCCGGGGCTTGTGCTGCGCGCCGTGCCACGGGTGCTCGCCGTCCGTCCGCGCTGGATCGAGGCGGTGGGGCTGCCCGCACGCCTGCTGCGGGGAGTGCGCACCTGCGGCACGGCCGGCGCCGGCCGCCACGAGTGGTACGGCGCGCGGGACCTGCACCCGATCCGGAGCGCCGGCGCCGTCTTCGAGGGCGCGGACCTGGGGCCGCCGGCGGCGGTCGTGCCGCCCGTGCGCTTCGGCTTCGGGTCGACTCCGCGCCGGCCCTGTCTGGTGCGGGTCACCACGACGGTGGAGGAGCGGTGAGGAGGACGGACGGCGGGCACGGCGGGCGCCGGCCCGGTCAGCCGGCCGTGTTCCCGCCCCGCAGACGTACCTGCTCCTCCAGACGGCGCAGGCTGCTGTCGAGGGCGTCGCGGGCGGCTCGTTCACCCGGGTCGTGCGTGTCGTCGAAGAACGACAGATGGACGGTCACCTCACTGGTTCCGCCGTCGAGACCGGCGACCTGGAGCCAGCCCGCGTAGCCGCCCCGTTCCCGGGTGCCCCACTCGATGCGCATCCGGTCGCGTTCGGTGCGCAGCAGGGCGGAGGTGTCCTCGCCGGTGCGGTCCTCGTGCACGGTGACGGCGGGCGGCTCCTCGGGATGCACGTGCAGGGCGTCGGGCAGCCAGGCGTCGAACTGGGTGATGTTGGCGGCCTGGTCGAAGATCTGCTCGGGCGCTGCGGGCATGGTGCGTGAACGTTCGTACTCGGCCATGGCGGCACCGTTCCTCTGCTCGGGGGTCGTACCCCGACCGCGTGCCCCTTCTGACGCGGCCGAAAAGCCCCGGTCCGGGGTGTCAGGGCGGGGTGGAGCGCAGAGCGCGCAGGACCGCCCAGACGACCGAGACGAACGGGACGGCGACAACGGCGCCGACGATGCCCCCGACGATGCTGCCCGCGACGACGGAGACGGCGATGACGAGGGGGTGCAGACGGACCGCCCAGCTCATGACCAGGGGGTGGAGCAGATGTCCTTCGAGCTCTCCGATGACGACGATCAGGACGAGCACGGCCAGCGCGGTGAGCGGGCCGCGTCCGGCCAGGGCGACCACCGTGGCCACGCCGAGCGCGACCGGTGACCCCACCAGCGGCACGAACGCGGCGAAGAACTCCAGCAGCGTCAGCGGCAGCGCGAGCGGGACGCGCAGCACCAGCAGAGCGACACCGACGAGGACGGCGTTGACGGCGGCCACGACGATGATGCCGCGGGTGTATCCGGAGAAGGCCCACCAGGCCGCCCGCCCCGCGCGGTCCCACACCGGCCGGGCCCCGCGGGGCAGCAGCTCGTCGCCGGCCCATCGCCAGAGTTCCTCCCCGGAGTGGATGAAGAAGACGGACAGGAAGAGGGCGAGGGCACCCGCCGTGACCAGTTCCACGAGCCGGCCGAGCCCGCTCAGGAGCGTGTCGAGCAGGCCGGCACGGTGGGTTGACAGATAGGACAGGGCCTGTTTCCACAGGTCGGTGAGTGTGCCCGGGCTGATCCGGAACGGCGGGCGCTCGAGCCATTGCTCGATCCGGTGGACGCCGCCGCCGAACTCGCCCGCCAGCTTCGCCCACTGCCCCGCCACCGTGTTGCCCACGAGGGCGAGAAGAGCGAGCAGGACGAGCAGGCTGCCGACCAGGGCCACGGCGACGCTGAGCGGCCGTGGCAGAAAGCGGTGCAGCAGGTCGGCCGCAGGGCGCAGGACCGCGGTGACGACCAGGGCCAGGAAGACGGCCACGGCGATGAGCTGGAAGCGGCCGAGGACGGTGAAGGCGCCGTAGACGACGATGCCGACGAGGATGATCCGCCAGGCGTAGGCGGCGGCGATGCGCAGCCAGGGGACCGTGCGCTCCGCCTTCGTGGCGGCGGGAGCGGGCCGGGCGCGCGGCGGGAGGCGTACGGAGTACGCCGGGCGGCTGCCCAGCACGGTGCCGCCCGCCCGGCGCCTGCGGCCCCGCTCGGGCACCGGACCGCCCGCATCCGCCACCGTGCCTCCCGTTGTTGACCGGCCGTCACCTCCGGACCGTCCTCACGCCGCCTGTGACGGTCGCGTCCAGAGCACGGTAAGGGCCGAGGGGGCGGGGACGCGGGTGCGGTTCGTCCGGTCGGGCGGTCGTCGGGGCATCGGGGGGAACGGATGCCCGTCCGGCGTACGGCGTCGCGCGAGGCGGGCCGGCACCGGTGGCCGACCGGTGGGCCGGCCGGTCACGGCGGGGGCTCCTCCAGCAGGGCGGGGCCCTTGTTGCGCACATTGTTGACGGCCGGGGAGACGGGCCGGGCTCCGAGGTGCCCGCCCGCCGGAGGGCTCAGCAGTTCCCGCAGCTCGTCGGGGTCCTGGTGACGGGGGTCGAGCCAGGCGTCGTAGTGCTCGGGATCGAGGGCGAGCGGCATGCGGGGGTGGATGCGGCCGGCGGCATCGGTGGCCTCGGTGGTGATGATGGTGCAGGTCGTCAGCCAGGCGGCGGGGTCGTCGTCCCGCTCCACCTCCGGGTCCCGCCAGTATTCGTACAGTCCGGCGAGCGCCATCAGCCGGCCGTCCTCGGGGCTGATGTAGTAGGGCTGCTTGCGGGTTTTGCCGGTTGTCCCGGACGGGACCTGCTGCCATTCGTAGAAGCCGTCGGCGGGCAGCAGGCAGCGGCGCCGGGCGAAGGCGCGGCGGAAGGCGGGCTTCTCGTGCACGGTCTCGGCCCGCGCGTTGATCAGCCGGGCGCCGATCCGCACGTCCTTCGCCCAGGGCGGGACCAGACCCCAGCGCAGCGGCCGCAGCTCCCTGCGCACGGAGGCGGCCTCCTCGCGGCTCTCCCGCGGGGCGCGTTCCAGTACGGCCCACACCCGGTTGGTCGGGGCGATGTTCCAGCTGGGCTCCAGTGCCTCCTCCGGACTCCACTCGGTGACCCCGAAGTGCCGGACCAGGTCCTCGGGGCTGCGGGTGGAGACGTAACGACCGCACATGGCCCTATCCAAGAAAGATCACATTTACGTATCGGACATATCGCACTTCAATCTTCACATGAGGCACACACGTTCGCTAAGTTGACGTCCAGGCCGCACGATTGCCTCCGGCGAGTCCCGTCGGATCGTGCGACCTCCGCCGAGTCCGGTACGCCCCACGGCATCCGGAGCCGGGGACCCGATCGGCATCGGGGTGAATCGGCTTCCCCGTCCCTTCGGACAGGAGCCGCGGGGCACGCCTTCCCAGAACATCCGCCCGAACCCGGCAGCTGACTCGGCGGGCGGCCTATGGTAAGGAGTGCGTCTTCCTTGGCGCCGGAACGACCGAGCGACGACAAACCCAGTCCCGCCGAGGTGCAGCAGCGGCTCAACAGCCTCTACGACCAGGCGGAGAGGGCCACGGGGAACCTCAATGCCACCCGCGTGATGAGCCAGAAGCAGCGTGCGCGGGGTGGTTCGGGGTCGCGGGGCGGTTCCCCGGAATCCGACCCGGCCCTCGAGCAGTTGACCAAGCGGTGGTTCGACGTGGCGCGCGCCCAGTTCGGCCCGATCGTTCCGGCGGCCCTGCCGCCCGACCGTATGCCGAGCCGCGCCGACTCCCGTACCGGAACGCCCGGCAAGCGTGCGGCGGACGCCCTGAAGGGACGGGGCCTGGAGGGCGGGTCGTCCCGGCTGGAGCTGACCGCAGGTCCGGCGCAGGCCGGGCCGGCACCCGCGCTCCCTGCCACCGCATCGGCCGCGCCGGCAGGGGAGTTGCCCATGGCGGCACCTGCCACCCCACCGGCCGCCCCCCTCGGGGAGCTGACCAGCCGGCCCATGCAGCCTCCCTCCACCGGAGCGGCGGACGCCCCCACCACCGGCACCATGGATCCTCAGTCCACTGGTTCCGTGCAGGCCCTCACCAGCCGGTCCATGCAGCCTCCGTCCACCGGTGCCACGGACACCTCCACCACCGGCTCCATGGGCGTCCTGCCCACCGGCACCATGGACCCCCAGACCACCGGCTCCATGCAAGCCCCCACCACCGGCACCATGGATCCTCAGTCCACTGGTTCCGTGCAGGCCCTCACCAGCCGGTCCATGCAGCCTCCCTCCACCGGAGCGGCGGACGCCCCCACCACCGGCACCATGGATCCTCAGTCCACTGGCTCCATGCAGGCCCTCACCAGCCGGTCCATGCAGCCTCCGTCCACCGGTGCCACGGACACCTCCACCACCGGCACCATGGGCGTCCTGCCCACCGGCACCATGGACCCCCAGACCACCGGCTCCATGCAAGCCCTCACCACCGGCACCATGGACCCCCAGACCACCGGCTCCATGCAAGCCCTCACCAGCCGGTCCATGCAACCCCCGTCCACCGGTTCCACGAACCCCCTGCCCACCAGCGGCATGGAACCCACCACAGGGATCGTCGAGGCACTGCCCCCTCGATCCACCGAACCCCAACCCACCGGCTCCATGGGCGTCCTGCCCACCGGCACCATGGACCCCCAGACCACCGGCTCCATGCAGGCCCTCACCAGCCGGTCCATGCAGCCGCAGTCCACCGGTTCCACGGGCGTCCTGCCCACCGGGCCGATCGAACCGCCGGCCGCCGGTCCTGCGCAGCCCGCTCCCGCTGCCGGGTCCGCGATGACGCCCCCGCCTGCGGCCGGGGCGCAGCCGCAGGCCCCCGGCACACCGCGCGCCTCGGTGGCCGGCCGTCGGCAGCCGGTGCAGAGGGCGTCCAAGGGCCAGTGGCAGACCAAGCTCACCCAGGCCCGCGAACTGCTGTCCCAGCAAGCCGCTCAGCAGGGAGCGGCACAGTGGCAGCAGCGCTCCACCGGGATGTTCGACACCACCCCGCCCCTGGACGGGAACTCGCTCTTCGACGCCAGTCAGGCCGCCGGCCAGGGAGCGGCCGGGGACACCGCGTCCGGCTCTCCCGGCGCCGCCGAGGCATCGGCCTCGGCCTCCTACGAGCGGAAGGGCGCCAAGGCGCTCGAGTTCGCCCGTGCGCAGATCGGCAAGCCGTGCGTATGGGGGGCGACCGGGCCGGACTCGTACGACTGCTCGAGCCTCATCCAGGCCGCCTGGCGGACCGCAGGGGTGGAACTCCCCCGCACAGCCACCGAGCAGGCCGGCTTCGGCACGCCGATCGAACTCGCCGACCTCCGGCCCGGAGACCTGATCTTCTTCTACAAGGAGGTCAACCACGTCGGTCTTTACGCCGGCGACAGCAAGATGGTCCATGCCCCGAGCCCGGGCGCGTCGATACGCGAGGAGTCGATCTTCTTCGCCGGCCCGCAGGCCATCCACAGTGCGGTGCGGCCCGCCTGAGCCCCTCAGGTCCTCCCTCGTCGGGCGGCTTGTCGCATGAGTCGCATGAATGGAGGCCTCCGTTCGAGGGGTGTTCTCACTCGATGCGGTGAGGCGCTGGAGTATGGCGCGTGCGCGGGGGCGTACGCGCCGTTTGCTCTGGGGCATGGACAGCTCTTCCCGGGCCGTGGAACCCCCCAGAGGGCCCAGTGACCTCCCCTCATCCGCCCACCCGCATCGTCCGCCGCGGCCGGGCACTCCCGGACGCGGGCCCGGTGCACCGCTGCTGCGGTCGTGGGGCGTCGGGTCCGGCGAGGTGCCGTGGGGAGCGCCGGCCGGGTCGCCGTTCAGGGTGCCCGCGGTGCCCGTGCCTCGGGGGCTCCCGCTCCTGTGAGACCGGCGGGGAAGAGCGGGAAGAGCATCGGCCCCTTTCCCCTCGCCCGTGCCCGGTCCGCCCGGGGCACTGCTCGTTCACGACCCGGTGACGGCGGCATCACGATGGCGGGCGCGGGCGTTGCCCGGCCCCGGGCACATCGTTGAGCGCGGCATGGAAGCGTGGGAGGACAGCGACTGCCCCAGGTGCCGCTCGCTGCTCGGTCCGGGCCGCGGCCCCGCCGCCCCGCACGGCGACGACCGCCCCCGGCTCCACGACGGCTCCCGGCCGGCCTGGATGGAATGCGCACACCTGTTCATACTGTGCCTGGCAGCACTCACCGTGATGGCCGCGCTCGTGGCGGTACTGGCCTGACACCGAGGTGCCGGCGATCGCCCTCCACCGTGCGGGTGTCCGTGCGAATTTCCGTACGGATGTCCCGTGCGCCTCCGTATGCGCCCCGCTGCCGGGGAAGGAGTCCGGCCGTGTTCGTCAGGGCCGGGGCAGCAGACGGGCCGCGATCACAGAGCTGCCGCCGCTCGTGCGGCCGGCCCCCGGCCCGTCGGGGGCGTCGTCCGGGCTCCCGGCCGGAAGGCCGGCCAGGAGTTCGTCCAGGAGTTCGCCGACGCTCCGGCCGGGCCGTACACGCAGGGCGGCCAGGCGCCCGAGCGAGGTGTCGATGTCCTCGCCGCGCCGTCCGATCAGCCCGTAGGTGAACATCACCAGGGTGTCGTCCGGCGCGAGGGGCAGGCTGGTCGCCCGGTAGGCGCTGCCGCCGGTGCCGAGGGGAGGTCCCTCGGGCAGCACGACCGGGGCGGCGGCGCCGTCGGCGTGGACGACGACCGGGGGCGGGTGTCCCGCTCCGGTGAGCAGAGCCGTGCCGTGCGCGGGGTCCAGCAGGGCCAGCAGGCAGGTCGCCGGACGGCGGCCGCTCTCCGTGGACATCGTGGCGTCCAGCCGGCGCAGGATGCCGTGCGGCGCGAGGTCGGTGGAGGCGATGTACCGCAGCAGGCAGCGGTAGGCGTTCATGTCGACCGCCGCGTCCAGGCCGTGCCCCATGACGTCGCCGGCGACCAGCAGGGTGCGGCCGGAGTGCAGACGTACCGTCTCGCACCAGTGGCCGCCCACCGGCCCGGGCAGATGGCGAAGGGCGAGGTCCACGTCGGGACGGGGGCGTCCGGGGTCGGCCGGCAGCACCTTTTGCAGGTCCCACACCCTGGGGCCGGCCTCCCGCTGGTCGTCCGCGTACCGCAGATGGGCGGCGGTCAGCCGGGCCGCGTAGTGGACGGCCGCTGTCTCGTCGTCGTCGAAGGGGGGCCCGGCGCGCAGGGCGAGGGCGACGCCGTGAACCCGGTCCCGGGTCAGCAGCGGCACGGAGAGGGCGACCTGGCCCGTGCCCCTGCCGGGGGTGAAGGAGACGGTGAGGGGATGGCCCGCGTCCAGGGCACGGACGGAGACGTTCTCGCGCGGACCCTTCCCCAGGCTGTCGAGGAGGTCGCGCCGGCCGGCCGTGGCAACGGGCTGCAGGAACTCCCCCTGTCCGCGGTGGCCCTCCCGTGAGCGGTAGAGGTCGACGGTCGCGGAGTCGCACAGCTCCTCGACCAGGAACGCGGCGAGTTCGGCCGCCGTCCTGCGGTCGTCGAGGGTCGTACCGATCGCGCGGAGCGCCCGCTCCGCCCGTACGAAACGGTTCGCG
The DNA here is from genome assembly GCF_039525155.1 of Streptomyces thermoalcalitolerans. NCBI lineage: Bacteria > Bacillati > Actinomycetota > Actinomycetes > Kitasatosporales > Streptomycetaceae > Streptomyces > Streptomyces thermoalcalitolerans. The sequence continues at coordinate 33,026 of NZ_BAAAHG010000051.1, read as the reverse complement.
GCAACCCTCTCGAGGCCCGTCGCCAGGTCGCCGTCCACGATCACCCCTTTCTGCCGCTGTGCCGTCCTCATCCCAGCACTGCGCGAGGGCGCCGACGGGGAGCGACCCGCGGTGACGGGCGGCACCGGAGCGGATTCTCACCAAACGGGGTGAGGTGAGGGGTGGTGTGCGCGCGGCCGTCCCTCAGCCCGTCTTGCCGCGGCCGGACAGCGCCACCCGGCTCCGGCCGGACGTCGGGCCAGGGCACACCGGCGAACCGGGTCAGGCGGGAGCGGTGCAGGGACAGGCCGCACACCGTCTGATTGGTGCCCTGCTCCCAGGCGTGGACCTCCCCGGCGGACAGCCGGCGGCCGTCCTCCTCGTCCCGCCACTGACCGGAGGCCGCCACCGCGTATCGCCGGGGTCCCGCCATCGGTGCCGGGTGCCCCTCCCGGCCGCCGGCCATGCGGGATGCGCGGGGCATGGTTGCGTTCGCCGGGCACGGGAACTCGGGCGAACGCCGCACTCACCCTCACCCTCGGAGAGAGTCATGAGTCTGCTGCGCGTGGTCGGTCGCCCTCTGCTCGCCTCCATGTTCGTCGCCGGAGGCCTCGAGGCCGTTCGGCGTCCCGAAGAGGTGACCTCGCTCGCCGAGCCCGTCGTGGAGCGGATCAGGGGGTGCGTGACGGTGCTGCCGGAGCGCACCGAAGAGGTCGTACGGCTCAACGGCGGTGTCCAGGTCGCCGCCGGTGTGCTGCTGGGGCTGGGGCGCCTCCCCCGGCTGTCCGCGCTGGCCCTCGCCGTCAGCCTGGTGCCCACCACCCTGGCCGCCCACCGGTTCTGGGAGGCGAAGGACGCCACCGAGCGCGTCCAGCAGCAGGTCCACTTCCTGAAGAACATGTCCATGCTGGGTGGTCTGCTGATCGTGGCCGACGACACCGGCGCCGCGCCGTCCCTGCTGTGGCGCGGCCGTCACGCGGGCCGTGAACTGCGGCGCGAGGCCCGCCTGGTGCGTCGCTCCGTCCAGGCCACGGCCCGCCCGGCCGCCACGGTCGGCGGGATGCGCGCCAAGCTGGCCAAGCTGTCGGCCTGACCGGGGTGAGCAGGCCGGCCGCCCCGGGGCCCGGCCCGTTCCCGTCGTTCCGTCCGGCCGTGCGTCGTCGACGAGGAGGACACGCGATGTCCCATCACGCCCGTTCCCGGATCCATCTGCCGGTGCCCACCGCGCGCTCCGGTCACGACCTGCTCGGGATCTACCTCAACGACCATCTGACCGGTGCGACCGTGGGCACGGAGCGGTCCCGCCACCTCGCCGAGGCCTGCCGGGGCTCCGAGATCGGCGATGCGATCGCCCCGCTCGCGGACGAGATCGCCGAGGACCGGCGGACGCTGGTGGGGATCATGCGCCGGCTGGGCATACCGGTCCGGCGCTACAAGGTGTACGCCGGGCTCCTCGGTGAGCGCTTCGGACGGCTGAAGAGCAACGGTGCGCTGGTACGGCGCTCTCCGCTCAGTTCCCTGCTGGAGCTGGAGCTGCTGCAGGTCGGCGTGGAGGGCAAGGTGTGCCTGTGGGAGACGCTCCGCAAGCTCGCCGACCGCGACACACGCCTGGACCCGCGGCAGCTCGACGGCCTGCTCGAGCGGGCCCGGCGGCAGCTGGGCATCGTCGAGGACGTGCGCGGACTTCAGGCCGGGCAGGTCTTCGCGCACTGACGGCCCCGCCCGCCGTCGGCGGCCCCCGGGGGGCCGGCGGGGCCCTCGGAACCGCCGGACGGAGCCACAGCGGTCATCACTGTGGTCGTCACTGTCGGCGCTGACAGCTCCGTCATCATCCGTCTTCACTGACAGCACCGACAGCACTCACGGTCTGTCAATCCTTGAAGACGTCCTTGGTCTTCTCCTTGGCCTGACGGGCGTCGCCCTTGGCCTTCTCGGCCCGCCCCGCGGCCGTCTTGCCCTCGTTGCCCAGGGCACGGCCGACCGTCTCCTTGGCCCTGCCCTTCATCTGTTCCTTCTTGGCCTTGGCCTTCTCGTCACCCGCCACTGTCGCTCACTCCCAGCCGGAATCGATGTCGGTGTCCGGTCCTGCGGGTGCTCGGCAGGGCGGTGGTCAAACCTCCCCCGCGCCTTTCGGTGCCGCGCTGCGTCCGGCGGCTGCGTCCACGGCGACGGCCTGGGCAGAAACGCCCCCGCGGCCACCCGTTTCGCCTCCCCGCCGGCCGGGGGACGGTGACGCGACGACGGAGGGGATGACGCCGCCACCCGGCAAACCAGGGCGCCGGGACCCGTCGGCCCGTCAGCCGCGGCTCGCGGAGAAGTGCCCGGCGCGGACCTGACGCGGACCGCCCCGGCCACGGCGGTGCCGGTCGCGGTGCCAGTCGAGGAATGCGACGGCCAGGGCCGCCAGCACGGCCACGAGGGCGAAGGCGACGGAGAGGAACACGGCGGTGCGGTAGTTCCTGCCGTCCGCCGCGAGCACCAGGTAGAACAGACCCGGCAGGGCCGCCGTTCCCACCGCGCCGCCCAGGCGCTGTCCCGTCTGCAGGGCGCCGCCCGCGGCCCCGGCCATCCGCACCGGCACATCGCGCAGGGTCATCGTCACATTCGGGGAGATGACGCAGCCGCTGCCCAGGCCGCCCACGAACAGCGCGGGCGCGGCGAGCCAGGCCACCGTGTCCGGCGGTGCCGTGCGCAGGATCAGTGCCGTGGCGGTCAGCCCCATCAGGACCGTCACGAGCCCCCAGACGGTCAGCAGCCGCCCGAACCGCTCCACCAGCCGTCCCGCGATCACCGCGGCGCCGGCCGAACCGATCGCGAACGGCGTCACCGCGAGACCGGACTCCAGCGGCGTGTACCCGAGTCCGTTCTGGAAGAACAGCGCGAACACCAGCCACACACCGCTGAATCCCACGAAGTACAGCGCGCCCAGGGCCGCACCCGGGGCATAGCCGCGGGTGCCGGTCAGCAGCCGCGGGTCCAGCAGCGGCCGGCCCTCGTCCGCGGCGACCCGCCGCTCCCAGCGGACGAAGAGGACCAGCAGCAGCGCCCCTGCCGGGAACAGCCACCACAGCCGGTGCACTCCCCCGCTCTCGGCGAACGCCAGCGGGAGCATCAGCCCCAGCACACCGGCGCCGAGCAGGGCCGTGCCCGGAAGATCGAGCCGTTCCCGGCGGCCGGGGGCCACCCGTGGCAGCAGCCGGACGCCCAGCAGCAGCGCGATCGCCCCGACCGGCACATTGACGTAGAAGATCCAGCGCCATCCCTGGTCGCCGTGCGCCAGCGCCAGGATCAGGCCGCCGATGACCGGGCCCAGCGCGCTGGAGATGCCGACCGTGGCCCCGAACAGGCCGAAGGCCCGGCCGCGTTCGGCACCGCGGAACATCTGCTGGATCAGCGCCGAGTTCTGCGGGGCGAGGCAGCCCGCGCAGGCGCCCTGAACGATCCGGGCCACGACCAGCCAGGCAATCGTGGGCGCGGCGCCCGCCGCGGCGCTGCACAGCACGAAGCCGGCCAGGGCCCCCAGAAAGATCCTGCGCCGTCCCACGGCATCGCCCAGCCGGCCCGCCGGCACCAGGACGAGGGCGAACGCCAGGGCGTACCCGGACACCACCCACTGCACGGAGGCCGCCGAGGCGTTCAGCTCCCGCTGCATCGACGGCAGCGCCACGGCCACGATCGTCACGTCCAGCAGGCTCATGAACCCGGTGGTCAGCGTCACCCACAGAGCCTTCCAGCGCCTGAGGTCGGGCGCGTCCGCCGGATCGCCGGTGCGTCCGCCTGCCCGCGCATCCGTGTTCACGAAGGCTCCTTCCGGTCGCCACCGGAGCACCCGGCGTCCCGGCACCACGCCTCACCGCCGTGCGCGGCGTCCGCCGGGCCGTCCCGTGCCCGTTGACGCGAACAAGAGAACAAGACAAGAGAACAAGAGAGAACAAGACAGAGAACAAAAGGGTTAAACGCGCAGGATCTCCCGAGTCTTCCCGACTTCGGATGAAGAACGCCGGGTGACCGCAGCCGTGACAGAGAGCAGAACACCAACAAGCAACGCGTACGACGCTTCTGTGATCATCTCGCCGAGGAAGCAGGCGCCGGACAGGCGGGAGCGGAACCGGTCCGCTGCCGCGCTGCGCCACGGCGCCGCCTGGGTCGGCGTGTGACGACGTGCCGCTCGTCGGGGAGACGCGGGGGGGTCATGACGAGCCCCTCCACGTCGCGCGGCGTGCCAGGGCACGCAGCACACGGCTGCGTCCTCGGTCCGGGACCGTCCACAAGGTCTGTCCGCGCACCCCCCAGCGCTCCAGCAGGGCGTTGGCGGCCAGGAAGCCGCTGGTGGCCGCCCGTTCCATGAGCGCCACGGGCAGATCCGTACGGACCAGGTCGCCGGCGAGCACGAGATACGGGTCGGCGGTGCGCACCGGGGGCCGGTCACGGTATCCGCCCACCGGGAACAGGGGGCAGTCCGCGCGCCACTCGTGCCGTTCGTCCACCACGCGCGCCTGCCGTGTCTCGGGGTACACGCGGTGCAGTTGCGCAAGGAGGCGTTTGCGCTCGACGTCGACGGCCGCGTTCTCGGGCAGGGCGTAGGCGTGCAGTTCCACCACGGAGCCGCCGGTGCGCGCGGCCCAGCGGGCGGCCTCGCCCTCCCACCGTTCCAGCACGCTGACGTTGTCGAGGGTGCCGTAGCCGCTGGTGCCCAGAAAGCCCGGCCGGTCACGGGCCACGGGACGGTCCAGCCAGAGGCGGGAGACCAGGAAGGGCGGTGCGGTGCGCAGGCGGCCGATCCGCTCGCGCCACGCGGGGTCGCCGAGTCCCGCGGAGCGCGCCACGAGGGAGCGCAGCCCCGCGGTGTCCAGGGCGAGCACCACGGCGTCATGGTGGTGCCGCCCGTCCGGCAGCGTCACGGTGAAGCCGCCGTGCGGTGCCGGTACGACGCTCTCCACGGACGCCGAGGTGCGCAGTTCGGCACCGTGCCGCCGCAGGTAACCGGCCAGGGGCGTCCACAGGGCGGCCGGGAACGGTTCGGCCGGGACGTCGAAGAGGAGTCCCTCGGACGAGCCCAGGAAGTAGATGTGGAACATCAGGACCATCTCCGCGGCCGAGAGCTCCCGCGGATCGGCGAAGAAACTCCGGGAGAAGACCTCGAACGCGAGGTGACGCGCCGCCTCGGGGAAGCGGATCGCCTCCAGGAAGTCGTGGGCGCTGACGTGGTCGAGGCGGGCGTACACGTCGGGGACGCGCACATCGAACAGCGGCAGCGCCGCGGCCGGGCGGATCCGGATCAGCTCGCGCGGCGGGAAGGACGGGCTGCGTGCCACGAAACCGAGAGCGCTCCACGGCGGGGTCCGCGGAACGCGCCGGAAGCCGTCGCGCATCCCGGACACGTGCCACAGCGGGTAGTCCGGCAGACCGCTCAGGCGCTCCAGGCGCGGATCGGTCCGGCGCAGCAGACCGCGCAGGTTGTAGTACTGACGGAAGAAGGCGTGGAACCCTCTGCTCATCGTCACCGGGGTGCCGTCCCGCAGCGTGGTCGGCCATCCCGCCAGCCGGCCGCCGAGGACCGGTTCGCGCTCGTACAGGGTGACCCGTACACCGCGCTCCGCCAGTGCGGTCGCCGCGGCCAGCCCGGCGATGCCGCCCCCGACGACGGCCGTGCGAGGGGGTTCCCCGGTGATCCGCGGCGCTCCCGCGGCCGGCAGCAGCACATGGGCCCGCCGGTCCCGGCCGCGGCGGGCCGCCCGGACGCGCCCGGAGTTCATCGGGTGACCGGAGCTCATCGGGTGTCCTCCGTGCGCCGGCCCGCGCGTTCGGCGACGACGGTGTGGGCGATGCCGGTCTGCCAGCCCGGCAGGGGCAGCACCCGCACCCGGGTGAAGCCCGCCGTCCGGACCCGGGCCGCGAAACGCGGGGCGGTGTCGAAGTCGACGACACTGCGCCACAGGTGGCGGTAGAGCGCGCCGTCACCGAGGAGCGTCGCCGCCGGCAGCACGATGCCGGCGCACACCGCCGTCCACACCATGCGGTGCACCGCACGGCCGCTGAGGAGGTACTCGTGCACGGCAAGGCGCCCGCCCGGTGCCAGCAGGCCGTGCACCGTGGCGAGCGCACGGTCCGGGTCGGTGACGTTGCGGAACAGATAGGCGGCGAAGACGGCGTCGTACGGGCCCCGCACGCCTGCCCCGGCGAGGTCCTCCACCGCCGCCTGCGCGAAGCCGACCCTCGCGGGCCAGGTCTTCTCGGCGGCCCGCCGGAGCATGCCCGCGGAGGCGTCCACCGCGGTGATCTCGGCGCCGGGCAGCACCGCGGCCAGCGCGGCGGTCGAGGCACCGGTGCCGCAGCCCAGGTCCAGGACGCGCAGCCCGTCGCCTCTGCCGGCGAGGCCGAGCCGGCGGGCGGAGCGCCGCAGGTGTGCGTGGTAGCCCGGATTGGCCGCCGTCAGCGTGTCGTAGCCGCGGGCGGCACGGTCGAAGGCGGCGATCAGCTCGTGGTCGCGCAGCACGGTCACGGGATCTCGGAGTCTCCCCAGGGTCTCGGGTGGGCGCTGATGACGGCGGTCAGGGGCCCGGGAAGGGCCGGCGGGGCAGGAGGGGCAGTTCGAGGGCGGAGCGCAGCATGGGCAGGACGGGAGTGCGCAGCCCGATGGACAGATCCTCGTACAGCCGGGTCCGGCCGTCGAGGAAGCACAGCAGCCGCCGTACCGGAACCCGCCGGAACAGCCGGGTGAAGAAGGCCGGCCCGTCGACACGGCCGCTGTCGAGGGCGTGCAGCAGGACGGCGTCCATCGCGCGTGCGCGGGCCCGGTGCGGGGGCGGCGGCAGCGGATGCCGTCCCGCGTGGAGCGCGGCGGCCACGGCACGCGTCTGGCGCTGCACGGCGGTGAAGGTGTATCCGGTCGACGGGCGGGTCGCTCCGGAGGCGGCGCCGATCCGGAAGACCGACGGTCCGCTCTGCCGGGCGAACACGGCGTCGGTCATGGGGATCACCCCGGACTCGGTGCCGGTGACCTCGAAGCGGCCGAGACGCAGCACGTGCGCGGTGTAGCGCCGCAGGGCGGCCTCGTACCGCTCGCGGGCCAGGACCCGTGAGGAGAACTCGGTGTACTCCACCAGTGCGTGCCGCCGGCCGGTGGGCAGCACATAGCCGAACGACAGGCCGTGCGCCGGCTGGGGGGTGCGGAAGTCCATGAACTCCACGGTCCCGGGGTCGAAGACCGGCCGGTCGTGGCGTACGAACCAGCCGTGGAAGTGCTGCAGCAGCGTCGTCCGGGCCGCCGGAAGGCCCCCCAGCGGACGTGAGTCGAACACCCAGCGTGCCCGCACGAGGACCGGCCGCCCGCCGGCGGTGCGGGCGCGCACCTCGGCGCCGTCGTCCGCCGGCTCGACGGTCTCGACCGCGGCCTGCAGCCGCAGGGTGTCCGGGTCGTCGGCCAGAAGGCGTGCGACGAACGACGCGAAGTCGTCCGACCGGAGCATCTTGTAGCGCAGCGGTGCGATGTCCCGTTCGATGCCGTGCCCGTCGGGCCCGTGGACGCGCAGCCGCTGCCAGGACGTCGTGAGCGCCGCGTCGTACGGACCGGGCCGCGGCTCCCAGTAGCACCATGTGCGCTCCGGTGGCCGCAGCGGCCCCGGCGGTGCCTCCAGGAGAACGACCGACACGGGGCGTGCCCCGGGCGGGCGCCGGGCCAGCCAGTGGGCCAGGGACCAGCCCGCGGCCCCCGCTCCGACGATGGCGACGTCCGCCTCCAGCACGGCTGAGGGCCTCCTTTCCGGTGGCTTTCCGATGACTTTCCAGCAGCTTTTGGTGTTTTCCAGTGATTTCAGCGGTTTTCCGGTGACGCCCGCGCGGGCGCGGGCGTTCTCGAAGCATCCCGGGTGCTCCGGCCGTCGGGACGGATGCGGCGGGGACGGCGTGTCGGCGCCGGACGGGCCGGTGCCGCGGGCGGCCCGCGCACTGTCCCCCGTTCGGCGCATCCGTCGGTGCCGCCGCCGAGGAATGACTCAGACGAACCACGCTCAGACGAGCCCCGCTTCGGCCGCACGAGAGGAACGGACATGCACTCCACGCAGGCGAAGGGTCACCGGCCGCAGGAACCGCCGCCGGTACCGGATCGCTCCGCCCGGCTCCTCTCCGCGCGGCGGCCGGGCCCCGGCGCGCCGGGGACGGCGGGGTGAGCGGCCGATGACCAGAACCCTTCCGGGGCGCACCGACCATGTGGTGGTCGTCGGCGCCGGACTGTCCGGCCTGTCGGCCGCGCTGCATCTGCTGGGCGCGGGCCGCCGGGTCACCGTCGTCGAACGGGAGCCGCTGCCCGGCGGGCGGGCGGGACGGCTGGTGCGGGGCGGTTACGTCATCGACACCGGCCCGACCGTGCTGACCATGCCCGGCATCGCCGAGGAGGCGTTCGCCGCGGTCGGTGAACGCCTGGACGACCATGTGCGGCTGGTCCCTCTGCACCCGGCGTACCGGGCGAGGTTCGCCGACGGCAGCACGCTCGACGTGCACACCGACGCGGCCGCGATGGAGGCGGAGGTGGAGCGCTTCGCCGGCGGCCGGGAGGCGGCGGGGTACCGGCGGCTGCGCCGTTGGCTCGAGCAGATGTACCGGGTGCAGATGCGCCGGTTCATCGACGCCAACTTCGACTCCCCGCTGCACCTGCTGGGCGCCGATCTGGCCCGGCTGGCCGCCCTGGGCGGCTTCGGGCGCCTGGACGCGCGGGTCGGCCGGTATCTGCGGGACGAGCGGCTGCGCCGGGTCTTCACCTTCCAGGCGCTGTACGCGGGGGTCGCGCCGCACCGTGCGCTCGCCGCGTACGCGGTGATCGCCTACATGGACACCGTCGCCGGGGTGTACTTCCCCCGGGGCGGTGTGCACGCGCTGCCGCGGGCCATGGCGGACGCCGCCGCCCGCGCGGGCGCCGACCTGCGGTTCGGCCGGACCGTCACCCGGCTGGAGCGCACCGGTGCCCGGATCACGGCGGTCGTGACGGCCGACGAGCGCATCCCGTGCGACGCCGTCGTCCTCACCCCGGACCTGCCGGTCGCCTACCGGCTGCTCGGCCGCACGCCGCGCCGTCCGCTGCCGGTGACCCACGCGCCGTCCGCCGTGGTCCTGCACGCGGGGTGCGACCGCACCTGGCCCGGTCTCGCGCACCACACGCTGTCGTTCGGCCGGGCGTGGCGGCGGACGTTCGACGAGCTCACCCGAAGCGGTGAGCTCATGAGCGATCCCTCCTTGCTGATCACGCGTCCCACGGCCACCGACCCCGGGCTCGCTCCGCCGGGCCGCCATCTGCACTACGTCCTGGCGCCGTGCCCCAACACGGTGCTGGGGCCCTCCGCCGCCCAGTGGGAGGAACTCGCGCCGCGCTACCGCGAGGAACTGCTCGCCGAGCTGGACCGGCGGGGCCTGACGGGCATCGCCTCGGCGATCGAGCAGCAGTGCCTGGTCACGCCCGCCGACTGGCACCGGCAGGGGCATGCCGCGGGCACCCCCTTCTCCGTCGCCCACACCCTCGCGCAGACCGGTCCCTTCCGGCCGCGCAACCTCGTGCGCGGCACGGAGAACGCCGTGCTGGCCGGATGCGGCACCACGCCCGGCGTCGGGGTGCCCACCGTCCTGCTGTCCGGCAAGCTGGCGGCCGCCCGCATCACCGGCGGGGCGGCCCGGCCCGCGCCGCGCCGGCGGCCCGTGCACACGGCGGCCGTGGAGGCGGGCTCATGACCGGCCGTGAGCTGGATGCCGCGGGCATCACCGACCCGGCGCTGCGTGCGGCGTACACCCACTGCCGCCGGCTCAACGCCCGCCACGGCAGGACCTATTTCCTCGCCACCCGGCTGCTGACCGCCGAGCGCCGGCCGGCGGTGCACGCCCTGTACGGGTTCGCGCGCTGGGCCGACGACATCGTCGACTCCCTCGGTCCCGCGGTGGGCCCGGACGCACGGGCGGCGGCGCTCGTCCGGCTGCGCGAGGAGCTGGAGGCGGGGCTGCGCGAGGGCCGCAGCAGCGAGCCGACGGTGCGGGCGGTGGCCGACACCGCCCGCCGGTACGCGATCGACCACCGCCACTTCGGCGACTTCATGGATTCGATGCGCCGCGACCTGGAGGTCACCGAGTACGCCACCTACGCCGATCTGTGCGCCTACATGCACGGGTCGGCGGCGGTGATCGGGCTGCAGATGCTGCCCGTCCTGGGGACGGTGGTGCCCCGCGAGGAGGCGGCCCCGTACGCCGCCGCCCTCGGCGTGGCCTTCCAGCTCACCAACTTCCTGCGGGACGTGGGCGAGGACCTGGACCGCGGCCGGGTCTATCTGCCCGCCGACCTGCTGGCGGCGTACGGGGTCGACCGGGAGCTGCTGCGCTGGAGCCGGGACCGGGGACGGCCGGACCGGCGCATCGTGGCGGCGCTGCGCGCCTTCGAGGATCTCACCCGGCAGGTCTACCGCCGGGCCGCGCCGGGCATCGCCCTGCTCGACCCGGTGTCCCGCCCCTGCATCCGGACCGCCTTCGTGCTGTACGCGGGCATCCTCGACGCCGTCGCCGACTCCGGGTACGCGGTGGTGCAGCGGCGGGCCGTGGTGCCCCGCCGGCGCCGTGCCGTGGTCGCCGCGGACGGTCTCGTCCGTGTGGCCGCGGCCCGTCTCGCCCGGCGCCGCGCGTCCCGCCGTGGTGCGCGGCGGCTCCCCGTCCCCCCGAAGCGGCCTGTGGCCCCACCGGTCACCGGGCCGTCCGCACCCCCGTGTGAGGAGGTCGTATGACGTCCCGCCTCTCCGCCCTCCGCGGGCGTTACCCCCTGCGGCTGCGCCGGCGCCCCGTCGCCTGGCACAGTCAGCGCCCGACCTGGCGGGATGCCCGGCCGTCGGTCATCGCCGAGGCGCTGAAGCGGGCCCGGGCACGGCCCTCGGGCAACTGGTACGTCGTCGGCGCCGCCCGTGACGTGGGCGGTGGGCGGCCCCTGGCCCGGACCGTCGGCGGCCGGGAGATCGTCGTCTGGCGCGATGCCCGGGGGAAGCCGGTGGCCGGCCCGGGCATCTGCCCGCACCTGGGGGCACCCCTGTCAAAGAGCCCGGTCCGGTGCGGCACGCTGATCTGCCACTGGCACGGACTCGCCCTCGACGGCACCCCGTGCGCCGGCTGGGAGCCGCTGCCGGTGCACGACGACGGCGTCCTCGTCTGGGTGCGGCTGGACGACGTGGGCGGTGAGCCGGGCACCCCGGCGCCGGCCGTTCCCCGGCGGCCGCCCGCGTCCGTCTCGGTGGCGGCCGTCTACACGGGGGTCGGCGTCTGCGAACCCGAGGACGTGGTCGCCAACCGGCTGGACCCCTGGCACGGTGCCTGGTTCCACCCGTACTCGTTCGTCGATCTGACCGTCGTCGGCACGCCGGGACGGGCAGCCGCACCCGCGGACGGCGGCGGGGCGCGAGGCGCTGAAGAGGACGGCAGGGGAGACGACCGGGAAGGGGACGACAGGGAGGGCGGCGACGGGGAGGGCGACGACGGATTCACCGTCGACGTCTCCTTCAAGGTCGCGAGGCGTCTGGTGGTGCCCGTGCGGGCGGTGTTCACCGCACCGGGGCCGCGCACGGTGGTCATGCGCATCACCGAGGGGGAGGGGCGGGGTTCGGTGGTGGAGACCCATGCCACCCCGCTCGGCCCGGACCCGCAGGGCCGGCCGCGCACCGCCGTGGTGGAGGCGGTGGTGGCCGTCTCCGACCGGCCGGGATTCGCCGCGGTCCGCAGGGCGGCGCCGCTGCTGCGGCCGCTGATGCGGGCGGCGGCGGGGCGGCTGTGGCGGGACGACCTCGCCTATGCGGAGCGCCGCTGGGCCCTGCGTTCCACCGGCCGTTTCCCGGGGTGACCGCGCCACCGCGCTCCGGGCCGGCGCCCGCGCCCACGGCCCGGAGCGCCGGCCGGGTGCCCCGTCGGCAGCGAGGGCGGCGTGGGCGGGACCGGGTCCCGGGTCCGGTCGTCACACGTCCGGCGACCGCCGGGGCATGCGGTCGTCCGCGCGGTCCCGGGTCCTGCTCTCACCGACCAGGGTCTGCTGGATGTGCGGGACGACGCGGGTCAGCCGCAGCACGCCCCACAGGATCAGCCCGACCCCGATCATCTCCGGCACGAGCCACCAGCCGGTACGGACCCGCTCGTCGAACAGCGTGACGCCCAGCACCAGGCTGACCGTCGCGTCACCGATCGTCAGGGCCGGCTGGGAGGCCTCGAGCGCACCGGCCTGGAGGGCGTTCTCCAGCAGCAACAGGGTGCCGACCCCGGTGAGGGCGAAGCCGTAGGTCTGCCAGGTGGTCAAAAAGGCCGGAAGACCCGAGGCGGCGAAGGTGCCGGTGGCGGACTTCAGCAGCGCGGCGGTCAGGGCGTTGCCGATGGCGGCGGCCGCGGCCAGCACGGCCGCGCGGAACAGCGCGGAATGCCCGGTCCGGGCCAGGACCACCGCGGTGGCCATCGCCCCCAGGCACAGCGCCAGGGCGGGGATCCAGCGCTCCATGGACGCCTGGTGCTTCACTCCGGCGGGGGCGGCCGAGACCAGGAGCAGCGTGAGACCGGCGACCACGCCCGCCACGGCCCGCCAGCCCGCGGAGGGCAGTCCGCTGTGCAGCAGGGGAATGGCGATGAGCAGGGCGAAGGGCAGTTCCAGGATGAACAGGGGCTGGACCAGCGCCAATGGCCCGTTGACCAGGGCGAGCGCCTGGAACAGGGCGGCTCCCGTCACTCCGCCGATGCCGACCAGCCAGACCGGGCGGCGCGCCAGGGCGAGCAGCAGGCGCAGCCCGCCGCCGCGCGGAACGGTGGAGGCCGCCTTGCGCTGGCAGGCCGTCCCCAGGGCGTTGCTGGCGGCTCCCGCGACGGCGAATCCCACGGCCAACTCGATCACAGCTCCACGATGCCCGACGGGAGGCGTGCCGTCCTGCCGGCCGCCTTGGCCATAAGCCGGCCTTATGACCTCATGGAACGGACGCGCGTACCGGCTCAGGTGTGCCTCACCCAGGGTGGCGGTCGCCTGCCTTCGGCAGTCGTCCGTCCTCGTCCGAAGGGAACCTGCTCATGCCCCGCCCTCCGCGGGTGACCGTCGTCGGAGCCGGCCCCGCCGGGATCCGCGCCGCCGACGCCCTGCTCACGTCGGACGCCGCCGCCGCGCCGGGCGTGTCCGTCGAGCTCTTCGAACGCCTGCCGGCCCCGTTCGGTCCGATCCGCTGCGGCGTCACCCCGACACCCCCGGATCAAGGGCATCACCGCCTCGCTCCACCAGGTGCTCGGCACACCGCAGATCCGGCTCTTCGGCAATGTCGCCCATCCGGAGGACACCGGCCTGGACGACCTGTGCGCGTTCCACGACGCAGTGCTCTTCTCCACCGGTGCGTCGGCCGACCGCCCGCTGCCCGTCCCCGGCATCGGCCTCGACGGTTCCTACGGCGCCGCCGACTTCGTCTCCTGTACGACGGGCACCCGGAGTCTCCTGGTACGACGGGCACCCGGACGTGCCGCGCACCTGGCCGCTGACCGCCGAAAAGGGCGAGCATGTGCGGTCCCTGTACGTCACCGGCTGGATCCGGCGCGGCCCCGTGGCCCTGACCGGCCGCACCAAGGGCGACGCCGACGAGACGGTCGCCCACCTGCCCGACGACTTCACGAACGGCCGTCCGCACACCCCGGTCTCCCCCGCCCCGAAGGCCGTGGACGCCTTTTTCGCCGACCGGAACGTCCGCTTCACCACCTGGGACGGCTGGTACCGGCCGGACGCCGCGGAGCGGGCCCCGGGCGAGACGCAGGGCCGGGAGCGGGTGAAGATCGTCGATCGCGAGGGCATGCTCCGCGCGAGCGGCGCGCAGCCGCCGTGCCCCGGCGGGCGGGGACGGCACGGGAACGGCGGCGGGGCCGGTGCCGGCGGGGTGCGGTCGCACACCCGACGGGAACGTCACGCGTGTTCATGGCGAACGGGGACACCCGGACCTCATGAACCGTCTGCACTTTCCCGGTCACCGGGATCACTCCACCGGCAAGGACACCGGGACGCGCGAGAGGGCCGACGGGCGGGCACGGAACCCCGGACCGGAGACGGGGGCCGGGACGGCCGGGCCCGACGCCGCGGTCGAACGGCGCGCTCCCGACTCGCCCGCCGGCCTGCCCGGCCGTTCCTGGCGCGCGGTCTTCCGTCGCGTCCTCAGGGAGTTCAAGGAGGACGAACTGACCGACCGTGCCGCCGCCCTGACGTACTACGGGGTGCTGTCGCTGTTCCCGGCGCTGCTCGTGCTGGTCTCCCTGCTCGGTGTGGTCGGCCGGTCGGCCACCACGCAGGTGCTGGACAACCTGCAGAAACTCACACCGGGTGCGACACGGGACATCATCACCAACGCGGTGCAGCAGCTGCAGAGCAACGCCGGCCTCGGTTCCGTCCTGGCGGTGGTGGGTCTGCTCGGCGCGATCTGGTCGGCCTCCGGGTACGTCGCGGCGTTCATCCGCGCCGCCAACGCGGTCTACGACATCCCCGAGGGGCGCCCCGTGTGGAAGGTGCTGCCGCTGCGGGTGACGCTGACCGTGACCCTGATGGTGCTGGCCGTGGCCAGTTCCCTGATCGTCGTCTTCACCGGTTCCCTGGCCCGGCAGGCGGGCGCCCTGCTCGGCGTGGGGGACGCGGCGCTGACCGCCTGGTCCATCGCGAAGTGGCCCGTCCTCGTCCTCCTGGTCACCATGATGATCGCGCTGTTGTACTGGGCGACGCCCAACGCCAGGGTCCGCGGCTTCAGGTGGATCACCCCGGGCAGTCTGCTCGCCCTGCTGATCTGGTTCGCCGCCTCGGCCGGTTTCGCCTTCTACGTCGCGAACTTCGGCTCGTACAACAAGACCTACGGTGCTCTGGCGGGTGTCATCATCTTCCTCGTCTGGCTGTGGGTGACCAATCTGGCCATTCTGCTGGGCCTGGAGTTCGACGCCGAGCTGACGCGTCAGCGTGTGATCGACGGCGGGCATCCGGTGGACGAGGAGCCCTATGTGGAGCCCCGGGACACCCGCACCTGGGACGAGCGGGACCAGCGGCGCGCGGACAAGGGCTGAGCCACGCCCGTCGCGGCACGCGCACGGCCGTGGCGGGCGGGCGGTGCCGGGGCCGTCGGCGTGGCAGGACGGGCGTCGACCCCGCCGAATCGGGCATGATCCGACATGGCGATACTGAATATGCACGCCTCCGCTCCCAGATTGGCCATGTCGAACTCTGCTACTTCTCGACCTCCGGCCCCGCCCACGGTGTGGCCGGCCCGCGGCCGTTGTGAAGGCCTGGCCGCGGTGGACGCCGTACGGCGTCGCCTGCAGCAGCTGAAGGCCGAGGGCGTCCTTCAGGACCACCTCGTGCCGGAGGACGCCGACTCCGCCCGTGAGCCGGTCTTCGAGGCCCGCTGGCTCGCGCCCGGCGACGTGACCGTGCGGGCCCGGCTCGCCCTGTCGCCCCCGCGGGGCTCCGGACCCAGGCAGGTGCGGGAATGGGTGCTGATGGCCGAGGCGGAGCAGCACTGGGACCTGCGCTGGCCCTCTCCCGCGGCCATGTTCTGGCCGCAGCACTCCGGCGCCGGCTGGGACCGGGAAGCCGTCACGGGTCTGCGGCTCGGGGACGTCAACTCCCTTCCCGAGGACGACAAGGAGCTCCGGCGCGTCCTGAAGCACGCGGTGCGGGACACCTGGGCCGTCCATGTCGTCGTGCACGAGGCCATGACGCCGGACGAGCGCGGCCGGCTGCCGCTGGTGCGGCTGCTGCCGGAGAGCCTGCGGCACCGGGTCGTGGAGCACCGCGCCGCGCCGCACCGGTTCCGGGCCGTCAACTGGGTGCTGGACGACTTCGGCACCCGGGTGCCCCGCGGCGGTGCCGTCGTCCTGCCCGGCAGCCCGGCGGCGCCCGGCTACGACACGAACGGGTTCTCCGTGCGCAGTGTCTTCCTGGACGGCTCGGAGCCCACGGAACTCCTCGACGCGATCACACGGTTCGCCGCGCTGCCCCGGCCCCTGCCGCCCGGCGCGGACGAGGCGCTGACCGCGCTGCGCGAGGACTGGCACCTGATGACCCTGGAGGAGGAACTCGCCCACGCGCGCAAGCTCGCCGCCATGTACGCCGAGGCCCTGGAGGCGATGACGAGGTCCCGGGACCTGTACCGGGAGGCCGCCGAGCGGGCCCACGAGGCGCTCGCCGCCTACCGGGAGGCGGAGGCCAAGGGGGTGCTGCCCGCGAGGAAACCGGGCCGGATGTCCGTGGGACTGCCTCTCCAGCAACTGGCGCGCGGCTTCGGGCGCCTGAAGGACACGGCCCTGTCGCTGCGCCCCGGCACCGGTGCGGGCGGGACCTCCCGGGAGGAAACGGCCTCCCTGGCCGACGACGGCTCCGGTGCCGACTCCGGCGCGGGCTCCGGCGCGGGCTCCGGCGCGGGCTCCGGCGCGGGTTCCGGGGACGTAACCGGGCCCCCCGTCTGGCCCACGCGGCCCCGGACCGGGGACTGAGCCCGGCCCGGGACGCGTCGCCGCGTGGGCGGGGTGCTCACGGCACCGGCGGATCGATCCCCGGTGAGCCCGGTGCGACCGACCGGGGCGGGGGATGTCTCTCGGCCGCCTGGACCATCAGCAGCAGGGTCAGTGCGGCCAGACAGGCCAGTGAGGCGCACACCGCGGTGAGCCCGGCGCTGCGCGGCGGTGCCACGGTGATCTCCACGGCCCGGGTCAGCCCGGCCGAGGCGAGCCTGCCTTCGACGTAGCCGACCGCCGCGAGCACCGCGGGGAGCACCGCCCCGGTCACCAGGGCCACGACGCCGGTGCGCAGGGCCAGGACGAGGGCCAGCGCTCCGCACAGCGCCGACACGGCGAGGGCGAGGAGGCAGAGCGGGACGGGCGCGCCCTCCCAGCGCGTCGGGAAGTGCGCCGCGCCGCACACCGCGAGCGCCGCCGCGGCGACCCAGCCGGGCCAGAAGACAGGGCGTCCCGCCCCCTTCCCCGGCTCGCCGGCGACCGGCTGCTCCTTCACGGCCCCCGTGGTTTCCGTGGTTTCCGTGGTTTGCGTGGTTTGCGTGGTTTGCGTGGTCTCCGCAGTCCTTGCGGTCCTTGCGGCTTCGGCGCTCTCCACGGTCCCCGCGGCCTCGGCGGCTCGCGCGGCGCACGGTTCGCCGTACGTCTCGTCGTGCCGTTCCCGGGCCAGCCGCCCGATCAGCTGCACCAGGTCCTCGACCGTGCGTCCGGTGGCGGCCGCACGGACCGCTTCCCGTGCGCAGTGCGCCTGCTGCGGTATCCGGTGCAGCAGGGCCACCAGCCGGGCGACGTCCGCCACACAGCGGCTCATGACCGCGGCGCGGATCGCGTCGTCGGCGCTGTCGGCCGGGCGCGGCGGCCGGGTCAGCTCGGCGACCAGCCGGGCGACGTCCGCCACGGGCCGGTGCAGGGCGGCCGTGCGCAGGGCGTGGCGCACGGCACCGGTGTACTCGGGCCTGTCCTCCAGAAGGGCGACGAGCCGGACGAGTTCCTCCACCGGGCGGTCGTCGGCGACCGCCCGGACCAGGCCACTGAGCGGATCGCCGTCCGCACTGCCGTCCGCGCCGCCGTCCTCCCCGCCTCCCGCCGTGCCGCCGGGTGGCCCGGACCAGTGGATCTCCTCGGGGAAGGCGATGACGGACTGGTTCGACTGGGGTGGTGGGGTGCGGGTGGTCATCTGTGCTCCATGGCAGGGGTGCGGCCGCCGCTGCGCCCCCGAGGGCGACACGCCATTTACCCTGACCATTACCGAATGCCTCTCCACGGCGTGCGACCCGAGCAGCGCAGTCGGGTGACCCCCGCCCGTGCCCCGCTCGGCGGCCGGGAAAGCACGGCGGCCGGGCATCCGGCAGGAGCAGCCGCCGGCGAACAGGACGACAGGAAGGGGCGGAACGTGAACTCCACCGAAAAGGTGCTGCTGGCGGCCGCCGTGCTCGCGGCCGCCGTGCTCGGTGTGGCCGTCGCTCTGCTCGTGCGGCTGGTGCGCACCCGGCGCGCTCTGCGCCGCGCCGGTCTTCCCACGGGTCCGCGCTGGGTCTTCTGGGGTGCCGCCGCCTATCTGATACTGCCGGTGGACCTGCTGCCCGACCCGGTGTACCTGGACGACATCGGTGTCCTGCTCCTGGCGCTGCGCTCGCTGCACGCCGCCGGAGGAGGGCGGCTGCTCTCCCCGGCACGCCGAACGGGACGTTCCGGGCGTCGCGGACCCGCGGACGCCCATGACTACGCCTCGTAAGGAAACCAATCACCCGTTCGAACCGTATAAGTGGGCGGGACCCGAAAAACCAGCGGGTCAAGCGATGCCGCAAGGACGACCACCGCTTGATCTCGGCTGCACCGACAGGGGAGAGACGATGCAACCGTTCGCGCTCAACTACGCACGTCCGGCAGTGGAACGGGAAGCGACCACGCCGTACGTCTACGACTCCGGGCTGCAGTTGAACGTCACTCCGGACGGACGGATCGCCGCATCCGACCACGCGCTTCTCAGAGAGCTGGGCACCACGACCTCCACCGCGGGATCCAAGACGCACTTCGACGACTGAGCACGGCCCGCGACGATGACCGTACTGATCCTGACCGGCGAGGAGGACGTGACGGCGGACATGGTGGTGATGCACCTGAACGCCGCCTCCGTCCCGGTGGTCCGGCTGGACCCGGCGGATCTGACCGCGGGTGCCGCCCTCTCGGGCGAGTACGTCCACGGCTCCTTCCACGGCCATCTGTCCACCGGCGGACGGCTGGTGAGCATCCACGGCCTGCGCTCGATCTGGGTGCGCAGGCCGGGAGTCCCGGCGGCCCGGGCGGCGCAGCCCTCCGCCTGGCTGACCGAGGAGGCCTCACAGGCCCTCTACGGGATGCTGCGCGGCTGCACCGCCCGGTGGATGAACCACCCCGACGCGGCACGGCGCGCCCGGCACAAGCCCTGGCAGCTGCGGCTCGCCCAGCGCAGCGGTCTGCCCGTACCGGCCACCCTGATCACCACGTTCCCGCAGGCCGCCCGGGAGTTCGCCGAGCGCTTCCCGGACCTGGTGGTCAAGCCGGTCTCCGGCGCGCATCCCCAGGAGCCGCCGAGGGCGGTGCCGACCAGCCGGGTCGCGCCGGACACGGACTTCAGCGCGGTGGCCTACGGACCCACC
Source organism: Streptomyces thermoalcalitolerans (assembly GCF_039525155.1). Classification (NCBI taxonomy): domain Bacteria; kingdom Bacillati; phylum Actinomycetota; class Actinomycetes; order Kitasatosporales; family Streptomycetaceae; genus Streptomyces; species Streptomyces thermoalcalitolerans. The sequence goes on along the minus strand of NZ_BAAAHG010000051.1, from coordinate 13,905 downwards.
CTGCTGCAGCGCAGGATCGCCAAGCGCGCCGACATCCGGCTGACCGCCGTCGGCGACACACTGCTGGCCGCGCGCAAGGAGACCCCGGCGGACGCCGACCCCGACGAGGTGGACGTCCGGTTCGCCACGTCCGATGCGCCGTGGCGGCCGGCCGAGGTGCCGCGGCGGGTGGCCGAGTCCGTGCGCACCTATCTGCGGGAGGCCGAACTGACCTACGGGGCCTTCGACTTCGTCGAGGACGCGGACGGGACCTGGTGGTTCCTGGAGTGCAACCAGTCCGGGCAGTTCGGCTTCATCGAGGTGGAGACCGGCCAGCCACTCGCCCGTACCATCGCCGAGTGGCTGGCCCGTCCCTCCCCGCGGGACCGTGAACGGGCCGACGGCAGGCGCACGGTGACTTCCTGAAACCGGCACGCAGTGCCACCGAAAGATCCGGTGAAGATCCGCAGGCCGCCGCGCCCGTCCCTGCCCGCACGGACGCCGGACGGCCTCAGACAGCCAGGGAAAGGTCGTCCTCGTCGTCCGTCTCCTTGGCGGTCCTCGTCGACCGCCCCGCGGCGAGCAGCAGTGCGTCTCCCTTTCTGATCGCGTCATCGATGCTGGTAGTGCCCATCATGACGCACAAGGTGTAGCTGACGTCCGCCAGCTCCCGAGCCGTCTCGTCCCGCTCCCTCTCCGCCTGCGCGATCTTCAGCGATGCGTACCGCGTCAGCAGCGTCCTGACGACCTTCGGGTCCGGAATCAGCACGAAGCGCCCCTCTCCATGGTTTTTTTGCTGCTCCTGCCCCAGGCACGCCGTGCCATGCATAACAAATCCCTTGCGACACACCTTTGCCCTGGTTGAGCCGCATTCGGGTGATCCGGCCGACGGTCGTCAGCAAAGTTTCTAGCGGCCGCGGCCCCCGAAGCCGCGCCCTGCCGCAGCGCGGCGCTCCTTCGCGGTCATGCCGCCCCATACGCCGTCGCACTCACGGTTGCGCAGAGCCCAGGTCCGGCACTCGCGCAGCACGGGGCACCGGTGGCACACCGCACGGGCCTGCTCGATCTGCAGCAGCGACAAGCCGCTCTCCCCGAGCGGGAAGAACAGCTCGGGATCCTCGAAGCGGCACGCCCCGCGCTCGCGCCAGTTCATCCGTGGGCCGACACTCATCGGGACCTCCGCTCACACTCGGCCGCACTTGTCCGGGCGGTTCCCGCCCACGGCGGCGGGACGCCGCATGCCCCGGCAGAGGCATGCGCAATATAGGTGCATTTCGGTCTCGCGGCCAAGGTCCCTTCTGGTGCGCACGAGACACTCAGGAAAATGCGCTGCCGTCCGCCCCGAGGAGCGGACGGTCCATGACCATCGAGGGAGGTCCGGCGGAAAAACAGCGGAAGAGCACGCGCACCGCCGGCCGGATCCGAGGAACCGCCGAGCGGCCGGGGCGCCCCTGAGGCCCCGGGCCCCTCTCACTCGGCGAGCGCGTCGGCGAGTTCCGTCGTGGCCCGGGCGATGTCCTGGTCCCGGTCCGCCAGCAGCGCCGAGAGCGCATCGCTCCGGGCGCGCACCGCCTGCCGTGCCCGGCGTTCCCACACCACCGGGTTCTCGGGGTGGTTGAGGACCTTGGGATAGACCGAGGCGACGCTCTCCCACTGCCGGGCGCCGGCGATGTTCTTGAGCAGCCGGATGATCTGCGGACGGCAGGTCACCCGCGGAAGCTGGGCGAGCTCCCACAGGAACGGGACCGTGGCGGCGGTCGCCTGCTCCACGACGAAGCCGTACTGGCAGATCCGTTTGCGCAGCTCCTCCAGGGCGATGCGGGCCGTGCGGGCATCGCCGCAGGCCACACAGGCCAGCAGCAGGGGGATGGCGGTCGCGGAACCGGTGGAGTCCCTGATCTCGCTCCAGGGCACCCGCCCCAGGCCCGACAGTGGCATGGCCGTGGCCGCACCGCCCGACGGCGTCGTGCGGTCGGCGCGCTGTGTGCTCGGCTGCTGCGTCGGTGCGGTGCGCATGGCGTCGGGCCTTTCAACGGCGGTCGTTGGGGGGCGCATCTGCCTGATGCGACGTCAGCGTGAGGCGTCTACCGACGGGTTGACGTCCCGGTTATTATCCACAGCAAAGGCGTCGGCGTGCAATTGCACGCGAAATTTCTCGTGAAAGTGCGCGGGCGCGGAACGTGGACAGCGAGGGGACTGCGATGCCACCAGTGCGAAACGGAGTGCGGGCAAGCTCGTTGGACGCCCGTTGGATCAAGAGCCGGCACAGCAACGCCGAGGGCAACTGCGTGGAGGTCGCCGCACTGGCCGACGGCGGCATCGCGGTGCGCAACTCCCGTGATCCCGACGGTCCCGCCCTGGTCTACACCCCGGCCGAGATGGCCGCGTTCCTGGCCGGCGCCAAGGAGGGCGAGTTCGACCATCTACTGTGAGACGCAAGGAAGTTGGCGTCTTGCACGGCACATGCGCCCTGCGACGGGACGGTGCGGTAGTGTGGCTTTCACATCTGCCGGTCCACTGGGAGCCAGGATGTCCGCCGAGCCGCATCGTCTCTCCCGTCTCGAACCCTACCTTGACCGGCCCGAGCCGGCCCCGACTCTGCTGAAGATGCTGATCGGCGTCCAGCTGGCAGGCCTTCGCGAGGACGCCGGCCTGTCCCAGGACCAGGCGGCGAAAGCACTCGGGTTCAGCGCCGCGAAGCTGTCGCGCATCGAGTCCGGCAAGGGACGCCGCCCTCCGGCCGAGGGCGATGTCCGCGCCCTGCTGAAGCTGTACCGCGCCGACGCCTACGAGTCCTCGGTGCTGCTCAAGCTGCTGCGGCGGGCCGGTGAACCCGGCTGGTGGCAGCGCTACGACAAGCGGCTGATGCCCGAGTGGTTCGACCGGCTGGTCGGTCTCCAGGAGGCGGCCGCCGCGATCCGCACCTTCGAGATCCAGTACGTCCCCGGTCTGCTGCAGACCCCGGCGTACACCCGGGCCGTGGTGGAGCGCGGTCTGCCGACCGCCTCGGCGAGCGAGGTGCAGCGGCGCGTGGAACTGCGCGCCCAGCGAGCCCGGTTGCTGCTGCGTCCGGACGCTCCGCAGCTGTGGGCGGTCATCGACGAGTCGGTGCTGCTGCGTGTGCTGGGCAGCCGCGAGGTCATGCGCGAACAGCTCGGCCATCTGATCGAGATGGCGCAACGCCCCAATGTGACCGTGCAGATCATCCCGCTGGACGTGACCAACGCGTCCGCACCCGGCTTCCCGATCACCTATCTCCGCTTCGGCGGGCTCGATCTGCCCGACATCGTCTACCTCGAGCACATCAGAAGCGCCAACTTCCTGGAGGACCGCGACGAGACGGAGGAGTACCGGATCGCCCTGGACCGGCTGGCCGACGAGGCGCTGACACCCCAGGAGTCCCTGGCGCTGCTGCGCAGGACGGTCAACGACCGCTACTCCCCCGCCTCCTGAGCGACACGGCTCAGCGGACCAGGCCCATGCCGCCGAACTCCACCCATTCATAGGTGAGCTGACGGGGCACCACATCGTTGTCCGGCCGCCAGGTGGACACCTCCACCAGCCCCGGCTCGATGATCTCGAGTCCTTCGAACCACTCGGCGACGTCCTTCTCCTGGCGCACCCGGCCCCAGTTGCCCTGCGTGACCTCGGCCATGAAGTCGGTGACGAAGGCGCGTACGTCCGGGTCGTCGCTGACCAGTTGGCACATGAGCATGAGGCTGCCGGGCACGAGCCGTTCGCGTACCCGCCGGACCACCGCGAGGGGGCCGTCGGTGTCACTGTCCGGGATGCAGTGGAACACCGAGTTGAACAGCACGGCCACCGGCTGCGAGAAGTCGATCAGACGCCGGGTCTCGGGGTGCGAGAAGATCTCGTCGGTGTCCCGCATGTCGGCGTGGATGACGGCGGTGCGCTCGTCCTGCTGTAACAGGGCCCGGCCGTGGACCAGCACCATCGGGTCGTTGTCCACGTAGACCACGTGCGAGCTGGGGTCGACGCGCTGTGCTATCTGGTGGACGTTGTCCTGGGTGGGCAGACCGGAGCCGTGGTCGAGGAACTGGCGGATCTTGTACTCCTCGGCGATCACACGGACGGCGCGCTGCAGGAAGCGCCGGTTGTTGAGGGCGAGACGGCGGGTGCTGGGGACGACCTTGTCGAGTTCCTCGCATGCCGCGCGGTCCGCCGCGTAGTTGTCCTTGCCGCCCAGGTAGTAGTCGTACATCCGCGCGGCCGTCGGCACCTTCTCGTCAATTCTCGTGGGCAGGTGCTTCTCCATGGGCATCGATCCCCCAGACTCGCCGTTTCCGCCGCGCCAACCAGGCCGGTTCGACCGAGAGTACAGCGTGGAGGCCCCGCTGACCGGCCGAACGGGACCACGGATGAACGGCACTTCGCGATCGCCTCGCCGTCTGTCCCGATCGTCACGGTTTCCTCATCGCACCCCACCTGTCAACGGCACGGTGCGAAAGCCTCCGGAGTCCGTGCCGGCCCAGGTGCCTGGTGGTGCTCGCCGCCGTTCCCCCGGTCGCTCCCGTGCCGTTTCCCGCGCCACGCTCGCCGACGGCCGGTCCGCACGGGCCGGCCGTCGTTCTGTCCGGCGGGAGGGCCCGGCCGGAACGTCCCCTGCGAGGCGTCCGCCCCCGGGGGCGGACGCCGGGCGCGGCCGGAACGGCTCAGGCGTGCCGATGGGAGCTCCGGTTGCCCGTGAAGAGCCGGTACAGCACGAGCAGGATCAGGGAGCCGACGATCGCGGCGATCCAGGTCGACAGCTGGAAGAAGCCATTGATCGACTCGACGCCGAAGATGACCTTTCCCAGCCAGCCTCCCAGGAGTCCGCCCGCGATGCCGATCAACATGGTGACGATGATGCCGCCCGGGTCCTTGCCCGGGAGGAGCAGCTTGGCGATGGCGCCGGCCAGCAGGCCGATCAGAATCCAGGCGATGATGCCCATGTCCTCATCCTTCTTCCCCTCCGGAAACGTGTGTCCTTATCGGATGCACACAATGAGCGCGGGCAAACCCGGCATGCGCATTTCCGATGTCCAGGCGGCCCGCCCGAGGCCGGGCCGATTCCTGATCGAATCCCCTTCTGTCTCCCAAGCAGCCGCACACCGCGAGGACATGAAGGACCGTTGGACCTGTTGGCACGAGTGATTGCGATGCGTACTATCGAGCCCCAACGGCGGCCTGAGAGCGCTCTCAGAGCCGGTATGCGCTCGTGCCCGCTTCTCTCCCGGTTCGCCGTCATCCCCCCACGTACGACATCAAGGAGATCCCCCCACATGGCCTCTCGACACCAGCGTCCCCTTGGCCGCAGAAAGTTCCTCGCCGCCCTCGGCGGCGCGGCGGTGGCCGCACCCGCCATCGCGGCGATCGCCCCCCACGCCCTCGCGGACACGGCCTCGAAGAACGAGACGTCCGCCGCGCAGTCGCTTCCGCTCACGATCGTCAACAACAGCGGCGCCTTCAACAACACCTCCGTCCACGTCTACATCGTGGGCAACCAGGATGGCCGGCAGGTCCGCGTCACCCCCGACGGGAGGCTCGCGCCGATCTCCCTGTCGGACAACGGCGGCGACGGTTTCACCGACTACGCGATACCCCTGGCGAGCAGCGGCGAGACCCGGCTGTCCCTGCCGCAGATGTCCGGCCGGATCTATGTCGCCCTCGGCCAGAAGCTGAAGTTCAAGGCCGTCGTCGACGGCAACGGCAACCCCGCCCTGCAGTACCCGGCGGGCTGGGTGTCCTCGGACCCCAACTACCGCGTCCTGCACGACTGTGTGGAGTTCACGTTCAACTCCGCCGGCATGTTCTGCAACACGACCATGGTCGACATGTTCAGCGTGCCGCTGAGCATCCGTCTGACCGGCGCCCGGAACCAGACGACGGGCGCCGTCCGCAGCGGCGGACGGGCGGCCGCGTTCAACGCGCTGCGGCAGACCGAGGGATTCTCGAGGCTCGTCCTGGACGACCTGCGGGTCATCGCCCCCGGGCACGGCCTGGACGCGGGGCTGTTCGCCCAGGACTACTTCGCGCCGTACATCGACGAGGTGTGGGGCACCTACACGGGCAGGGATCTCAGGGTCACGACCAACGCGGGCACCTTCACCGGCCGGGTGCGCGGCGGACGGTTCAGCTTCGACGGCCCGGCCTCCTTCGCCTTCGACAAGCCCTCCACCCGGGACGTCCTGTTCTGCCACGGCGCCCTCGCCGCCCCCAACGACGGTACGAGGGGTCCGGTCGCCGCGGTGCTCGGTGCCGGTTTCAACCGCTCGACCCTGCTGTCCTCGGCCACCCAGCCGACGACCGACGCCGCCTCCTTCTACCGCACCCCGATCACCAACCACTACGCCAAGGTCATGCACTCGGTGACGGACAACGGCCGGGCCTACGGGTTCGCCTTCGACGACGTGGCGGACTTCGCCTCGTACATCGAGGACAACGCCCCGGCTGAGATCCGGCTGACCCTCACGCCCTTCTAGAAACGCCCGTCCCGGAAATGCCGTCCGTCCCGCACGCCAAAGCCCGCGGTTTCCGGCGTGCGGGACGGTGACGGCGGCCGTGACGGCGTGAGGCTGCCGGGACTCATGTCACCCGCCCCGGGGCGTGTCCCGGGGCGCCGGTGAGCCCGGCCGGTCAGCCCACGTCCCACAGGAACCGGTGGGTGTGGATGCCGAAGTACGGGAACGACTGCACCTGCCGGACGCCCTCGATCGGGCGGACCACGTCGTTGACGAAGTCCAGCAGATCCCTGGGGCCGGGGGTGACGACCTCGACGAACAGGTCGAATCCGCCGGAGGTCAGCACCGCGTAGATCACTTCGGTGCGCTCGGCCAGTTGGTCGGCGACCGCCCGGGGATCGCCGTCCACGCCGATGCCGAGCAGCGCCATGGCCTGCCCGCCCATGGCCATCGGATCGGTCACACCGACCACCTGGACGACCTTGGAGTCCAGCAGCCGTTGCAGCCGCTGACGGGCCGCGGACGCGGAGAGGCCCACCTTGGGCCCGAGATCCGCGTATGCGATGCGCCCGTCGGTCTGCAACTCGCGCAGAATGGCCCGGTCGATCTCGTCCACGTGCCTCGCTCTCCCTCTCCGGCCGACTCGGCCCAGCGTAATGGCGGTCGTCAGCCGTGCAGTTCGGACAGGGCGGCGGCGAAGACCTCGGTGTGCGTGTCCACGTCCTGCTCGGTGGTGTCGGGGCACATCAGCGCCATGTTGTGGAACGGGGTGAGCAGGATGCCCCGGTTGGCCAGGTAGAGGTGGAGGAAGTCCTCCAGCTCGGGGTCGGCGGCGGCGGCCGACTCGGTGCCGGTGCGCGGAGCGGGGGAGACGAAGCGGTACTCGGTGCGGGCGCCGAGGCGGCTGACCGACCAGGGCAGGCCGTGGGCCTCGATGCCCGCCCGGACACCGGCCTCGAAGCGTTCGGACAGCTTCTCCATGCGGGCGAAGGCGTCGTCGGTGAGGACGTGCTCGAGCGTGGCGCGCGTCGCGGCGACCGACAGCGCGTTGCCCGCCAGGGTGCCGCCGACACCGCCCATGTCCACCAGGTCCAGGTCGGTACGGCCCAGCAGCCGGTCGGCGAGGTCGGCGGACAGGCCGTAGGCGCCGGCCGGGATGCCGCCGCCGATCGCCTTGCCGATGGTCAGCATGTCGGGCTCCAGGCCCCAGGCCGCGGTGCAGCCGCCCGGTCCGGCGGAGAAGGTGTGCGTCTCGTCGTTGATGAGCAGCGTGCCGTACTGCCGGGTCAGCTCGCGCACACCGGTCAGATAGCCGGGCTCGGGCAGCACGATGCCGATGTTGGTGAGCGCCGGTTCCATGAGGACGGCGGCCACGTCGCCGTGGGCGAGTTCGCGCTCCAGCTGGTCCAGGTCGTTGAACTCGGCGACGCGGCTGGTCAGGGTGACGTCGCAGGGTGCTCCGACGTTGCCCTCGCGGGCGGTGCCGCGGCCGTCGGGGCCGACGACGATGAGCGACTCGTCGACGCTGCCGTGGTAGCAGTAGCTGTTCACCAGGATCTTCGGGCGGCCGGTGACCGCGCGGGCGAGCCGGATCGCCCAGCGGTTGGCGTCGGTCGCGGTCAGCGAGAAGCTCCAGCGGGTGAGCCCGAAGCGCCGGGTGAGCTCCGCGCCGACCCATTCGGCGTCCTCCGTGGGCAGCATCGCCGTCGCCCCGCCCAGCTCGGCGTACCGCCGCGCCACCGCCTCGGCCACGGGTGCGGGCGAGTGACCCGCCATGGCGCCGGTGTCACCCAGGCAGAAGTCGATGTACTCGTGCCCGTCGATGTCGGTGACCCGGGCGCCCCGGGCGGAGTCCAGATAGCGGGGGAAGGCACCGGCGGTCTTGTTCATCCAGGTCATCGGCACCCGGCCGAAGAGATGGTCGGCGCGGTCGTAGGCGGCTCTGGAGCGGGGGTTGCGCCGTTCGGCCTCGGCGCTCTCGCGGGCGAGGAGGTGGCGCAGACGGGTGCGGTCCATGAGGGCGTCCTGACGGTCGGAGACTACGAACGACTACGGATTGAGCGGATCGTACGATTGGATCAGCTGTACAGGCAAGAGAATGTTGCCGATACGAGCGATACAGCAACTGATTCGTGCGTGCAGAGGTTGTGGCCGCGCTTCCCTCGCTGGGGACGGAGAGGAGGTTGATCGTCCCTTGAGGCAGGCTCAGAGGGGCGGGACGAGACGGACAACCGGAAGAAACCGGAAGAAAGACGAGGGGTTGGTTCTCGTACGGGACCGGACGGCTTGCCGTGCTGTGCCGCCAGGAGCGGCTCGGCGGTGAGACGTGGCCCGGCAAACGGCGGCTGTCCGTCCTCACGGACACCACAGGCCAGGCCGCGGGGCCGCCAACGGTCCCCACGGATCGCCGCTCGCCTCAACTGCCGCTGTACGAACTGGAGTCGGCCGCGCGGTGGCGTTCCCCGCGAGCACCGCACGGGGCTGTGACCCGCGTCGTGCTGCTCGGCGGGGACGGAACTGGTCCCCCGCGCCGGTCCCGTCCCCGGGCACGACGAATCTATGGGTCCGGTGCGACCTCCGGGTACCGTGCCGGTGCCCTCTCCGCCCGGCCGGAGGCTCACCCGTGCACAAATGAGTCCCGGATGTCCGTCTTCATCCTCCCTTTCCTTCTCCCCTTCCTCCTTCTTTTCCTCCTCCTTCAAGGGCAGGCGGGTCGAGGTCGCCCACCGCGAGGTGCGCCAGGACGACCTCGTACAGGTCCCGGCCGCCGTCGAGGAGCCGGCGTTCGAGGACGGGCTCCGCACCGCGTACGTGTTCCCGGACGGTCTGCGCGTGGATGCCGAGCAGCCGGGCGGCGCGCTCGGCGTTGCCGTCGGCGGTGATCCAGGCGCGCAGCGTGCCGCGCAGATCCCGGGTGCCGGCCGTCAGACGGCCGAGGAGTTCGTGCGCCCAGCCGCGCAGCGCCGGACCGGCCAGCAGGTCGCCGAGGCGTACGGCCCCCGGACCGGGCGCCGTCCCGGAGGCCGGGCGGTGGCCGAGCCCCGCCCGGGTGTTCAGGGCGAGGTGGACGACGGCCCGGACGGTCAGACGGCTGAAGTCCGCGCCGAGCAGCCCTTCGACCCGCTCCATCCGGGCGCGCACCGTGTTGCGGCTCACACCGAGGATCTTCGCGGTGCTGACGGCGGTGAACTCCAGGCCCAGCCGGGTGGTGGCGAGCAGTTCGGCGTGCATGTGGTGCGGCAGGGTGTCCAGGGGACACAGCAGCCGGGCGGACCAGGCGTGCAGTGCCTCGGGGTCCATCAGGCGCTCGGGGCGGGTCCGCTCGGCGTACACGGCCGTGCGGTCCGGGCGGAAGCGGGCGACCGCGAGCGCGCTCACGGCCTGTCCGTACGCCGTCGCGGTCCGGGCCAGGCTGTGCCGGGTGCTGCCGCCGAGGAACGTGTGCGGCCGTCCGCCCACCAGGGAGCGCAGTGTCCCGCCGGTGCTCTCGGCGGGCGCGACCACGATCACATGCTCGTCCACCGCCGGGCAGCGCACCACCAGGGCCCGTCCCCCGGTGGCCTCCAGGCACTCGGCGGCCAGCCGGTCGCGTGTGCCACGGCGGGTTTCGAGGACGTAGACACAGGCGGTGTCCGTGTCGAGCAGGCCGGGCCACAGTCCCGCGGCCACCCGGCGGGCCGAGACGGTGTCCTCGACCATCAGCAGTTGCAGGACGGCCAGCCGCAGCGCGGACGTGGCCTGTGCGAGGCGGCGTCCGGTCTCGTCGGTCCCGCGGGCCCGCAGCAGCAGGTCGAGCACGGCGGCGGTGCGGGTGACCATGCCGGCGGACTGCCGGTCGAAGGGCTCGGCGCGCAGCACGGCCAGGACACCGGCCGAGGACGCGGGCGGACCGCCCACCCGCACCAGACGGATGTGGCGCCCCCGGTCCTGCAGCGCGGCGGCGGCCAGCCGGCCGGTGACCACGTCCGCGACCAGGTCCCCGTCCAGGCCCTCGGCCGAAGACGGCGGTTCCCCGGCGAGGAGGGTGCCGGCGCCGTCCAGGAGGCAGGCGGTTCCGTGCGCGGACGCGGCAAGCCAGGCGACGACCTTGTGCACGTCCCGTCCGGCCGGCCGCAGTTGGTCGAGGAGCTCCTCGGCCCAGGACGTCTGTGGGCCTTCTCCTCCCGGGGCTTCTTCCGGCTTCCCGTCGGTCCTGCCCTCGTGCCCGGTCATGCCCGCCCTCTTCTCCGCCGTACATTCGTGGCTTTGACCTCGGCTTTTCGGCCGAGGACGTTACCAGCGGACGGCCCGGCGGTCCGGGGCCGGGAACACCGCACGGCCGGCGGACGGCCGACGGGGAAAGGGCGGCCTCGCCGGCGGATCACAGGGGGGGGAGGTGATGTGGCCGGCGAAGCCGCGCGCCCGGGGCCGGGGGGCAGCTCCCGGGCGGTGTGTGAGTGCTGGTTCCCCGGTATCCGCCGGCTACTCCTGAAAAGCCGAAATACGATGCCCCGTCGGCGGCGTGCGGAGGCACACGGCACGGGAACGGGACAGACCGCTTGCACGGCGACCGCCGGCGCACGGCATAAGCTCGGTGAATGGCGAAGTATTTCGATGTGCATCCCGACAACCCCCAGCCGCGCTCCATCCGTCAGATCGCGGACAGCATCCGCGAGGGGGCGCTGATCGCGTATCCGACCGACTCGTGCTACGCCCTCGGCTGCCGCCTGGGCAACCGGGACGGCATCGAGCGGATCCGGGCGATCCGCCGCCTGGACGACCGGCACCACTTCACCCTGGTGTGCCAGAACTTCGCGCAGCTCGGCCAGTTCGTACGGATCGACAACGACGTCTTCCGCCTCATCAAGGCGTCCACGCCCGGCAGTTACACCTTCATCCTGCCCGCCACACGGGAGGTGCCGCGCATGTTGCAGCACCCGAGGAAGAAGACCGTCGGGGTGCGCATTCCCGATCATGTCGTCACCCAGGCCCTGCTCGCGGAGCTCGGCGAGCCGCTGCTGTCCAGCACGCTGCTGCTGCCCGACGAGAAGGAACCGATGACACAGGGCTGGGAGATCAAGGACCGGCTCGACCATGTCCTGGACGCCGTGGTCGACTCGGGCGACTGCGGGACCGAGCCGACCACGGTCATCGACTTCTCCGGCGGGGAGGCCGAGATCGTACGGCGGGGGGCGGGCGACGTCTCACGGTTCGAGTGAGCCTCGCAGCGGCCTCGGGCCGACGGCGGATCCGCCGGCAGCGGGGGAAGCCGGGCCGGTCACCAACGGCCCGGCGCGCTGCCCGTGATCGGCTCGGACGGCCTGCCGTCCACGCCGACCGGTACGTCGCCGGAGAGCATCACCCGGTGCATGATCCGCGGGAGGCCGAGGTGGGTGTGGTCGCTGGGCGCGAGGTGAATGGTGGCCCGGTTGTCCCAGAAGGCCACGCTGCCCGGCTCCCAGCGGAACCGGACCGTGTACTCGGGCCGTACCGCCTGCTCGAGCAGCATCTGCAGGATCGCCGCGCTCTCGGCGCGGGAGAGGCCCTGGATCTGTTCGACGTAGTAGCCGTTGACGAACAGCACCCGCTCCCCGGTCTCGGGGTGGACCCGCACCAGCGGGTGCACGGTGGCGATCTGATGGTCCAGCAGATGCCGGACGTAGGCGTCGTCGCCGGGCCTCGGCTGGTAGCCGACCCCGAGCCGGTGCTCGGCGCGCAGGCCGTCGACGAAGGCGCGCACCGGAGCCGACAGCCCGGCGTACGCGGCGGCCAGATTGGACCAGGTGGTGTCGCCGCCGTACGGCGGGACGGTCTCGGCGCGCAGGATGGTCGCGGCCGGCGGGTCGACACGGGCGCCGTGGTCGCAGTGCCAGCCGCGCAGCAGCGTGTGCCTGCGGCGCCGGAGCCACTCCTCGTGGTCCATGCCGAACCGTCCGCCGAGTTCCAGCCGGTCCGCGGTCGTCTCCACCTCGGGGAAATCCGGCGGCGACGCGCTGCCCCGCCTGCGCAGCACCACGGGGTCGCCGAAGCGGCGGGCCAGGGCCACGTGCCGGGCGTGGTCCAGCCGCTGCCCGCGGAAGAACACCACCTTCCAGCGCAGCACCGCCGCGCGGATCTCTGCGACCACGCCGTCGTCGAGCTCCCCGGCCAGGTCCACCCCGGTGATCTCGGCTCCGATGTGCCCGGCGACCGGCTTCACCTCGATCCCGCCGGTCTGCCGCCCGTCCGCCGTGCTCCTGCCTGTGTCCGTCGTCATCCGTGCGCTCCGATGCTCGTCGTGACGGTCCTCACCGATCGTGGCAGCGATGTCCGTGCACGGCGACAGCGCCTGTCGGCCACGGGGAGCGGGGCCTGCGGGGCGGCGGAGGGGAGCGCGGCGGGCACCGGCGGCTGCGGGCGTGCCACGGCACGTACGGGCCGCCGGGCCACGGCCGGCGGGGCCGGCCGGGTCAGTCGGCGGGGCCCGGCCCGGCCTGGTCGCGCAGGAAGTTGCTGATCTGGTGCGCCAGGCCGCCGGCCCCGCCCGCCGTGTGCACGCCGGCGACGACGGACTCCTCGTACACACCGATGCCGCCGGTCCACAGCCTGCGCTCGGTCCACTCGTCGTCGACCCGCAGCTGCACCTGGACGTCGATCTGGGACAGGGTGTTCTCCGGTCCCGCCGCGTACAGCACCGCGGTGGCCCGGCGCAGCGGATAGATGTCGTAGCCCTCGATGAACTGCGAGTTGCGCCAGTCGACGAACGCGCCCTCCCCGTCGGGGCCGACCCGTACGTCGATCTGCCCGTCCTCCAGATGGACGCCGAAGCGCCGCGGGCCGCGGTTCTCGACGGTCACACGGAGACGGAAGTACGTCAGCCCCTCGGCGGCTTCGTCGCGTCCGCGCGGCGGCTCGGCCCGCTCCAGGCGGTGGACGCGGACCCGCAGACCGGCATGCTCGTCGTACTCCTGCCAGTCCCCGACCACATTCGGCTCGTACACAGTGCACCTCTCGACTTCCAGGGCTGCTTCCTATCCGCGCGCTCAGTGCACTGTCAAATGAACGGAATGCACCGTGTCCCGGTAATTCCCCGTCTTTGATCACTGATCAAGCCGTGTGCAGGAAGAATCCTCCACCGGGCCGTGCGGGCGCCGGCGGGAGCGTGCCGCACATCACTCCGGTGGCCGCCCGCCGGACGCCGTCAGCGGGGCGGGCCGAGCAGCCCGGCGGAGCGGGGCGCCGGGGCCCCGGGGCGGCCATGGGCATCGGGCCGCCCCGGTGCCGCGGTACCGGTGGGGTCCCGGTCATGCGGTGCGCGGCCACCGGGACCGTCGTGCCGGGGCGGCGCGACGGCACCGCTGTGCTCCCGCGCCGTGCTGCGAATGATCAGGTCCGTGCCGGTCACCGGCCCGACGGGAGCGGCGGACGGGAACCAGGGGCGGAGTGCCGCCCGGGGCCCGGACGAGTTCCCCGCGGATTCCCCGCCCGGCGGCGGGCGAGCACGGCG
>NZ_BAAAHG010000050.1:0-43786 GCF_039525155.1 Streptomyces thermoalcalitolerans | reverse complement strand
ACCGGCGGTTCCGCCGGCGCCACGGCTCGCCCCGGCTTCCCGCCGCACCCGGCCTCTGCCGCCTCGCCGGCCGACGGCGACCCGCACGGCGAGCCCGGAGCCTTCGTGGGGGCCGGACGCGTGTTTCCGCGCCCCGGCGCCGACGGCCGCACCACCGCTGTCGCGGGGACGGCCTGGAGCAGTGTGCCCGCGTGGTCCGGCCCCGATGGTCCGGCCGGCGGCGGGGACACCCAGGAGGCGGCGGCCCGGCGGCCCGCGTCCGGTGCGGCGCCCGATCCCGCGCTGTCCTGGAACGCCTTCAGGCTGCCGGGCGACAGATACGGCGAGCAGCAGCGGCCCCGAAGGGGCCGGATACGGCCGAGAGCCGCCGTGGCGGCGGTCTGTGTCGTGCTGGGGCTCGGGCTCATCGGCGGCGCCGTGGCCGGGAGCCGGCTCACCGGAGAGCCGGCCGGGACCGGTGGAACGAGCGGCTTCGCCGCCGCCGGCACCCTGTGGCACAGCGTCCCCGTCGACCAGCTCTTCCCTCCCACCGTGGAGGGCCGCGGTGCCGGCCCCGGCGGAGCCGACCGCACCTGGACCCGGATCGCGGTCGCACCCGACAGCGGCTGCGAGGGCGCCTTCGACCCGCCGCTGCGCAAGGTCCTCGCCCCCGTCGGCTGCGCCCGTCTGCTGCGCGCCACCTACACCGACGCCACCCAGAGCTACGTCACCACGGTCGGCCTGCTCTTCACCGAGGCCGACGCCCCCGCCATGCGCTCCCTCGCCCTGCGCTTCAAGAACGAGCGACTCGCCCGTCGCACCGATCTCATGCCCCGCCCGTACGCGGCCAAGGGGACCGCCGCCGAGGCCTTCGGCGACAAGCAGCGGGCGTCCTGGACCATCTCCGTGCTGACCGAGGCCCCCGTGATCGTCTACGCCGTCTCCGGCTGGGCCGACGGCAGGACGGTCGACGCCCCGCAGCCCGCCGCCGAGGCGAGGGAGGCCGGCGCCACCACGGCCCCCGCCCAGGCCGGCCTCGGCCACGAGGCCCAGGGCCTGGCCGACCGCATCGGACGGGGGTTGCGCAGAACCGTCAAGTCGGCCACGGAGAAGCCCTCGTGAAAACCGTCGCGACCTCCCGTACTCCGGCCTCCCGCACGGCCCGCAGAGCCGGCGTCCTGAGCGTGCTCCTCGCCGCCTGCCTCGCTCTCGTCCCGCCCACGGCCGCTCACGCCGACGGCATCCGCGCCCAGCAGTGGGGCCTGGACGCCCTGCGCACCGAGGAGGTCTGGCGCACCACCAAGGGCGAGGGCGTGACCGTCGCCGTCCTGGACACCGGTGTCGACGCCGACCACCCCGACCTCGCCGGCAACGTCCTGCCCGGCAGGGACCTGGTCGGCTTCGGGGCACGGCCCGGCGACCGCACCTGGGCCCGCCACGGCACCGCCATGGCCGGCATCATCGCCGGTCACGGCCATGGCCCCGGCAAGGCCGACGGTGTCATGGGCGTCGCCCCGGAGGCGAAGATCCTGCCCGTCCGCGTGATCCTCGAGGACGGCGACCCCGCCCGCGCCAAGGCCCGCACCACCCGCGGCAACGCGCTGGCCGACGGCATCCGCTGGGCCGCCGACCAGGGCGCCGACGTCATCAACCTCTCCCTCGGCGACGACTCGGCCTCCGCGCACCCCGAGCCCGCCGAGGACGAGGCCGTCCAGTACGCGCTGAGCAAGGGCTCCGTGGTCGTGGCCTCGGCCGGCAACGGCGGGGAGAAGGGCGACCACATCTCCTACCCGGCCGCCTACCCGGGCGTGATCGCCGTGACCGCCGTGGACCGCTACGGCACCCGCGCCTCCTTCTCCACCCGCCGCTGGTACGCCACGGTCAGCGCGCCCGGTGTGGACGTCGTCATAGCCGACCCCGACCGCAGGTACTACGAGGGCTGGGGCACGAGCGCCGCCGCCGCCTTCGTCTCCGGCGCCGTCGCCCTCGTCAAGTCCGTCCATCCGGACCTCACCCCCGCCCAGATCAAGAAGCTCCTGCAGGACACCGCCCGCAACGCCCCCGTCGGCGGCCGTGACGACTCCCGCGGCTTCGGTCTCGTCGACCCCGTCGCCGCCATCAAGGCCGCCGACCGGCTCGAGCCGCGGGACCTGCGGGCGGCCTCCCACACCGGCAAGTACTTCGGCCCCGGCCCCGAGCCGGCCGCCCCGGACGGCGGCGCCTCCGACTGGGCCGGCCCTCTCGTCGGCAGCGCCGGGGGAGTGCTGCTGGTCGTGGCGGCCGTTCTGTGGCGCGGGCGCCGCGAGGACGGGGACGGCCTCCGGCCCCATGACCCCGGCGGCTTCCGGTTCCGGTCCTCCGGCGGATTCCCGTCCCGCGGGGACTTCTAGGCACTTTTTGCCCCGCGGACTTCTAGGAACGCAGCGGCTTCCAGCCCCGTGGCGACACGCTCCCGCGGAGCACCGACACCGCCTCCCGCGCCACTGCCTCGACCAGGGCGATGCCCTGCTCCTTCGTCGCGTGGCCGTGCGACAGCACGGCCACCAGGCAGTCACGGCCGCCGGACGTCACCCGGCCGATGCTGTTGACGATCCACAGCCCGGTCGTACTGCGCGGCAGCCAGCCGTTCTTCAAGGCCCACGCGGAGCCGTCGGCCGCGGCCGACACCCCCCAGTCCTGGCCCGCGACGATCCGGCTCATCAGCCCCTGGACATACCTTTGCGCCTCCTCGCCCAGCCGTGCGTCCCCGCCGAACACCTGCCGCAGCAGAACGAGCTGGTCAGTGGCCGTGGTCCGGGTCAGACCCCACAGCGTGCCGTCGCCACCACGGGTGTTCCCGAGCCCGAACCGCCCGTTCGCCGCGTCCAGCCCGTCCGCCCCGCCGATGCTCCGCCACAGCGCCGACGCCGCGTCGTTGTCGCTGTGCTCGATCATGGCGGCGGCGTACGCCCGCTCCTGCGCCGTCAGCCGCCGCCCCGCGTCCTGGGCCTGGAGCAGCAGTGCCGCCAGGATGCCGACCTTGACGACGCTCGCCGTCTCGTGCACCCCGTCGCCGCGTACGAAGCCCTCCCCGGAGCCGAGGTCGCACACCGCTGCCGACATCACCGCGGACCCCGCCGCCCCTGCTTCCACCGCCGCCTCCCGGAGAACGCCGGACACCCTGCCGATAGGGTCGGGGATCGTGGCCAAGAAGAACATTCCCCCCTCCCCCTTCGCCGACGACGACGGTTCCCCCGACCCCCGGCTGAGCGCGGCGCTCGCGGCCTGGGCGGAGGACCGCACCGCCGTGGAACCCGTCCTGGAGGCGCTCAAGGACACCCGGCTCCTCGTCCCCGTCGTGGCCGTCCTCGGCGAGGTGGAGGAGGACGAGAACGGGTTGCGCCGTGAGAAGACCAGCGAGATGGCCGTCCCCACCCTGAAGGCCGGCCACCGCACCGCCCTGCCCGCCTTCACCTCCACCGACTCCCTGGCCCGCTGGGACCCGAAGGCCCGCCCCGTGGCCGTCCACCTGCACCAGGCACTGGAGGCCGCCGCGCGCGAGAAAGCGGACACCGTGGTGCTGGACATGGCCGGACCGGTGCCGTTCGAGCTGACCGGGCCCGCGCTGATCGCCCTCGCCGAGGGCCGCACGACGACGGATCCGCTGGCCGACCCGGCCGTGATCGACGCCGTACGGGAGATCGTCGCCGCCGAGCACGCCGTGCTGCGCGCCCACCTCGGACCGGGACGGGCCGACGGCACCCTCGCCGTCGTCCTCGACCCGTCCGTCACCGACGCTCCCGCCGAGACCGTCCGCGCCCTCGCCGAGCGGCTCGCCGCCAGCGACACACTGAGGGCCCGCCTGGTGCGCGGCCTCGACCTGGCACTGCTGCCGGCCGGGACCACGCCGCCGGGCGAGCCCTTGTATGTGAAGGAGTGAAGCAGGGAAGAGGTGCGCAGAGGCGCGTGAGGGAGTGAAGGGACGGGAACGCCGGGCGGCGGCGGGTCAGCCGTGGACCGGCCCGGGTCAGCCGTAGACCGGCCCGGTGTACTTCTCGCCCGGGCCCTGGCCCGGCTCGTCCGGGACGAGCGACGCCTCGCGGAACGCCAGCTGCAGCGACTTCAGACCGTCCCGCAGCGGTGCCGCGTGGAAGGAGCTGATCTCGGTCGCGCTCGCGTCCAGCAGTCCGGCGAGCGCGGTCACCAGCTTGCGCGCCTCGTCCAGGTCCTTGTACTTGTCGCCCTCCTCGGTCAGCCCGAGCTTGACGGCGGCGGCGCTCATCAGATGGACGGCGACCGTCACGATCACCTCGACCGCCGGAACCTCGGCGATGTCGCGGGTCATGGCGTCGAAGTCGGGGGTCTGGGCGGTCTCGGGACGCTCGGAGGGGGTTTCACTCATGCCCCACACCATAGGGGCAGGGCGGACGTCCGCCCTCATCAAGCCCTGTCCCGTTCCGATTGGTCGTTCCCCCTTGCAGCTGCTAGCCTTGTGTGACGACCGGTCGGATGCGTCCGCCGCACGGCATATGAACGAACATATGAGCGTGCGACACGAGTCCGGCCCACAAGTGGAGGCTTCGAACTCCCACCTGACCGCCTTCCGGGGCGGCGGGTCACCGGTCAGGCGGTCCCGCCCCAGAACAGTGGCAAGCCGCCCGAAAGCGCGCCCCGCGGTCTCGCGGCGGTTGCTCCGGTAGGTTCGAGGAGCTCCGCCTGTGATCGTCCGGGGCATTTTTTCTGCTTCGGCGCGGTTAGGTCTAACGAATCACGAGGTACGCGACTGTCCGCCAGACCGTCGCGTGGTGCTACCGAGGAGGATCCATCAGCGCCGAGCCCCGCATCAACGACCGGATTCGCGTTCCCGAGGTGCGACTTGTCGGTCCCAGTGGCGAGCAGGTCGGCATCGTGCCGCTTGCGAAGGCACTGGAGCTTGCGCAGGAGTACGACCTGGACCTGGTCGAGGTCGCGGCGAACGCCCGTCCGCCCGTGTGCAAGCTCATGGACTACGGGAAGTTCAAGTACGAGTCGGCCATGAAGGCCCGTGAGGCGCGCAAGAACCAGGCGCACACGGTCATCAAGGAGATGAAGCTCCGGCCGAAGATCGACCCGCACGACTACGACACCAAGAAGGGTCACGTCGTCCGGTTCCTCAAGCAGGGCGACAAGGTCAAGATCACGATCATGTTCCGTGGTCGCGAGCAGTCCCGGCCCGAGCTGGGCTACCGGCTGCTGCAGCGGCTCGCGGAGGACGTCCAGGACCTCGGGTACGTGGAGTCGAACCCGAAGCAGGACGGCCGCAACATGATCATGGTTCTCGGTCCGCACAAGAAGAAGACCGAGGCCATGGCCGAGGCCCGCCAGGCGCAGCAGGCCCGCAAGGCCGGGCGTCAGGGTCGTGGCGCAGCCTCCCGGCGGGGGGCGTCGTCCGAGGAGCCTGCCGAGGCGTGATCTCGGGACGCGCGTCCCAAGATGTAACCGATACAAGAGCGACGCTCCACTGTGCCCGGTTTCTCATGACCGGGCACCGGAGCGCACCTACGAGGAGAGAACGGCGCTATGCCGAAGAACAAGACGCACAGCGGTGCCAGGAAGCGTTTCAAGGTCACCGGCTCCGGCAGGGTGCTCCGTGAGCGCGCCGGCAAGCGCCACCTGCTCGAGCACAAGTCGTCCCGTGTGACGCGTCGTCTCACCGGCAACGCCGAGATGGCCCCGGGCGACGCCAAGAAGATCAAGAAGCTTCTCGGCAAGTGACACAGCGGCGCGTGATCCGCTGATCCCACGCGCCCCACGTCAGAACCGGGACCCAGTCGTTTCCGGGCCGTGTGACCACCGCCACGGCCCCGCTACAAGGAGTTGAACAAGTGGCACGCGTCAAGCGGGCAGTCAACGCCCACAAGAAGCGCCGGGCGATTCTCGAGCAGGCTTCCGGCTACCGCGGTCAGCGCTCGCGTCTGTACCGCAAGGCCAAGGAGCAGGTCACCCACTCGCTGGTCTACAACTACAACGACCGCAAGAAGCGCAAGGGCGACTTCCGTCAGCTGTGGATCCAGCGCATCAACGCCGCCGCCCGCGCCAACGGCATGACGTACAACCGCTTCATCCAGGGGCTGAAGGCCGCGAACATCGAGGTCGACCGCAAGATCCTGGCCGAGCTGGCCGTCAACGACGCGAACGCGTTCGCCGCGCTCGTCGAGGTCGCGCAGAAGGCTCTGCCGAGCGACGTCAACGCGCCCAAGGCTGCGTGATCGCCGCGTCGGCTCCCGGCCGGCGCGACCGAAGGGACCCGTGGGCTGTGCCCGCGGGTCCATTGCGTGTCCGCAGCGTGATGCCCGGATTTGTTCGGCACCGCCCGAAACCGCCGTGCCGGCCGAGCACCGCCGCGGTGGAAGACCAGCGAAGGTGAAGCCTCCATGCCCCCCGCCACTCCCGATCTCATCTCCCCCCGCTCGGCCCGGGTCCTGGCCGCGCGGCGCCTGGCCAAGCGGAACTTCCGGGGGAAGGAGCGGCTGTTCCTCGCCGAGGGCCCCCAGGCCGTACGGGAGGCGGTGACGCACCGGGCGGCGGACGGCAGCGCCACCCTCGTCGAGCTGTTCACGACGGTTGAGGCGGCCGGGCGGCACGCGGACATCGTGGAGGAGGCCCGCGCCGCCGGCACCCGGATCCACCTCGCCGCCGACAGCGTCATCGCGGACATCGCCACCACGGTCACCCCCCAGGGGATCGTCGGGATCTGCCGGTTTCTCGACACGCCGTTCGAGGAGATCCTCGCCGCCAGGCCCCGCCTGGTCGCCGTCCTCGCCCATGTGCGCGACCCCGGCAACGCCGGCACCGTCCTGCGCTGCGCGGACGCCGCCGGAGCGGACGCGGTCGTCCTCACGGACGCCTCCGTCGACCTCTACAACCCCAAGGCGGTGCGGGCCTCCGTCGGCTCGCTGTTCCACCTGCCCGTCGCCGTCGGCGTCCCCGTCGAGCGGGCCGTCGAGGGCCTCAGGGCCGCGGGCGTACGCGTCCTGGCCGCGGACGGCGGAGGCGACCGGGACCTCGACGACGAGCTCGACAAGGGCACCATGGGCGGACCCACCGCCTGGGTGTTCGGCAACGAGGCCTGGGGCCTGCCCGCACACGTCCGCGACCTCGCCGACGCCGTCGTCCGCGTCCCCATCCACGGAAGGGCCGAGAGCCTGAACCTCGCGACCGCCGCCGCCGTATGTCTCTACGCATCGGCCCGCGCACAGCGCGCCCGCGGCGGATCCCGCTCCGCCGCGGAAAGCCGGAGAAGCCGGGAGAGCTAGTAAGGTGACCCGTTCGGGGGCCCTCTGCACCGGCTGAGAGGTGGAGCACGGGGATGAGTGTCGGTACCAGCAGCACACCGGGCACGCACGAGACGCGACGCCCGCCCGCACCCCGGCACGGTGACCCGACCGGACTCGGCATCGACCCCGACGACCTGCCCGACGGCCTGGTCGTCGCCGACGAGCACGGGCGTGTCGTCTGCTTCAACGCCGCCGCCGCCCGGATCACCGCCGTCCCCGCCGAGAAGGCCCTCGGACAGCCCCTGGAGAAGGCGCTGCCCTTAGAGGACCTCGAGGGACGGCGCTGGTGGCAGCTGACCGACCCCTACGGCGGCCTGGCCATCCGCACCGGCCAGCCCGAGCGCAACCTCCTGCTGCACGGCGGCCGGGAGGTCCTCGTCTCGGCGAAGTACGTCCGCACCCGCCCCACCGGACCCGTCCGCCGCGTCGTCGTCACCCTCCGCGACACCGAGGCCCGCCGCCGCACCGAGCGCAGCCACGCCGAGCTGATCGCCACCGTGGCGCACGAACTGCGCTCGCCGCTGACCTCCGTCAAGGGCTTCACCGCGACTCTGCTGGCCAAGTGGGAGAAATTCACCGACGACCAGAAACGGCTGATGCTGGAGACCGTCGACGCCGACGCCGACCGCGTCACCCGGCTCATCGCCGAACTGCTCGACATCTCCCGCATCGACTCCGGCCGGCTGGAGGTGCGCCGCCAGCTCATCGACATCGGCGCCGCGGTCGGCCGGCACGTCCAGGCGTACGTCTCCGCCGGCCAGCCCGCCGACCGGTTCCTGGTCCGCATCGAGCAGCCGCTGCCCGAACTGTGGGCCGACCCGGACAAGATCGACCAGGTGCTGAGCAACCTCATCGAAAATGCCGTGCGGCACGGCGAGGGAACCGTCACCATTGACGTCATGCCCGCACCGTCCCCCCGCGAGGGGGACGGCACCGGGAAGACCGCCACATCGGTCACGGTGTGCGACGAGGGGCCCGGAATCCCGGAGGAGTTCATGAACCGCGTCTTCACCCGCTTCTGGCGGGGCAGCAAGCGGGGCGGCACGGGCCTCGGGCTCTACATCGTCAAGGGCATCGTCGAGGCCCACGGCGGTGTCATCACGGTCGGCCGCGCCCCCGGCGGCGGCGCGCAGTTCCGATTCGTTCTGCCCGTGGGCACCCCGGCGCACCTGCTCTGAGCGGTCCGCCGAGGCCCCACGGGCGCCTTCGCCTTCCTCCGCCCCGTTAGACTCGGCCAATGGCACCTTTGCGTCCGGTTCCGTGGACGAACGAGATTGTCTCCGGGCCGTGAACGGGGCAGCCCAGCCAATCGGAAGCACGGGAAGAGATGTCGGCACCCAACAAGTCGTACGACCCTGTCGAGGTCGAGGCGTTGAAACCGGAAGAGATCGAGCGCATGCGGGACGAGGCGCTCGCCGCCTTCAGCGCCGCGGACTCCCTCGACGCGCTCCACGAGGCCAAGGTCGCCCACACCGGCCCCGCCTCCCCGCTGGCCCTCGCCAACCGCGAGATCGGCGCCCTGCCCCCGCACGCCAGGGCCGAGGCGGGCAAGCGCGTCGGCATGGCCCGCGGCGCGGTCAACAAGGCGCTCGCCGCCCGCCAGGCCGAACTGGAGGCCGAGCGGGACGCCCGCGTGCTGGTCGAGGAGGACGTCGACGTCACACTGCCGTACGACCGCGTCCCGGCCGGCGCCCGTCACCCGCTGACCACGCTCTCGGAGCGCATCGAGGACATCTTCGTGGCCATGGGCTACGAGGTCGCCGAGGGACCCGAGGTCGAGGCCGAGTGGTTCAACTTCGACGCCCTCAACATCGGCCCGGACCACCCGGCCCGCGGTGAGGCCGACACCTTCTTCGTCCAGGGCCCGGGCGACGGCACCGACTCCGGCGTGGTGCTGCGCACCCACACCTCGCCCGTGCAGATCCGCTCCCTGCTCGAGCGCGACCTGCCGGTCTACGTCATCTGCCCCGGCCGCGTGTACCGCACCGACGAGCTGGACGCCACCCACACGCCCGTCTTCCGCCAGGTCGAGCTGCTCGCCGTGGACGAGGGCCTGACCATGGCCGACCTCAAGGGCACCCTGGACCACATGGTGCAGTCGCTGTTCGGCGAGGGCGTGAAGACCCGGCTGCGGCCGAACTTCTTCCCCTTCACCGAGCCGTCCGCCGAGATGGACATGGAGTGCTACGTCTGCCGCGGCGAGTCCGTCGGCAACCCCGACCGGCCCTGCCGCACCTGCTCCTCCGAGGGGTGGATCGAGCTCGGCGGCTGCGGCATGGTCAACCCGCGGGTGCTCACCGCCTGCGGTGTCGACCCGGAGAAGTACAGCGGCTTCGCCTTCGGGTTCGGCATCGAGCGGATGCTGATGTTCCGCCACAACGTCGAAGACATGCGAGACATGGTCGAGGGTGACGTTCGGTTCACCCGGCCGTTCGGGATGGAGATCTGATGCGGGTCCCGCTTTCCTGGCTGCGGGAGTACGTCGACCTGCCGGCGACCGAGACCGGGCGCGACGTCCAGGCCAAGCTCATTTCGGCCGGTCTGGAGGTCGAGACCGTCGAACAGCTCGGCGCCGACATCAAGGGGCCGCTCGTCGTCGGCCAGGTGCTGACCATCGAGGAGCTGGAGGGCTTCAAGAAGCCGATCCGCTTCTGCACCGTCGACGTCGGACAGGCCAACGGCACCGGCGAGCCACAGGAGATCGTCTGCGGCGCCCGCAACTTCACCGTGGGCGACAAGGTCGTGGTGGTCCTCCCGGGCGGTGTGCTGCCCGGCGGCTTCGAGATCAGCGCCCGCAAGACCTACGGCAAGGTCTCCCACGGCATGATCTGCTCCAGCGACGAGCTGGGCATGGGCGACGACGGCAGCCAGGGCATCATCGTGCTCCCCCCGGAGACCGAGGTCGGCGCGGACGCGATCGAGCTTCTGGAGCTGGTCGACGAGGTCCTCGACATCGCCGTCACCGCCAACCGCGGCGACTGCCTGTCCATCCGCGGCGTCGCCCGGGAGACCGCCATCGCCTACGGTCTGCCGCTGCGCGACCCGGCCCTGCTCGACGTCCCCGCCGCGAACGACTTCGGCTACCCGGTGCGGGTCGACGACCCGCTCGGCTGCGACCGCTTCACCGCCCGCACGGTCTCCGGCCTCGACCCCGAGGCGCGCTCCCCGATCTGGCTGCAGCGCCGCCTGCAGAAGGCCGGCATGCGCCCGATCTCGCTCGCCGTCGACGTCACCAACTACGTGATGCTGGAGCTGGGCCAGCCGCTGCACGCCTACGACCGCGCCCGCGTCCAGGGCACGATCGGCGTGCGCCGGGCCAAGGAGGGCGAGGAGATCACCACCCTCGACGGCGTCAAGCGCACCCTGCACGCCGAGGACCTGGTCATCACCGACGAGCGCGGGCCGATCGGCCTCGCGGGCGTCATGGGCGGCGCCCACACCGAGATCGACGACACCGAGGGCACCACCACCGACGTCGTCATCGAGGCCGCCCACTTCGACCCGGTCTCCGTCGCGCGCACCGCCCGCCGCCACAAGCTGACCTCCGAGGCCGCCCGCCGCTTCGAGCGGGGCGTCGACCCGCAGGCCGCCGCGGCCGCGGCCCAGCGCACGGTGGACCTGCTGGTCCTGCTCGCGGGCGGCACGGCCGACGCCGGCGTCACCGAGGTGGTCACCCCCTCCGCGCCGCGCACCATCACCGTGCCGGCCGACCACCCGGACAAGGTCGCGGGCGTCGTCTACGGCCGCGAGACCGTGGTCCGCCGGCTGCAGGAGATCGGCTGCGACGTCTCCGGGCAGGACGAGCTGACCGTCACGGTCCCGTCCTGGCGGCCCGACCTGGCGGACCCCAACGACCTGGCCGAAGAGGTCATCCGCCTGGAGGGCTACGAGAACCTGCCCTCCACCCTGCCCAGGCTCCCCTCGGGCCGCGGACTGACCCGCCGGCAGCGGCTGCACCGCCGGGTCGGCCGCGCGCTGGCCGGGGCGGGCTATGTCGAGACGCCGACGTACCCGTTCCTCGCCGAGAAGGTCTTCGACCAGTTCGGCCTGGACGCCGACGACCCCGCCCGCCGCGTGGTCCGGCTGGTCAACCCGCTCAGCGACGAGGAGCCCGCGCTGCGGACCATGCTGCTGCCGGGCCTGCTCGGCGCGCTGCGCCGCAACGACGGCCGCGGCAGCCACGATCTGGCGCTGTTCGAGACCGGTCTGGTCTTCCACCCCCGCGAGGAGCAGCGGACCGCCGCCCGGCTGCCCGTCGACCGGCGTCCCACCGACGAGGAGCTCGCCGGTCTGGCCGCCGCACTGCCCGAGCAGCCGCGCCATGTCGCCGTCGTCCTCGCCGGTGCCCGTGAGCAGACCGGCTGGTGGGGCAAGGGCCGCCCGGCCGACTGGGCCGACGCGGTCGAGGCCGCCCGGATCGTCGCCCGCGAGGCCGGGGCCGGCCTGACCGTCCGCAAGGGGGCGTACGGGCCGTGGCACCCGGGCCGCTGCGCCGAGCTCACGGTCGTCGTGGACGGCACCGAGCAGGTCGTGGGCCACGCGGGCGAGCTGCACCCGCGGGTGCTCAAGACGCTCGGACTGCCCGCGCGCACCTGCGCGATGGAGCTGAACCTCGACCTGCTGGAGCGGGTCGGCAACGACCTCCCGCAGGCGCCGGGCATCTCCACCTTCCCGGTCGCCACCCAGGACGTCGCCCTCGTCGTCGACAAGGCGGTCCCGGCCGCCGACGTCGAGGCCGCGCTGCGCGAGGGTGCCGGGGAGCTCCTGGAGTCCATCCGGCTGTTCGACCTCTACGAGAACGCCGAGCAGCTCGGCGAGGGCCGTAAGTCCCTGGCCTACGCACTGCGTTTCCGCGCGCCCGACCGCACCCTGACGGTCGACGAGGCGTCGGCGGCCCGTGACGCGGCGGTGGCGCTGGCCGCCGAGCGCACGGGAGCGGTGCTGCGGAGCTGACGTGCGCGGAGCCGGTTCCCGCGGGAACCGGCTCCGGCGAGCGGCGAGGACCGCGAGTGTACCGCCGGCCGCCCGCGCGCGGCCCGGGACAGGGGGAACGGGGAACCACACGCCCCGGGCCGAGCGCGGTGACCGGGCCGCCGCACTGCTTCGAGGGGGGAGCCGGCGGCCCGGCCGGCCTCTTGGAGGAGGTATTCCAGTCAAACAGGCCGGAACTCTCCGCGACAGCGCGCACACGGTACGAAACCGGGTGCTTCGTTCACACCCCGTGTGAACGCGGACGCACTACAGTGGCGCCACCGAGTCACCCGGGGGCACCCATGCAGCCCAACACCTTGCTCGACGCGATCCTGGACGAGGCCGGGATCTCGCACGCGGGCCTGGCGGCGCGCGTCAACCAGGCGGGGCAGAAGCGCGGACTCGTCCTTCGGTACGAACACACCGCGGTGGCCCGGTGGCTGAAGGGCCAGCGGCCACGCGGCCAGGTACCCGACCTGATCTGCGAGGTGCTGTCCGCCCGTCTGCACCGGCCGGTCACGCTCGACGACATCGGCCTGGGCGTGCCGGGCGAGTCGCCCGCCCCGCACGGAACCTCCCTGTCCGGCTTCGTCGAGCGTGCCACCGCCCTGTGGCGCTCCGACGAACAGCGGCGTCCCCATGTCCTGGGCGCCCCCACCCTGTCCGGCACCTCCGCCGTCATGCCGGTGTGGGAGTGGGAGAACCCGCCCGAGGACACGGACGTCTCGCGCGGCGGCCCGCGCCGGGTCACCCCGGGCGACATCGAGATGCTGCGCGCCGCCCGTACGCACTACGAGCAGATGTACCGCAGGGCCGGCGGCATCGCGACCCGCGGCCGGGTCGTCGGTTTCCTCAACGCCGAGGCCGCCCCGCTGCTGCGCGGCAGCTACAGCGACGCCACCGGCCGCCAACTCCACCGGGCCACCGGCGCCCTGGTGGCGATCGCGGGCATCTGCGCCTACGACTCCGACGCGCACGGTCTCGCCCAGCGCTACTTCCACCAGGCGCTCAGACTCGCGAAGGCCAGCGGGGACCGGGGACTGGGGGCGTATGTGATGGCGCTGCTGGTCAACCAGTCGCTGTTCCTGCGGGAGTACCGCCAGGCCGTCGCCTTCGCCGAGACCGCGCTGCGCGCCGCCGACCGGCACATCACGCCCGCGCTCGCCTCCGACCTGTACGCGATGCAGGCCAAGGCGTACGCCCACCTCGGCGAGAGCACGAACGCGCTGTCCCGCATCCACCGGGCCGAACGGGCCGCCGAACGCATCCGGCGCGGACACGAACCCGATGAGACCGGCTACGTCCAGCCGGGCCTGGTCAACGTCCAGGCGGCGGAGGCACTGCTCAACCTCGGCGAGCTGGAGGCGGCGCAGAAGCACGCGACGGCCGCCGTGGACACTCCGGCGCACGACCGCGGCCGGGTCCACCGCCTCGCCCTGCTCAGCACGATCGAACTGCGCCGGGGCAACGCCGACAAGGCGGTGGCCGCCGCGATGCGGATGGCCGAGCAGGCCCGTGGCATGGAGTCCCAGCGGGTGCGGGACAGACTGCGCGCGGTCCGTGAGCAGCTGGTGCACAGCGGCTGCTCCGGCACGGCGGAGGCGGCCGAAATGATCGACGGGGCACTGCGCGTGCCGCTGTGACGACCCCGCCGTGCCTCCGGGCGGCTCCCCGTGCGCCTGCTGTGAGACCGCTCCGGCTTGCGATAGTGCCGCTGACCCGGACGGAAGGTGGCGCAGCCGTGCAGTGGACGAAGCAGAGCGAACAGACCGTGTACGCCAACCGCTGGTTCACCGTCAGCCTCGCGGATGTCGGGCTGCCGGACGGCCGGCACCTCGACCACTTCCTCATCCGGCTGCGGCCGGTCGCCGCGGCCACGGTGGTGAACGAGGCGGGCGAGGTCCTCCTGTTGTGGCGCCACCGCTTCATCACCGACAGCTGGGGCTGGGAGCTCGCGGCGGGCGTCGTCGAGGAGGGCGAGGACATCGCGGCGGCCGCCGCCCGGGAGCTGGAGGAGGAGACCGGCTGGCGGCCCGGTCCCCTGCGCCATCTGATGAGCGTGGAGCCGTCCAACGGCCTCACCGACGCCCGGCACCACATCTACTGGTCGGACCGGGGCGAGTACGTCGGACACCCCGTGGACGACTTCGAGTCCGACCGCCGCGCATGGGTGCCCCTCGAACGGGTCCCCGACCTGGTCGCCCGCGGTGAGGTCCCGGCCGCCGGCATGGCGGCGGCGCTGCTGCTCCTGCACCACCTCAGGCTGAGATGACGGCCGGGCACGGACGCGGTCGGGGACGCGCTCAGTCGCAGGTCACTGGTGGGCCGCTCAGCTGTAGGTGTAGAAGCCCGAGCCGGTCTTGCGGCCCAGCCGGCCGGCCTCCACCATCCGCTGGAGCAGCGGGGGAGCGGCGTACAGCGGCTCCTTGTACTCCTCGTACATGCTCTGCGCCACCGAGGCCACCGTGTCCAGGCCGATCAGGTCCGACAGCTTCAGCGGCCCCATCGGGTGGGCGCAGCCCAGCTCCATGCCGTTGTCGATGTCCTCGCGGCTGGCGATGCCCGACTCGAACATCCGGATCGCGGAGAGCAGGTAGGGGATCAGCAGCGCGTTGACGATGAAGCCGGAGCGGTCCTGGGCGCGGATCGCGTGCTTGCCGAGCACCTTCTCGGCGAACAGCTGCGCCCGGCTCAGCGTGTTCTCGGAGGTGGTGAGCGCCGGGATCAGCTCGACCAGCTTCTGCACCGGGGCGGGGTTGAAGAAGTGGATGCCGATCACCTGGTCGGGCCGCGCGGTGGCGACCGCCAGCTTCACCAGCGGGATCGAGGAGGTGTTGGAGGCCAGGATCGCGTCCGGCCGGGTCACCACCTGGTCCAGGACCTGGAAGATCTCCGTCTTGACCTGCTCGTTCTCCACGACGGCCTCGATCACCAGATCGCGGTCGGCGAACTCGCCGAGGTCGGTGGTGAAGTGCAGCCGTGCCTGCGTCGCCTCCCGTTCCTCCTCCGTGATCTTGCCGCGCTCGACGGCCTTGGCCAGGGAGTTGAACAGCCGGGTACGGCCGATCTCCAGGGCCTCACCGGTGGTCTCGGCGACTCGCACGTCCAGGCCGGCCCGGGCGCACACCTCGGCGATGCCCGAACCCATCTGGCCGCAGCCCACCACTCCGACGCGTTCGATGTCCGTCACGATGTCCGTCACATCGTCCCCTTCGCTGATCTACGCGTGGGGCAGGCGGCCTCTGGTTCGGTGCCTGCTCCGATCGTGCACGTTACCCCTGCGGCACCCCCGATCGGTCGACCGGGTCGGGCATGCTGGCCCGGTGCGCGATCCGTGACGGAGCGGATCCAGGACGTTGCGGGGTGGTCCGGGTGGAGCGAGTGACACGACGGACGTTCACCGTCGCCGCACTGTCGGCCCTGACGCTCACCGCGGGCACGGCCACCGCGAGGGGAGGACCGCAAGGGCCCGCGGACGCCCGCGGCCGGAGCACGGTCACCGAGATGCGCGGCATGTGGCTGGCCACCGTGGACAACCGCGACTGGCCCTCGCGTGCCGGGCTGAGCGCGGCCCGGCAGTACAGCGAGCTGATCGCCCTGCTCGACACGGCGGTGCGCTGCCGGCTCAACACGGTGATGTTCCAGGTGCGCCCGACCGCCGACGCGCTGTGGCCCTCGCCGTACGAGCCGTGGTCGCAGTACCTGACCGGAGTCCAGGGCAAGGACCCCGGCTGGGACCCGCTCGGCACCGCCGTGCGGGAGGCGCACGCCCGGGGCCTGGAGCTGCACGCCTGGTTCAACCCGTACCGGATCGCCCGCCACACCGACCTGTCCCGGCTGACCGCCTCCCATCCGGCCCGCAGACACCCCGACTGGGTGGTCGCGTACGGCGGAACGCTCTACTACAACCCCGGTCTGCCCGCCGTGCGGGCCTTCGTGCAGCAGGCGATGCTCGACGCGGTGCGCGCATACCCCGTGGACGGCGTCCACTTCGACGACTACTTCTACCCGTACCCGGTGGCGGGCCGGCTCTTCGACGACGACGCCGCCTACGCCCGCCACGGCGGGGGCTTCCCGGACCGGGCCGCCTGGCGGCGGGACAACATCGACCGTCTGGTCCGGGAGATGGCCGAGGCCGTCCGGAGGATCCGGCCCGGCGCGCAGTTCGGGATCAGCCCCTTCGGGGTGTGGCGCAACGCCTCGAGCGACCCGCGCGGCTCGGACACCCGGGCGGCCGTCCAGGCCTACGACGACCTGCACGCGGACACGCGCACCTGGGTCGAGGAGGGCTGGATCGACTACGTCGTCCCGCAGCTGTACTGGAACATCGGCTTCCCCGCCGCCGACTACGCCACCCTGCTGCCCTGGTGGGCCGGGGTGGCCCGGGGCAGCCGGACGAAGCTGTACGCGGGAGAGGCGCTGTACAAGGCGGGCGACCCGGCCCAGGGCCCGGCCTGGCAGGACCCGGAGGAGCTGTCCCGCCACCTCGCGTTCGCGGCCGGGTACCCCGAGGTGCGCGGCCATGTGTTCTTCGCCGGGACGGAGGTCATGGCCGACCCGGCGGGTGCGATGGCGCGGGTGGCCGCCGGCCACTACCGGCAGCCGGCGGACCCCCCGCACTGATCAACGCTTTTCGTGTTCCTTCCGGCGGACGACCTGGCAGTCGGGGCCGGGGGACATCACGGCCTCGTGCCCGTCCGGAAAGCGGACGCGGTAGGGCGGGTTGCCCTCCCGGCCCAGTACTTCGACGACTTCGGAGATCTGGTCGCGCTGGCCGACCACCCTGCCGTGCTGAACAAGCCGGTCGCCCACGGATGCACGCATCTGCGGGACCTCCTCACCGTGTGCGGGGGCAGCGATCTTCGGTTGTCGGACCCGTGCGCGGGGCGCGGGCGGATCAGCCGCGCGCCCGCTGGGTGACGGCGATGCAGATGAGCACGGCGACGGCCGTCAGCGGGGCGGCCGCCGTCGGGTGCTCACCGAGCAGCAGCACCGACCACACCAGTGTGAGCAGCGGCTGGGCCAACTGCAACTGGCTGGCCTTCGGAATGCCGATGGCCGCCATGCCCCGGTACCAGAGGACCAGACCGAAAAACTGCGAGCCCGCCGCGACCCACAGCAGCCCGGTGACGCTGTGCACGCTCAGGTGCACCGGTTCGTACGCCAGCGCGAGCGCCGCGCCGGGCACGGTGAGCGGCAGACAGAGCACCAGCGCCCAGCCGATGACCTGCCAGCCGGGCATGACGCGGGCCAGCCGGCCGCCCTCGGTGTAGCCGGCGGCGCAGATCAGCAGGGCACCGAAGAGACAGCCGTCGGCGGCGACCAGGGCGCCTCCGCTCTGCTGCACGGTGAAGCCGACGACGGCCGCCGCGCCCGCCAGCGCCGCCCCCCAGAACGTGCGCGAGGGCCGGGAGCCGACGCGCAGCGCGGACAGCAGCGCCGTGGTCAGCGGCAGCAGGCCCACGACGACGGCGGCGTGCGCGGTGGTGGAGGTCTGCAGGGCGAGCGTGGTGAGCAGCGGAAAGCCGAGGACCACCCCGGCACCCACGACCGCGAGCCCGGGCCAGTGGCGGCGTGCGGGCGGGGGGACACGCAGCGCCAGCAGGCAGCCGCCCGCGAGGACGGCGGCGAGCACGCTGCGCACGGCCACCAGCGACCAGGGACCGAAACCCTCCAGACCCCAGGCGGTGGCCGGGAAGGTCAGGGAGAAGGCGATGACACCGAGGGCGGCCTGGAGAAGGCCGGCGGGGGAGGGGCCCGGGGCGGCCACCGCTATTGACACGTGAGGAGTAGCGCTACTCTGTGTTCTCATGCAACAGCGTAGCAGTGTCGACGAGCTCGCCCGACAGCTGCGACAGGAGCTGAAGCGCTATCCACCGGGTGGAAAGCTCCCGTCGAGCCGGGCCCTTGTCGAGCGCTACCGGGTGAGCCCTGTGACCGTCTCGCGGGCCCTGGCGCAGCTGGCGGCCGAAGGCCTGGTGGTCACCCGGCCCGGGGCCGGCGCGTTCCGCGCGGCGCGACGCCCGCCGGCCGCGCCCGCCGGCGACACCTCCTGGCAGGAGGTCGCGCTCAGCGCGGACGGCGCCGCCGACCTCGTACCGCGCACGGTGGACGCCTCCGGCGTCACGGTCTCGCTCGCCGCACCGCCCCCGGGCGTGATCGAGTTCAACGGCGGCTATCTGCACCCCTCCCTCCAGCCCGAGCGGGCCATGGCCGCGGCGCTCTCCCGCGCGGGCCGCCGCCCAGGAGCCTGGGGGCGGCCACCGCTGGAGGGGCTGCCGGAGCTGCGCGAGTGGTTCGCGCGGAGCATCGGCGGGCCGGAGGGCACCGTCACCGCCGCCGAGGTCCTGATCACCGCCGGCGGCCAGTCCGCGCTCACCACCGCCCTGCGGGCGCTCTCCCCGCCCGGCGCCCCGGTGCTGGTCGAGTCGCCCACCTATCCGGGCATGCTGGCCATCGCCCGGGCCTCCGGACTGCGGCCCGT
Organism: Streptomyces thermoalcalitolerans; assembly: GCF_039525155.1. Lineage (NCBI taxonomy): Bacteria > Bacillati > Actinomycetota > Actinomycetes > Kitasatosporales > Streptomycetaceae > Streptomyces > Streptomyces thermoalcalitolerans. The sequence continues at coordinate 25,057 of NZ_BAAAHG010000050.1, read as the reverse complement.
GCCCGTGCCGGCCGACGCCGACGGGGTGAGACCGGAGCTGCTCGCCGACGCGTTCCGGGCGACCGGAGCCCGTGTGTTCGTCTGCCAGCCCCTGTTCCAGAACCCCACCGGGGCCGTTCTCGCCCCCGAGCGGCGCGCACGGGTGCTGCGGACCGCCCGCGAGGCCGGCGCGTTCGTCGTCGAGGACGACTTCGTGCGGCGGCTCGCGCACGAGGACTCCGGCCCCCTGCCGCCCCCGCTCGTCGCCGACGACCCGGACGGAGTCGTCGTCCACGTCGGCTCGCTGACCAAGGCCACCTCGCCCAGTTTCCGGGTGAGCGCGCTGGTCGCCCGCGGCCCGGTCCTGGAACGGCTGCGCGCCATCCAGGTCGTCGACACCTTCTTCGTGCCGCGGCCCTTGCAGGAGGCGGCCCTGGAACTGGTCGGCTCACCCGCCTGGCCGCGGCATCTGCGCACCCTCGCCGCCGAGCTGAGAAGCCGCCGCGACGCGATGACCGCCGCGCTGCGGCAGCACCTGCCCGACCTCGCGCTCGCGCACATCCCCTCCGGCGGCTACCACCTCTGGCTGCGCCTGCCCGACGGCACGGACGAGTCCGCCCTGACCGCCGCCGCCCTGCGCACAGGAGTCGCCGTCGCTCCCGGCCGCCCCTACTTCAGCGCCGAACCCCCGGCGCCCCATCTGCGGCTGAGCTTCGCCGCGGTCGCCGGCACGGCCGAGATCACCGAGGGCGTACGGCGTCTGCGCACGGCCTGCGAGGAGGTGCGTGCGCGAGGGGGACGAGGAAGGTGAGAGGGGAGAGGGAGACCAAGGAGGACCGCCGTCCGCCGCCGGCTTCCCCGGTCCCGGACCGGGCAGATATCGGCACATGTGCCGGACATATGACGACTGCGTCGGTGAACCCTGAGTAACCTCATGTCGCACCCCTTGACCTGCTTGCTTTCCGGGCTCACGATCGCCGCATGGCGGTTCAGGTCACTTTTGTCGCCGCGGCGCGCGGCTCCCCGCTGCTCGCCGAGCGGTTCGAGGACGACCGGCAGCTCGACCCGGCGGGCTGGGACGAGGTGTGGCGGGTCGCCCATGAGCTGCTGCCGCTCGCCGCCGCCGACCTGCGCTACTGCTCGCCCACTCCGCGCAGCCGCGCCACCGGGGACGCCCTCGGCTACGCCCCGCTCGTCCAGCTCGCCCTGCGCGACTGCGACATGGGCCGCTGGCGCGGGCTCACCCTGGGCGAGGCGATGGCCCGGGAACCGCAGGCCGTGGACGCCTGGATCACCGACCCGCGCAGCACTCCGCACGGCGGTGAGTCGCTGCTGTCCTTCATCACCCGCGTCGGCGGCTGGCTCGACACCCGGCCCGCCGAGGACGGCTGCCGCATCGTCGCCGTGGCCGAGCCCTCCGTGATCCGCGCGGCCCTGGTCTACGCCCTGAAGGTGCCCCCGTCCACCTACTGGAACATCGACGTCCGTCCCCTGTCGACCACCACCGTCACCGGTCACGCCGGCCGCTGGTACCTCTGCCTCGACGGCATACCGGCCTCGCTCTCCCACGCGTAGACGGCTTGTGCGCACGGACGGCCGCACCGGGCCCTCGGCCGGGGCCGCCGGCCGGTTCACCTCACCGTTTTCCCGTGTCCGCCTTCCCGCGTCCACGGCTCCGTGCCCCCATGCCACCGTTGCATAAACGTGCAGTGATACGTATAGTCATGCCATCAAGGAGGAGGGTTCATGGCTGTACGTGTGGCGGTCGCCGGAGCGAGTGGATACGCGGGCGGAGAGGCGCTGCGGCTGCTGCTGGCGCACCCCGAGGTCGAGATCGGCGCCCTGACCGGGAACTCCAGCGCCGGACAGCGCCTCGGCGCGCTGCAGCCGCACCTGCTGCCCCTGGCCGACCGCGTCCTCGAGGAGACCACCGCCGAGGCCCTCGCCGGGCACGACGTCGTTCTTCTCGCCCTGCCGCACGGCCGGTCCGCCGCCGTCGCCGAGCAGCTCGGCGACGACGTCCTCGTCATCGACCTGGGTGCCGACTTCCGGCTGAAGGACCCGGCCGACTGGGAGAAGTACTACGGCTCCCCGCACGCCGGCACCTGGCCCTACGGCCTTCCCGAACTTCCGGGTGCCCGCGCCGCGCTGGAGGGGTCCAAGCGCATCGCGGTACCCGGTTGCTACCCCACCGCCGCCTCCCTCGCCCTCGCCCCGGCCTACGCGGCCGGCCTCGTCGAGAACGAGGCCGTGATCGTCGCCGCCTCCGGCACCTCCGGCGCCGGCAAGGCGCTCAAGCCGCACCTGCTCGGCTCCGAGGTCATGGGCTCCATGTCCCCCTACGGCGTCGGCGGCGTCCACCGGCACACCCCCGAGATGGTCCAGAACCTCAGCGCGGTGGCGGGGGAACCGGTCACCGTGTCCTTCACCCCCACCCTGGCGCCGATGCCCCGCGGCATCCTCGCCACGTGCAGCGCGAAGGCCAGGCCCGGCGTGACCGCCGAGTCCGTGCGCGCCGCCTACGAGAAGGCCTGTGCCGACGAGCCCTTCGTCCACCTCCTCCCCGAGGGACAGTGGCCCGCCACCGCGGCCGTGTACGGCTCCAACGCCGTGCAGCTCCAGGTCGCGTACGACCCCGTCGCCCACCGCGTCGTCGCGATCAGCGCCATCGACAACCTGACCAAGGGCACGGCGGGCGGCGCCGTGCAGAGCATGAACATCGCCCTCGGACTCGACGAGACCACCGGACTTTCCACGATCGGAGTCGCCCCGTGAGCGTCACGGCAGCCAAGGGATTCCAGGCGGCGGGCATCGCCGCCGGAATCAAGGAGAACGGCAACCCGGACCTGGCCCTCGTGGTCAACACCGGCCCCCGCCGCGCCGCCGCCGGCGTCTTCACCTCCAACCGTGTCAAAGCCGCTCCCGTCCTGTGGTCCGAGCAGGTCCTCAAGACCGGCCGGCTCTCCGCGGTCGTCCTCAACTCCGGCGGCGCCAACGCCTGCACGGGACCCAAGGGGTTCCAGGACACCCATGCCACCGCCGAGAAGGCCGCCGAGGTGCTCGGCATCGGCCCCATCGAGGTCGCCGTCTGCTCCACCGGCCTCATCGGCGTCCCGCTCCCCATGGACAAGCTGCTGCCGGGCATCGAGACGGCCGCCGCCCAGCTCTCCGAGCACGGCGGCGAGAAGGCCGCCATCGCCATCAAGACCACCGACACCGTCCACAAGACCGCCGTCGTCACCAAGGACGGCTGGACCGTCGGCGGCATGGCCAAGGGCGCCGGCATGCTCGCCCCCGGCCTCGCCACCATGCTCGTCGTCCTCACCACCGACGCCGACCTCGAGGCCGACGTCCTCGACAAGGCCCTGCGCGCCGCCACCCGGGTCACCTTCGACCGCATCGACTCCGACGGCTGCATGTCCACCAACGACACCGTGCTGCTGCTCGCCTCCGGCTCCTCCGGGATCACCCCCGGCCACGAGGAGTTCGCCGAGGCCGTACGGGCCGTGTGCGACGACCTCGGGCAGCAGCTCATCAGGGACGCCGAGGGCGCCAGCAAGGACATCAGGATCGAGGTCGTCAACGCCGCGACCGAGGACGACGCCGTGGAGGTGGGCCGCTCCATCGCCCGCAACAACCTCCTCAAGTGCGCCATCCACGGCGAGGACCCCAACTGGGGCCGCGTCCTGTCCGCGATCGGCACCACCTCCGCCGCCTTCGAGCCCGACCGGCTCAACGTCGCCATCAACGGCGTCTGGGTGTGCAAGAACGGAAGCGTCGGCGAGGACCGCGAGAAGGTCGACATGCGCTACCGCGAGGTCCACATCGTCGCCGACCTCGCCGCCGGCAGCGAGACCGCCACCATCTGGACCAACGACCTGACCGCCGACTACGTCCACGAGAACAGCGCCTATTCGTCATGAGCTCCGGAACCACGCGTAAGCACACCGCGCTGCCCAAGGCGCAGATCCTCATCGAGGCACTGCCCTGGCTGACCCGGCACCACGGCAAGATCGTCGTCATCAAGTTCGGCGGCAACGCCATGGTGAACGAGGAGCTGAAGGCCGCCTTCGCACAGGACGTCGTCTTCCTGCGGCATGCCGGACTGAAGCCGGTCGTCGTGCACGGCGGCGGCCCGCAGATCAGCGCGGCCCTGGACAAGCACGGCATCGTCAGCGAGTTCAAGGCGGGCCTCAGAGTCACCACCGAGGACGCCATGGACGTCGTACGGATGGTGCTGGCCGGCCAGGTGCAGCGGGAGCTGGTCGGGCTGCTCAACCGGCACGGGCCGCTCGCCGTCGGCCTCACCGGCGAGGACGCGCACACCATCACCGCCACCAAGCACACCCCCGAGATCGACGGGGAGCCGGTCGACATCGGACGGGTGGGCGAGATCACCGGGATCGACACGGGCGCGATCGAGGCACTGCTCGCCGACGGCCGTATCCCGGTCGTCTCCTCGATCGCCCGCTCCCAGGACGACGGACATGTCTACAACGTCAATGCTGATACGGCGGCTGCGGCACTCGCTGCGGCACTGGGCGCCGAAACCCTCATGGTTCTCACCGACGTCGAGGGGCTCTACGAGGACTGGCCGAACTCCGACGAGGTGATCAGCCGCCTGACCGCGAGCGAGCTGGAGAAGCTGCTGCCGGAGCTGTCCTCGGGCATGGTCCCGAAGATGGAGGGCTGCCTGCACGCCGTGCGCAACGGGGTGCGCACCGCCCGCGTCATCGACGGCCGGGTGCAGCACTCGATCCTGCTGGAGATCTTCACCGACGAGGGCATCGGCACGATGGTCGTACCGGACGAACAGGACGAACAGGGGGAGTCATGAGCAGCCGGAACGCGCACCGGGGCGCGGGCAACGAGCAGCTGACCGCGCGCTGGCAGAACGCGCTCATGAACAACTACGGCACGCCGCGCCTCCCCCTCGTCCGCGGCGAGGGCGTCCGGCTGTGGGACGCCGACGGCAACGAGTACCTGGACTTCGTCGGCGGCATCGCGGTCAACGCGCTCGGACACGCCCACCCCGCGGTCGTCGAGGCGGTCAGCCGGCAGATCGCCTCCCTCGGGCATGTCTCGAACCTGTTCATCGCCGAGCCGCCCGTCGCCCTCGCCGAGCGTCTGCTGCAGCTCTTCGGCAGGAACGGCAGGGTGTTCTTCTGCAACTCCGGCGCCGAGGCCAACGAGGGCGCCTTCAAGATCGGCCGGCTGACGGGCCGCCGGCACATGGTCGCCACCGAGGGCGGCTTCCACGGCCGCACGATGGGCGCCCTCGCGCTCACCGGCCAGCCCGCCAAGCAGGAGCCGTTCCGGCCGCTGCCCGGCGAGGTCACCCATGTGCCGTACGGGGACGCGCAGGCGCTGGCCGCCGCGGTCACCGAGGACACCGCCCTCGTCGTCATCGAGCCCGTGCAGGGCGAGAACGGCGTCGTGGTGCCCCCGCCCGGCTATCTGAAGGCGGCCCGCGCGATCACGGCGGCCACCGGCGCGCTGCTGGTCCTCGACGAGGTGCAGACCGGCATCGGCCGCACCGGGCACTGGTTCGCGTACCAGGCCCACGAGGGCGTCCTGCCGGACGTCGTCACCCTCGCCAAGGGCCTCGGCGGCGGGCTGCCGCTCGGTGCCACCGTCGCCTTCGGACGCGCCGCCGGCCTGCTCCGGCCCGGTCAGCACGGCACGACCTTCGGCGGCAACCCGGTCGCCTGCGCCGCCGGACTCGCGGTCCTCGACACGATCGCGGACGAGGGGCTGCTGGAGAACGTCAAGCGGCAGAGCGAGAAGCTGCGCGAGGGAATCGAGTCCCTGGGCCATCCGCTGACCGGCCATGTCCGGGGCGCCGGACTGCTCCTGGGTATCGTGCTGACCGAGCCGCGCGCGCCTCAGGTGCAGCAGGCGGCTCAGGAGGCCGGTTTCCTGGTGAACGCGCCCACCCCCGACGTCGTACGGCTGACGCCGCCGCTGAACCTCGGCGACGACGCGGTGGACGCCTTCCTCGGGGCACTGTCCGGCATCCTGGACAAGGCAGGCGGGGACGGATGAGCCGGAGAATGAGACGACGATGAGTCAGGCGCAGGACCACGGGCAGACCGGGCGGACCGCAGCCACGACCTCCGGGCCCGCCGTACCGCAGACGCGCACCGCGCGCCACCGCCGGATCGTGGACATCCTCAACCGGCAGCCGGTGCGCTCGCAGAGCCAGCTGGCGAAGCTGCTGGCCGACGACGGGCTGAGCGTCACCCAGGCGACGCTGTCGCGGGACCTGGACGAGCTGAACGCGGTGAAGATCCGCAACACCGACGGCGACCTGATCTACGCGGTGCCGAGCGAGGGCGGTTTCCGCACACCGCGTGCGCCGCTGGGGGAGTCGGTCAAGGAGCAGCGGATGCGGCGGCTCTCGCAGGAGCTGCTGATCTCCGCGGAGGCCTCCGCGAACCTGGTGGTCCTGCGCACGCCCCCGGGGGCGGCGCAGTTCCTCGCCTCGGCGATCGACCAGGCCGAGCTGCACGAGATCCTCGGGACGATCGCCGGTGACGACACGGTGCTGCTGATCAGCCGGGACCCCCAGGGGGGCCAGGAACTGGCGGACCACTTGCTGCGGCTGGCCCAGAGCGGGAGCGCCCAGAACGGGAGCGCCCAGAGCGGGAACTGACCCCGTCGCGGGCAGCCGTGCCCTCCGGCGGCGCCGCCGGAGCCTCACCCCAGCCAGGCGGCGAGTCCCGCGGTGCACCGCACCTCGTCGCCGGCCGTGATCAGCAGCCCCTCCACGTCCGGCAGGGACTCCAGCCAGGCCAGCCCTTCCCGCGAGCCCATCGCGAACGCGGTCGTGGCCCAGCAGTCCGCCCAGGTCAGCCGGGGGGCGATCACCGTGACCGCCACCAGGTCGGTGACCGCGGAGCGGCCGGTGCGGGGGTCCACGATATGGGCCCCGCGCTCCGCCGTGCCCGAGGTGGCCACCGCCAGCTCCTCGGCCCCCGCGGCGGAGACCACCGCGGCCAGCGCGCCGGGGCGCAGGGGGTCCGACACACCGACCCGCCAGGGCCGCTGCGGGCCGGGGGAGCCCAGCAGCTGCACATCCCCGCCGCCGTTCACACTGACCCCGTCCACGCCCGCCGCCGCGATGTGCCGGGCGGCCCGTTCGGTGGCCCAGCCCTTGACGATCCCGGTCGGGTCCAGGTCCCCCTGGTAGCGCAGGCTGAACCAGCCCTCGCCGGTCCGCTCGGCCTCGGCGCCCAGGGCGAGGACCTCGGCGACCTCGGGATCGCACTCCTCCACGGTGAGCTCCCCGCGCGCCAGCCGGGAGATCTGGCTGTCGTCGCGGTAGGTGCTGAACACCTCGTCGGCCCGGTGCAGCCCGGCGACCGCCTCGCGCAGAGCCGTGTGCACCGCCTCGGGCTCCCCGCCGCGGATGTCGAAGGAGAAGACCGTCCCCATGACCTCCTCCGCGTGACGCACCGCGGCGGGAGGGCTCGCCGGCCCGGTCATGGCCTCAGCCACCGGCCTGGTCCAGCGCCGACTGCAGCGACTGCCGGTAGCCGTTGCTGGTGTACGTCGCCCCGGACACCGCGTCGATGTCCGCGCTGCCGGCCGCCACGGCCGCCTGGTTGAGCCTGGGCACGGCCAGCTGGGTCTTCTGGCCGCTGGTCCCGCCCTGCGGCGCCTGCACCGCCTCGGCCTTGGTGATCTTCCCGCCGCTGACCGTGATGCGGACCTGCACCGGCCCGTACGGGGTCTGGACGGCCTTGCCGGTGACGGTGCGGGCCTGGGCGGCGCCGGAGTCCGAGGAACCGGAGGGGCCGCCGCTCGCCTTCATCTTGTCCAGCGCCGACTGCAGCGACTGCTTGTAGCCGTTGCTGGTGTAGGTGGCTCCGGACACCGTGTCGATGTCCGCGCTCTGCGCGGCCACGGCCGCCTGGTTGAGCCTGGGCACGGCCAGCTGGGTCTTCTGGCCGCTGGTCCCGCCCTGCGGCGCCTGCACCGCGGCTGCCTCAACGATTCTGCCGTCGCTGACGGTCAGCCGGACCTGCACCGATCCGTACGGGGTCCGGACCACGTCACCGGTGATGTTCTGGGTGCCCGTCTTCTGTGCCCCGCTGCCGCCCTGCGGCGCCTGGGCCGCCGGGGGCAGGCCGGACGCCGAGGCGGAGGCCGGGTCGGTCGTCGGTTTCAGCGACAGCAGCAGCACGATGCCGGACACGGTCGCGGCACCGACGAGTACGGCGCGTCGGAGGGGGTGGCTCTTCCTCATCTTCTTCCAGGCTCCTGAAATCCCGTCGCTCACATCTCGAACGACTCGTGATGGATACGGCGGGCGGGGACTCCCGCGCCGCGCAGTGCCTCGTACACCGACTGCGCGAAACCGGGCGGGCCGCACATGAAGACGTCGTGACGGTCGATGTCGGGGATCTTTCGTCTCAGGGACTCCGCGGAGATGTCGGGGCGTGCGCCGTCGGGGCTGTTCACCGCGTACATCAGCCGGGCTCCGCGTTCCTCGGCGATCTTCGCCAACTCGTCCCACAGGACCAGGTCCTGGGTGCTGTTGGCCCGGTACAGCAGGGTGATGTCACCGGCCGCGCCGGGCAGTGTCTCGAACAGCGCCCGCATCGGGGTGATGCCGACCCCGCCCGCGATCAGCAGCACCTTGCCGCGGCTGCGCCGGTGTGCGGTCAGCGCACCGTATGGGCCCTCCGCCCACACCCGGGTGCCGGGCCTCAGCTCGCGCAGCCGGGCGCTGTGGTCGCCGATCGCCTTGACGGTGATGCGCAGCAGGTTCGGGCGGGGCGCCGCCGACAGCGAGTAGGGGTGCGAGGAGAACCGCATGCCCGGCGCCAGGAACCGCCAGCGGAAGAACTGCCCGGCCTCCGCCCCCATCCGGTGCAGCTTCCTGCCGCTGATCAGCACCGACACGACGCCCGGCGTCTCCTCGATCACCGCCTCCACCCGCATCCGGTGACGCAGGTTCAGCCGGATCGGGGTGAGGATCCGGTACCAGATCACCATGAAGGTCACCGTGCCGTACAGGGCGTACCAGAAGGTCTTGGCGGCCGGCTCGACGGCGAAGTCGTTGCCGGTGGTGATCTGGTGCCAGAACGTCAGGAACACCGCCGCATAGGTGAGCAGGTGCACGTGGTACCAGGCGTCGTACGGCAGCAGCCGGCGCACCGGGCCGATCGAGATCAGCCCGATGACGAGCAGCAGACCGGTGCCGATGGCGGCCTTGCCCATGTCCGGCAGCTCGTTGACGGAGCTGATCGTCTGCTCCACGATGTCGCCGAGCGACTTGCCGGCCTGCAGCGCGTAGCCCCACATGGTGAGGAAGACGTGCGCGATCACCAGGCAGAGCGTGTAACGGCCGCTCATGGCGTGCCAGCGGGCGACCCGGTCGGAGCCGACCCGGCGTTCCAGGGCGGGCACGCGTGCCATCTGCAGCACGACCAGTGCCATGAGGTAACCGGCGAGCAGACCGGTGATCCGGCCCGCGTTGACGATCCGTCCGCCCGTGTCGGCGATGGACGGGGTGTTCACCCACCACAGCCAGAGGACGCCCGCGCCGCCTGCTGCGACGGCGAGCAGCAGCGGGATGGCGGGGGAGCGACGTGGCCGGATGCGGCGCATCGTCTGGCGCCGGGCGGCGCGGCCTCCTGCGAGCGTGGTGGTCACGGTTCCTCCGTGGCGATTCGACCTTGGCCGCTCACAGATACGTGCTGGGTGCGCCGAGTGTTCAGCATCCGGCCGGGCCGTCGCGCCGCCGGATCAGGCCGGGGACGGCGGCAGGGGCAGAGGCAGTCCGGGCAGGCCGTCCAGGCTTGTGGCCACGTGTTCCTTCTTGGTGAAGTACTCGTTCAGCGAGGCGTCGTCCTCGCGTGCGAAGCGCCTGCCGTGCAGGTCGCGGTCCCTCTCGTACGTCATGAGGGGAACCGCGTATCCGCAGGTGTCCCGGATCAGTTCGGCGTGCACGACGATGATCGCGCGCAGCCCGTGCGGAGTGGGGTCGATGTCGGGGAAACGGGCGAGGAGTTCCTTGAAGCGCGGATCGTCACGGAAGACCGGCTCGCCCTTGCCGTGGACGCGCACGATGGTGGGCGGCCCCTGGAAGGCGCACCACATGAGGGTGATCCGGCCGTTCTCGCGCAGATGCGCGATCGTCTCCGCGTTGGACCCGGCGAAGTCCAGATAGGCCACGGTGCGTTCGTCGAGCACCGCGAGGGAGCCCTTCAGGCCCTTGGGGGAGAGGTTGACCGTGCCGTCGCCGGACAGCGGAGCGGTCGCGGTGAAGAAGAGGGGCTGTTCCTCGATGAAAGCGCGCAGCCTGCCGTCCAGGCGCTCATAAGTTTTTCCCATGTTCCGCGATTATTCAGGCATTTCGCCCCGCCGCCCAGTGCATGTCGCGGCGTTGGCCGTGCCGGTCGCTGTGCCGGTCGTGGCCGCCCCGGCCGGCGCTTGTGCGGGGCGGCCACGGTCATGTGTCACCTCGCATGACGGAACGAGGTGAAGGCGCACGACCTCACTCGGTGAGGGTGCACGGGGCGAGGTCGTCCAGGCCCTGAGGGGTGCGGCGGTGCGGCCGGTGGCGATCTTGATGCGGTCGATCGCCGTGACGGATGCGGCGCCTGCGTTCTGCGAGAGATACGGGAAGGCGGTTGTGCTCGTTCACGGGGTGGCGGAGGAGTTCCGTGGGATCTTCCGGGATCCGCGGCGCGCCCTGCCGTGATTGACGAATCATGCAGAGTTCTGCATACTCATGCATGTCAGTGAATGCAGTGTGAGGAGAAACCCGTGACCGAGCGCGTCGTACTCGCCTACTCGGGCGGTCTGGACACCTCCGTCGCCATCGGCTGGATCGCCGAGGAGACGGGCGCCGAGGTCATCGCCGTCGCGGTCGACGTCGGCCAGGGCGGCGAGGACCTGGACGTCATTCGCAAGCGTGCGCTCGCCTGCGGTGCCGTCGAGGCCGAGGTCGCCGACGCCAAGGAGGAGTTCGCCGACGAGTACTGCCTCCCGGCGATCAAGGCCAACGCCCTCTACATGGACCGCTACCCGCTGGTCTCCGCCCTGTCCCGGCCGACGATCGTCAAGCACCTGGTCGCCGCCGCCAGGAAGCACGGCGCCACCACCGTCGCCCACGGCTGCACCGGCAAGGGCAACGACCAGGTCCGCTTCGAGGCCGGCATCGCCGCCCTCGCCCCCGACCTGAAGTGCATCGCCCCGGTCCGGGACTACGCGATGACCCGGGACAAGGCCATCGCGTTCTGCGAGGAGAAGGGCCTGCCGATCGCGACCACCAAGAAGTCGCCCTACTCCATCGACCAGAACGTCTTCGGCCGGGCCATCGAGACCGGCTTCCTCGAGGACATCTGGAACGCGCCGATCGAGGACATCTACGAGTACACCCAGAACCCGGCCGTCCCCCGTGAGCCCGACGAGGTGATCATCACCTTCAAGGAGGGCGTCCCGGTCGCCATCGACGGCAAGCCCGTCACCGTCCTGCAGGCCATCCAGCAGCTCAACGAGCGCGCCGGTGCCCAGGGCGTCGGACGGATCGACATGGTCGAGGACCGCCTCGTCGGCATCAAGTCCCGCGAGGTGTACGAGGCTCCGGGCGCGATCGCCCTGATCACCGCCCACCAGGAGCTGGAGAACGTCACCGTCGAGCGCGAACTCGGCCGCTACAAGCGGCAGGTCGAGCAGCGCTGGAGCGAACTCGTCTACGACGGCATGTGGTTCTCGCCGCTCAAGCGCGCCCTGGACGGCTTCATCAACGAGGCCAACCAGCACGTCTCCGGCGACATCCGGATGACCCTGCACGGCGGCCGCGCGGTCGTCACCGGCCGCCGCTCCGAGGAGTCGCTGTACGACTTCAACCTCGCCACCTACGACACCGGCGACACCTTCGACCAGTCCGCGGCCAAGGGCTTCATCGACATCTACAGCATGTCGTCGAAGATCGCTGCCAAGCGGGACCTGGCGTAACGTTCACGGGTCACCCTCACACACATCGACCTGACAGCCGCCTCCTCGCCTGCAAGGGTGGGGAGGCGGTTCGCGCAAAGACAACCTTTTGAGGAGCAACGCAGTGAGCAGCAACAGCGGTGACGTACGGCTCTGGGGCGGCCGTTTCGCCGACGGTCCGGCCGAAGCCCTGGCGAAGCTGTCCGCGTCCGTCCACTTCGACTGGCGGCTCGCGCCCTACGACATCGCCGGCTCCCGCGCCCACGCGCGTGTGCTGCACCGGGCGGGACTGCTCACCGAGGACGAGCTCCGGCGCATGCTGGCCGGGCTCGACCGGCTCGAGGCGGACGTGGCCTCGGGCGCCTTCACGGGCACCGTCGCCGACGAGGACGTGCACACCGCCCTGGAACGCGGCCTGCTCGAGCGCCTCGGCCCCGAACTCGGCGGCAAGCTGCGCGCCGGCCGGTCCCGCAACGACCAGGTCGCCACCCTCTTCCGCATGTATCTGCGCGACCACGCCCGGATCATCGGCGGCCTGCTCGCCGACCTCCAGGAGGCGCTGATCGGCCTCGCGGAGGCCCACCCGGACGTGGCCATGCCCGGCCGCACCCATCTCCAGCACGCCCAGCCCGTCCTCTTCGCCCATCACGTCCTCGCGCACGTCCAGGCCCTGGCGCGGGACGCCGAGCGGCTGCGCCAGTGGGACGAGCGGACGGCGGTCTCGCCGTACGGCTCGGGGGCGCTCGCGGGCAGCAGCCTCGGACTGGACCCCGAGGCGGTGGCGCAGGACCTCGGCTTCGAGCGCGGCAGCGTCGGCAACTCCATCGACGGCACCGCCTCCCGGGACTTCGTCGCCGAGTTCGCCTTCATCACCGCGATGATCGGTGTGAACCTCTCCCGGATCGCCGAGGAGATCATCATCTGGAACACGAAGGAGTTCTCCTTCGTGACCCTGCACGACGCCTTCTCCACCGGCTCCTCGATCATGCCGCAGAAGAAGAACCCGGACATCGCGGAGCTGGCACGCGGCAAGTCCGGCCGGCTGATCGGCAACCTGACGGGGCTGCTGGCGACGCTGAAGGGCCTGCCCCTCGCCTACAACCGCGATCTGCAGGAGGACAAGGAGCCCGTCTTCGACTCCTGCGACCAGCTGGAGATCCTGCTCCCCGCGTTCACCGGCATGATCGCCACCCTCACCGTCCACCGCGAGCGCATGGAGGAGCTGGCCCCGGCCGGCTTCTCGCTGGCCACCGACGTCGCCGAGTGGCTGGTCCGGCAGGGGGTGCCGTTCCGGGAGGCGCACGAGATCGCCGGTGAGTGCGTGAAGACCGCCGAGGCCGAGGGCAAGGAGCTGGACGAGCTCACCGACGAGCAGTTCGCGAAGATCTCCGCCCATCTCACCCCCGAGGTGCGTACGGTCCTCGACGTCCCCGGCGCCCTCGCCGCCCGCGCCGGGCGCGGCGGCACCGCCCCGAGCGCCGTCGCCGTCCAGCTCGCCGAGGTCAAGGCGGACGTGGCGGCCCAGCGCCAGTGGGCGGACGCGAGGAAGAAGCAGTAACGGCAGCGGAAGCGGCACGCACGCACATCCTCGGCCCCTGCCGTCCCGTCACCTTCTCATCCGTTTCGTCCGTCCGTTCGGCGGGACCCGTCGCCGAACGGACCCGCCCCACGGGTGGACGACGGCAGTGCGACGGCAGGGCCCGGGTGTCCGCGGGTTAGGTTGGTTCACAGTTCCCCACCGTTCCTCAGCGTCCTTCACGGCCTCGAGGGACCGGCGCCGCACGGAACCGACCCGGAACCGACCGAACGGAGCCCGCGATGTCCTTCGACCGGCTGGCCTCGGCCACGACTCCCACCTGCCACGTCGGTCTGGGGCTCGCCGCGGTCGGGCGGCCCGCCTACATCAACCTCGGCCGGGAGCGGGACCTTCCGGCCGACCGCACCGTCGAGGCCCTGCGCGAGCGCACCCATGAACTTCTGGACGCCGCCTACGCCCAGGGCGTCCGCTACGTCGACGCCGCCCGTTCCTACGGCCGCTCGGAGGAGTTCCTCGCCGACTGGCTGAGGACCCGCCCCGACGCCGACGACGTGGTGATCGGCAGCAAGTGGGGCTACACCTACACGGCGGACTGGAGCACCGACGCCGCACAGCACGAGGTCAAGGACCACAGCCTCGCCGCCTACGAACGCCAGCGCGCCGAGACCGCCGAACTGCTCGGCGACCGCCTCGACCTCTACCAGATCCACTCGGTGACCCCGGACAGCCCCGCCCTCACCGACAGGAAGCTGCACGCACGCCTCGCCGAGGCCGCCGCACAGGGCCTCACCATCGGCTTCTCCACCAGCGGACCCGCCCAGGCCGACGCCATCCGGGCCGCCCTCGAGGTGACCGTCGACGGCGAACGCCTCTTCCGCACCGTCCAGTCGACGTACAACGTCCTGGAGACCTCCGCGGAGCCGGCCCTCGCCGAGGCGCACGAGGCCGGGCTCACGGTGATCGTCAAGGAGGGCATGGCCAACGGACGTCTCGCGGAACCCCACGCCCCCGAGCCCCTCAAGGCTGTGGCCCGGGAGGCGGGCCACAGCTGCGACGCGGTCGCCCTCGCCCTGATCCTGCGCCGCCCCTGGGCCGGGGTCGTCCTCTCCGGCGCCGCCACCCCCGGCCAGCTTCTCTCCAACCTCCGTGCCCCGGCCGTGGACCTTGACGAGGAGCAGGTCGCACGCCTGGAGACGCTGGCGGAGGACCCGCGGACGTACTGGCAGCGGCGCGGACAGCTGCCCTGGCACTGAGGAGTGAGGAATACGGACCGCTCCCGTACGGCCCGCGCCGACGAGCCGGGGGCCGTACGGGAAGGCGTGATCACGCCGCCTTCGCCTTGGTGGCGTACATGTCGACGTACTCCTGGCCGGACAGCCGCATGACCTCGGCCATCACGGAGTCCGTCACCGCCCGCAGCACATACCGGTCCCGGTCCATCCCCTCGTACCGGGAGAACTCCATCGGCTCACCGAAGCGGACCGTGACCCGGCACGGCCGCGGCATGCCCGCCCCGGTCGGCTGGATCCTGTCCGTGCCGATCATCGCGAACGGCACCACCGGCGCGCCGGTCATCAGCGTCAGACGCGCGATACCGGTGCGCCCCCGGTACAGGCGGCCGTCGGGGGAGCGCGTGCCCTCGGGGTAGATGCCGAAGACCTTGCCCTCCTCCAGGACCCGGCGGCCCGTCATCAGGGCCGCGACCCCGCCCTTGCCGCCGTCGCGGTCGACCGGGATCATGCCGACCCCGGTGAAGAACCAGGCCATCAGCCGGCCCTTGAGACCCTTGCCCTTGACGTACTCGTCCTTGCCGATGAAGAAGACCTGCCGGTCGCAGACGAGGGGCAGGATCATCGAGTCGATGAACGTCAGATGGTTGCCGGCCAGGATGACGGGGCCCTCGCTCGGGATGTGCTCCACACCCTCCACCCGTGGGCGGAACATCAGGCGCATGATCGGTCCGAGCACTGCCTTGAGGAGCGCGAAGCGGGACAACGGGCCCTCCGGGATCAGAGATGTCGAGGGACGGTGGAGTCTGTGCAGGTGAGGACGATACTCGCGCCCAGGTCACGATTGCACATCCGGCGCACCGACTCTTACGCACTATTGACATACGTTTCCCTGTGCGGCAGGTCTGTTGCCTCCCGGTAACCCGTACGGAACGTCATGAACACCGCGAATGCCCCGAGCGGCGGGGCGGCGGCCGCTCGTCGCTCCGGGAAGGGGACCGGTGGCCGTGGCGCACAGCGGCCGGAGGAGACGGCGGCCCCCGGTCCCGCTGCCTTGGGCCGGACCCGTCGGCACGTCAACCGCTGAACCATTCCACCCGTTCGGGGTGAACCAGCCCGTTTCGGAAACCCGCAGCCGGGACGGCCGCGTCGTGCCGCATATGACGCATGACATGGTCATCGCCCTGCGCCCGCTGCTCGCCGCCGAGGCCTCGGCGGAGGCGCATGCCTGCGGGGCCGAGCCCGACGACCTCGAACAAGCGGTCTGGCTACGGCTGCTGGAGCTTCTGGAGGCGGGCGGCCCGCCACCCGATCCGCCGGGCTGGCTGCGCAGAGCCGTCCGCTTCGAGGCCGGCCGCATCCGCCGGACGCATCGCATCGAGCGGCCGTACAGCCGGGAACCCGCCGACGACAGCGAGCGCGGTCCCGAGCAGCTCGTCCTGGCCTCCGCCCGCCGTCACGCCCTGCGCGCGGCGGTGCGCCGGCTGCCCGGCCGCTGCCCCCGGCTGCTGGAGGCGCTGTTGTCGCCGCGTGACCTCACCTACCGGGAGATCGCGGGGGAGTTGGGTATCTCACAGGGCAGTCTTGGTCCGGAACGCTCCAGATGTCTGGGATGTCTGAGACGTTTGCTCGCGCCGGAGGTTGCGGCCCATGAAGTGCGGGGATAGGAGTGAGGGACAACCGGTGATCAGATGAGCGGGAGGCATGCGCACATGGGCATGAGCGTGACCATCTCTGCGGCGACCGAACAGGACGCCGAACAGATTTTCAGGCTGCAGTACCTGTGCTTCCAGAGCGAGGCCGCCCTCTACGGCAACTACCGCATCGACCCGCTCGTCGAGAGCCTCGACTCGGTCCGTCAGGAGGTGGCTCAGAACTGCGTCTTCGTGGCGCGGCTCGGCGAGGAGGTGGTCGGCGCGGTACGCGGCCGGATCACCGAGGACGGCGCGGCCTCCATCGGCATGCTCTGCGTCCACCCGCGCCTGCAGGGACACGGCATCGGCGCCCGGCTGCTGAGAGCGGCCGAGTCCGCACTGGCCGAGGAGCGTGGTGCCACCAGGTTCCGCCTGCACACGGGGCACCGCAGCGAGGGCAACCTCCGTCTGTGCCGGCGTGTCGGCTACCGGCAGGTGGGCACCGCCCAGGGGGCCGACGGCATTCCGATGGTCGTCCTGGAGAAGCCGGCCGACACCTACGCGGCGACCGCGTAGAGGCGGGGCCTTTCTCCCAGGACCTCTTCTTCCCGGGGTCTCTCCGAGACCTCTTCTTCCGGGGTTCTTCCGGGGTTCTTCCGGGGTTCTTCCGGGGTTCTCCCGTCTTCCGGGGCTCTCCGGGGGTTCCCCCGGAGTTCTTCCGGTGTTCTCCTGGAGTTCTTCCGAGGCTTCCCGGGTTCTCCCGAAGCCTCTCGTCCGGACCGGGCTCGTGGGGTCCGGCCCGGTCCGGACGAGGGACCCCGGTCACGGACGTCAGGGACTTTCCGGCTGCTGCTTCCGGGCCGTGCGCAGCCAGCGGATGGCCGTCAGCGGAAGCAGCACCGGGATGAAGAGATAGCCCATGCCGTACTGCGACCACACGGTCGCATCGGGGAACGCGGACGGGTCGACGAGCGTCCAGGTCCCGACCCCCAGCACACCCGCGAGCTCCGCCGCGCAGCACACCAGGGCCAGTCTGCGGGCCGTCTCCCCGCCGCGCACCAGCGAGTACGTGATGAAGCCGTACACCACGCCGGCGACGGCCGAGAGCGAGTAGGCCAGCGGCGCCCGGTCGAAGTCGGTCGCGATCTGGTAGGCCGAGCGCGACACCGCGCCGACGACCATCACGCCGTACAGCCAGACCAGCAGCAGGCCCGGGCCCTTGATGAGGCGGGCCCTGGCCGGCTTCTCCCCCACGGCGGTCACCTCAGCCTCCCCAGATGTCATAGAGCCGCACCTCCAGTACGGCGAGAACGACACCGCCCGCCGCGACCGTCACCGAGCCCCAGCGGGTGCGCTCGGCCAGTGACATGAACCCGGTCGCCGGTATGCATGCGAAGGCGCCCAGCAGATACGCCACGAAGATCGTTGTCCCCTGGTCCGGCCTGTCGCCCCGCGCCAGTGCCACGATTCCGGCCACCAGCTGGACAAGAGCCAGCACCGAGACCACGGCCATCCCGATGAAGTGCCAGTCCTTCGTGGGCTGGTCGCGGTAGGCCGCCCAGCCGCACCAGGCGGCGAGCAGCAGCGCGGCGACGCCGGTCACCAGCATCAGGACATCAAGCATGCTGCGACCTTATTACGCGGCGGGTGGGACGCCGCCTCCGGCCCGGCCCGGCGGTCGCGGCCGGCCCGTTCGCGGGTCCGCCGCCGTGGCGTTGGCCACAGTCCCGTGCGCCGCGTGCCCCGGCGGAAATCCCCCAACGGCCGTGGCGGGCCTTGTCAGTACAAGGCATCCGGTGCGGATGCCGGGGTCCGTGCGGTGCGGGCAGGGTGTCCATGTATGTCCAGCATGTGGACGGGAAGGACGTACCGGCATCGCGGGTCTGGTTTACTGATCGCATGACCACGACGAGCGACCGCATCCCGGTGACCGAGGCGACCGTGCCGCCCGGTGCTCGTTGTCTGTGTGCTGCGTGTCGAATGTGCGCCTGCTAGAGGGCCCCTGCACCAGCTGAGCCTCGCGCCCCGAAGCGAGCGCCCGCTCACGCCCGCGCCCCGTCCGGCGCCCACGGCTGAGCCACGCCCCCGCGCACACGTTTCTCCTGCTGCCACCACCTTTGCGGGAACCGTGCTGCGTTCTGGCGGTACCCGACCATGAATGCCGTGCCCGGCGCCCAGAACGCGCCGCGCACTCGACAGTGACGGAAACCCACGTGATCACCACATCGGGCCTCACCAAGGTCTACAGTTCACGCGGCCGCGAGATCACCGCGCTCGACGGCGTCGACCTGCACGTTCGCGAGGGCGAGGTGTACGGCGTCATCGGCCAGTCCGGCGCCGGCAAGTCCTCGCTGATCCGTTGCGTCAACCTGCTGGAGCGTCCCACCTCCGGCACGGTCGTCGTCGACGGACAGGACCTCACCGCCCTCGCCGGGCGCGGCCCGCGGGCGGGCAAGGAACTGCGGCGGGCGCGCAGCCGGATCGGCATGGTCTTCCAGCACTTCAACCTGCTGTCCTCGCGCACCGTGCAGGACAACGTCGAACTTCCCCTGGAGATCCTCGGCACATCCGGGAAGGAACGTTCCCGCAAGGCGCTCGAACTGCTCGATCTCGTCGGCCTCGCCGACAAGGCCAAGGCCTACCCTGCCCAGCTCTCCGGCGGCCAGAAGCAGCGCGTCGGCATCGCCCGTGCCCTGGCCGGCGACCCCAAGGTCCTGCTGTCCGACGAGGCCACCAGCGCCCTCGACCCGGAGACCACCCGCTCCATCCTCCAGCTGCTGCGCGACCTGAACCGGCAGCTCGGCCTGACCATCCTGCTCATCACGCACGAGATGGACGTGGTGAAGTCCATCTGCGACTCCGCCGCGCTCATGGAGAAGGGGCGCATCGTCGAGTCCGGCACGGTCGGCGAACTGCTCGCCACCCCGGGCTCGGCGCTGGCCGCCGCGCTCTTCCCGGTGAGCGGGGACGCCACCGGCGAGGACCGGACCGTCGTCGACATCACCTTCCGGGGAGAGAGCGCCACCCAGCCCGTCGTCTCCCAGCTGGCCCGCACCTACAACATCGACATCTCGATCCTCGGTGCCGCCATCGACACCGTCGGCGGCCTCCAGATCGGCCGGATGCGCATCGAACTGCCCGGCCGCTACGAGGACAACGTGGTGCCCATCGGCTTCCTGCGCGAGAGGGGCCTGCAGATCGACGTCATCGGCCGGACCGCGGACCGGCCCGCCCTGGTGAAGGAAGGTGCCGAGTGAACCGGGCCGAGTTCTCGGAGGTGTGGCCGCTGCTGTCCCAGGCCTGCTGGGACACCCTCTACATGGTCGGCTGGTCCACACTCATCGCCGTCGTCGGCGGCCTTCCCCTCGGCATCCTGCTGGTTCTCACCGACCGGGGCGGGCTGCTGCAGAACGTGGTCGCCAACAAGGTGATCGGGCAGCTCGTGAACATCACCCGCTCGATGCCGTTCATCATCCTGATGGTCGCCCTGATGGGCTTCACCCGCTGGGTCACCGGCACCACGATCGGCCGCGAGGCCGCCATCGTGCCGCTGGCCATCGGCGCCATCCCCTTCTTCGCCCGGCTCGTCGAGACGGCCGTCCGTGAGGTGGACAGCGGGCTGGTCGAGGCCGTGCAGGCCATGGGCGGCAACACCTGGACCGTCGTGCGCAAGGTCCTCGTGCCCGAGGCCCTGCCCTCGCTGATCTCCTCGACCACCACCACGGTCGTCGCCCTCATCGGCTACACCGCGATGGCGGGCACCGTCGGCGCCGGCGGCCTCGGCGACATCGCCGTCCGCTACGGCTACCAGCGCTTCGACACCCAGCTGATGTGGATCACCGTGGGGATTCTCGCCGTGGTCATCTCGGCCATCCAGTTCGCCGGTGACCTCGCCGCCCGCGCCCTGCACCGCCGCGCGGGCCGCTCCGGCCCCGAGCCGAGGCTGCGGCTGCTGAGGACGAAGGAGCCCAAGGCCGCCGATGTGAGCAAGGCCGCCTGAGCCCCTCCACACGACTTTCTGACTCCCCCGTTCCTTCCCGACGGGGTCGTACCACCGAGGAAAGGCACTTTTCGTGCGTAACACCGTCAAGATCACCTCTGCTGTCCTGGCCGCCGGAGCCCTCACCCTCGGGCTCACCGCCTGCGGCTCCGGCTCGGACTCCGGCTCCTCCAAGGCCGACGCGAACGCCACGCTGACGGTCGCCGCCACCCCCACTCCGCACGGCGAGATCCTCGCCTATGTCAAGGACAACCTGGCGGAGAAGGCCGGCCTGAAGCTGGAGGTGAAGGAGTTCACCGACTACGTCACCCCGAACACGGCCGTCCAGCAGGGGCAGGTCGACGCCAACTACTTCCAGCACAAGCCGTACCTCGACGACTTCAACAAGAAGAACGGCACCGATGTCGTCCCGGTCCCGGGCGGCACCGTGCACCTGGAGCCGCTCGGCGTCTACTCCAAGAGCCTCAAGCAGCTGTCCGACCTGAAGAAGGGCGCCACCGTCGCGCTGCCCAACGACACCACCAACGAGGCCCGTGCCCTGAAGCTGCTCGAGGCCAACGGCGTCATCGAGCTGAAGAAGGGCGTCGGATACGAGGCGACCCCCAAGGACATCACCTCCAACCCCAAGAACCTCACGTTCAAGGAGCTGGAGGCGGCCCAGCTGCCGCGCTCCCTCGGTGACGTCGACGCCGCGGTGATCAACGGCAACTACGCGCTGGAGGCCAAGCTCAGCCCGGCCAAGGACGCGCTCGCCGCCGAGTCCGCCAAGGACAACCCGTACGCCAACTTCCTTGCCGTGAAGAAGGGCAGCGAGAACGACCCGCGCGTGAAGAAGCTGGCCGAGCTGCTCACCTCGCCCGAGGTGAGGAAGTTCATCGAGGACAAGTACGACGGCGCCGTCATCCCGGCGTTCTGATCCGCACGTCCATCCGCACAGCGCCTGTCCCGCACGGCCATGGACGGGGTCCGCTCCCTCAGCGGGGGTGGACCCCGTGGTGCGGTTCGGTGCTTTCATGCTGCATGCTGGGCAGTTCAGCAGACCCTGACGGTTTTCCCGAAGGTTACGGAGCGGCGCATGACTAGCACCTTCCCCAACATCTCCATCAGCACGGAGCGGTTGGTGCTGCGTCCTCTGGAGGAGGACGACGTGCCCGCCCTGACCGAGATGATGAACGACGAGCAGGTCGCGGCCTGGACCGACATCCCCCAGCCGTTCACCGAGGACGGCGCCCGCGCCTGGATCACCGAGGAGGCCCCCGCCGAGCGCACCGCCGGCCGCGGCCTGGACCTCGCCATCACCGAGTTCATCACTCAGCGGCTGGTCGGCATCATCCGGCTGACCAAGACCGACTGGCACGTGCGGTCCACCGAGCTGTCGTACATCGTCGCCCCCTGGGCCCGCGGCGAGGGCTACGCCGCCGAGGCCGCGCTGGCCACCGCTCAATGGCTCTTCAGCGACCAGAAGTTCGAACGCATCGAGCTGCGCACGGCCGCCGACAACACCGCCTCCCAGCGGGTGGCGCAGAAGATCGGCTGCATCAGCGAGGGCGTGCTGCGCAGCGCCTGCATAGCGCATGTCCGCGCCGAGGACGGCACCTGGACCGACACACGGACCGACTACATCGTGTGGAGCCTGCTGCCGGAGGATCTGGAGGGCGCGGGCGAACAGCTCGCCGACACCGGCGGTTTCACATCGTTCCCCCAGTTCCCCCACTGGAACTGACACGCCGGGAGGGCGGGCCCCGCGCCCTGCCGCGCGCGTACCGGCGCACCAGGTACTCTCACGAGGCCTGCTCCCGGGCATCCGACCCTCATGACCTGCGCATTCCTGGAGACTGACGACGATGGCCGACCGGGTCACGGTGATCGGCTGGGACGGTTCGCCGCTGACCGACGCGGCGCGCAGTGCGCTGAGCGCCGCCACCCTCGTGGCGGGAGCCGCCCACCATCTGGCGCTGCCCGAGGTGCCGCCCACCGCCGAGCGCATCCGCCTCGGCAGCGTCGCTCTCGCCGCCCGCCGTATCGCCGCCCACCGCGGGACCGCCGTGGTGCTCGCCGACGGCGACCCGGGGTTCTTCGGGGTCGTACGGACCCTGCGCGCACCCGAGTTCGGCCTGGAGGTCGAGGTCGTGCCCGCCGTGTCCTCCGTGGCCGCCGCCTTCGCCCGCGCCGGGATGCCCTGGGACGACGCCCAGGTGGTCGTCGCGCACAAGCGCACCCTGCGGCGCGCGGTGAATGTGTGCCGCGCCCACGGCAAGGTCGCCGTGCTCACCGCTCCCGGCGCCGGACCCGCCGAACTGGGCCTGCTTCTGGAGGGCGTTCCCCGCACCTTCGTCGTCTGCGAGGAACTCGGCACCGAGCGCGAACAGGTCAGCGTCGTCACCTCCGACAAGGCCGCCGACCACACCTGGCGCGACCCCAATGTGGTCATCGTCATCGGAGGCGGGGGCAACGCCGAGAACGGCGGCTGGATCGCCGGACGGGACCCGGACGGCGGACCGCGCGGCTGGATCCAGCCGGCCGAGGCCTACGGCGGCGCACTCGGCGAAGGAGAAACGGATCTGCTCCGGGCCGCCCAACTGGCCCGTCTCGGGCCGCGCATCGGCGACCTGGTGTGGGACATCGGCTGCGGCAGCGGCGCCTTCACCACCGAGGCCGCGCGCGCCGGCGCCGCCGTCATCGCCGTCGACCGCGACCCGGAGGCCTGCGCCCGCACCGAGTCGGCCGCGCGCCGTTTCGGCGTCCGGCCGCAGGTGGTGCGGGGCAGCGCCCCGCACATTCTGGAGAACCTGCCCGAACCGGACGTCGTCCGTGTCGGCGGCGGGGGAGCGGCCGTGGTCTCCGCGGTGGCCGACCGGCGCCCGCAGCGGATCGTCACCCACGCCGCGACCCGGGACGCGGCCGAACTCATCGGCCGCGACCTCACCGAGCACGGCTACCGGGTCGAGTGCGCCCTGCTGCAGTCCCTCGCGCTCGACACGCGCGCGTGGACGGAGAAGGAGCGCAGTGTGGTGTTCCTGCTCAGCGGTGTGCTGCCCGAACGCGCCCCGTGAGCAGGTTGTCGTACTGCGCGCGGTAGGCTAGCCGGTTGTCGCACCGCACCGGGCGATCCGGACAATCGTTCGTCAATGCCTGGAAAGCTCATCCGATGTGGGGTGGGCGCGGTACGGCAGAACGGGAGGGCGCGCAACGTGGCGCAGTCCACAGGGGGCTGTCGCGGATCACGCTGCCGCGGCGGCCGAAAGACCGCGAGAATGCCACTCAGTGGCTTTGTCGCCTTTTCCGGACGGGCGGTTCGTGCCGCAGGGCGCGGATGCTCGTTCTTCACTGCGGGGCGGTCGGCGTGCCGTTCCGGGTGAACTGGTCGTAGGAGCACGAAACCGATGGGCGAGGGGTACGCATGACCGACACCGGCCAGGTCCCGGGCGAGGGGCTGCCGGAGAGCGCAGGCATGGTGGAACAGCCGGGCGTCGCCGCGCACGGTGCGTACGCCTACCTCTCCGAGGCTCCCGCCGAGGACGAGGATCTGCTGCTGCCCGGCTCCCAGGGTGCGTGGGGCAACGAGGTGCCTCCGCCCGCTCCGGAGCCCGTCGTCGAGGCCGTCCACGAGCCGGGACCGCACGAGATCTCCGGCCGTGACACCGGCTCGGTCGACCTCACGGGCGTACGGCACCCCGAACCCACGGGACCCGCGCCCGCCGCGCCCGCCGCGCCGGCGGCTCCGCGCCGCCCGCTGCACCTCGGCCCGCCGATCCCGGACACCTCCACGAGCCCGGTCCGCTCCCTGGCCGACCGCGGTCCCGCGGCCGTACCGCCCCGGCGCCCCGTACCGCCCACGGTCACCCCCGAGCACTCCACCGTCGTCTCCCCGGTGCGCGAGCCGGCCCCGCAGGGTGTCGCCACCTGGGGCGCCCCGTCGGCCCCGGCGGCCCCGGTGGCCCCGACGGCTCAGACGACCCCGCCGGCCGGCCCGGGGGCGACGGCCGCGGACGCGGTTGTCCCGACCCAGGCCACCGCGACCCAGGCCACCCCGGTCCAGGCCACCGCGGCTCAGACCCCGGCGGCCCCCCTCACGGCCGAGGCGGGCGGGCAGGCTCCGGCCGCCCCCGGCCCGGTGGGCGGACAGACGCCGGCGGCCGGAACCGTGCTCGGTGGTGCGGTCGAAGGGGTGCATGCCCCGGAGGGTGAGCAGACGCAGGCCGCTGCTCCCCACGGCCCGGTGAACGGCCCGGTGCCCGAGAACGGGCAGGCGCCCGCGGCCGGGACGGTGCCCGAGGACGAGACGAAGGACACGCCTGCCGCCGGCGCCGACCAGACGGCCGGGGCGGGCGAAGCCGCTTCGAGCGGTGGAGCGCCGGACGCCGGAAGCGTGCCGGACGGTACGGCCGGGGCGGCGCACGCCCCGGAGGGCGTTCCGGACCCGGCGGACGGCCGGACGGCCGAGGCCGACCAGGAGCCCGGAGGCACCCCGGCTCCCGGTGACGAGCCGGTGACCGAGGCCGGGCACACCGAGGCCGGGCACGCGCCCGGCGATGAGGCCGCGACCGCCCGGACCGAGGAGACCGCCGGGACCGTGGACGCCGCGCCCGTCGCGGAGGCGGAGCCCCAGCCCGGGGCCGGCGCCGAAGGCGCACCCGCGGAGCAGGGCCCGGGCGGGACCGCTCCGGAGGCCGAGCAGATCCTGCAGAGCAGCGACTGGCAGACCCTCGAACGCATCGAGGACCAG
>NZ_BAAAHG010000049.1:0-46795 GCF_039525155.1 Streptomyces thermoalcalitolerans | reverse complement strand
GCCCCGCCCGTCGGCGGCCAGCGCCAGCAGCGTGGGCGCGGCGGGCCCGGCCACCTGCGCCAGCCACTCGGCCAGACCGGCCCGCTCGGCTTCGGGCAGCTCGGCGAACCGGCGCGGCCCGGCCGGGGTCCGGCTCCAGTCGAAGAGGGTGTCGGCGTCCAGGTCCAGCGAGTCGGAGCCGGTGTCCCCGAGCCCCACCCGCGCGGCCAGCAGAGCCCGCAGGGCCCGGTCACGGGTGAGGACGGCGCCGACCCGGGGCCAGCCGCCGGGCGGCTCGGCCTCCAGCAGCGCGTCCAGCAGCCAGTGCTCGCGCACCATGCGGGTGTCCAGATCGCCCGCCCCGAACAGCTGCTTGACGATGTCGGCGCGGTCCACGGCCAGCGGGCGGCGGCGCACCGCGTGCCCGCGCAGGTCCCAGCTGAGCTGGTCGGCGGGGACCTTTCCGGTGACCACGAGGACGCTGTCCCCGTCGGGGTCGGTCTCGGTGGTGTGCCGCCGGAAGGCGTCGACGATGCCGAGCGGCGAGTCCTGGTCGGTGATGTGCACCCGGCGGGCGGCGCCGTCGACCTGGACCGTGAAGTCCCGTTCCGCGTCGCTGCCCGCCCACACGGCGTCGACCAGCACGAGTCTCCGCCCTTCGGCGTGCGGCAGCTCTGCCTTCAGCAGCACTTCGACGGCACGCCGTCCCGCGGCGGGTCGTGCCGGCATCAGCGGGCTCCGTCGAGGGTGTCGACCGGCTGCCAGACGATCTCCACAGCCGCGTCGGGATGCGCGGCGCGGAAGGCCCGGATCTCCTCCTGCACGGCTGCCAGCTCCACTGCGAGCTGCCGCTCCAGCGTGGTGGCGTCCCCGTGGGCGGGGATCAGCCGGCGCCCGGAGCGACGCGGCCGCGTGGACCCGCCCGTCCCGGTGCCCGGCCGGGCGTCGCCGCCCGCCGTCCCGGCCTGGCCGGCCGGGGGCACCTGCTCCGTCTCCGGCTGCCGCGGCGGTACGACGCCGGTCCCGGGCTGCGGGTGGCTGGTGGCCACTTCCGGGTCGGTGACCCGTACGTCCTGCGCCCCCACAGGGGTCCGCCGCTGCTCGACGAACACGTTCTCCACCTGGAGGGCCGCGTTGATGATGGCGTTGGCCTGGTCCCGGACCCCGTGCAGCACCTGCACCAGGGACCGCTCGAACTCGGACGCCCGTGCGGTCTGCGCGATCTCGGCGAACAGCCGGCGGGCACGGTCGCCGACGCCGTCCTCGCGGGCGGTCAGACTGTGGACGTTCCTGAGCGCGGGCCAGTCCGTGCCGTCCAGCGCCCGCAGCACCTCCCCCGCGCTGCCCATGGCGGTGTTCAGGTCCCGCTCCCCGGCGGTCAGGGACGCGGCGGCCAGCTCGCGCACCAGCGCGGTGGCATCGCTGCCGTGCCGGGTGAGCCGGGCCAGCAGTCCGGCCGCCTCGCGCAGGATCGCGGTGCGCGGCGCCGTCTCACCGGGCGTGTCCAGACCGAGCAGCGACGCGTGCCGCTCCAGCGAGACCCGCACTCCGGCGACGTCCTTCTCCCACGCTTCCGCCCTGGCGCGCAGCTCGTCGGCGAGCCGGTTGACGTTGCGGGCGTACAACGCGGGTTTGACGGCGATGCCGAACAGCCGCGCCGCCCGGTCCCGGGCCGCCGCGTACTCCTCCTCGCTGGGCAGCGGCTGCGCCCGCAGCGACCAGCCGGACCCGATCTCGCTCAGCGCGGGCGCCTCCCGCTCCGGCCCGCCCTGGAACACCCACGCCCGGTCGTCGAGCAGTGCATACGCGGCGATGAGCAGGTTGCCGGTGAGCCTGTCGAGCCCGCCGTACCCGAGATCCTTGGTGATCCAGCCGCGGATGTCCTCGACGGCGAGGTCGCCGCGCTGCTGGTGTGCGGCGGCGGCCTGGTTGATCCGGGTCCGCCAGTCCTGCCGCATCACGAGCGGTCCGTCGTGGACCGTGCCGAGCTCCAGCGGCTCCACGATCCGCTTCACCGTCTTCAGATGGTGGCTGTCGACATTGTTGGCCCGGCCGCCCTCGTCCATCGCCCGGGTGATCCACTCCAGCGCGGTCCGCAGTTCCCCGGCGGTCACCGCCTTCCGCTGCCCGTTCCGGTCGAGTCCGAAGTCGGGGTGCTTCGGGTACAGCGCGGAGAACATGCCGTCGGCCAGGTGCAGCACATTGGCCTCGAACCCCTTGCCGCCCTCCTCCCTCGGCTGCGCGAACTCCGGCTGCAGGGACAGCACATGGCGCTCGTCGAACACCGTGGGCCCCGGGTTGGAGTCGGTCGGCCGGGCCAGCCCGTACACCTCGGCGAGCGCCCCGGTCAGCTGGTCGGTGAGGGTGTCGCGGGCCACCTCCAGCTGCCGTTTGATCTTGGCGCGGTCGTCGGGCGGGAAGGTGCCGGTGTAGTCGGCGAGCCGGTCGCGTTCCAGCAGGAAGTTGATCCGCATCAGCCGGCCGAGCTGCGCCCGCCGCTGCTCGGAGAAGAAGTCCGGCAGCCACACCAGCGTGGGCGCGGTGACGCCGTCCTTCCGCAGCTGCTCGACACGGTGGTAGTCGTCGCTCGGGTAGTGGTCGCCGTCGTCGAAGGGGTAGTCGACGACGAACCGCACATTGCCCGGCGTGGCGGGCACGAACTGCTCGTCGGGCAGGTCCGCCCGGTCGCGCACGTTGCCGAAGACGAACTCGACGATGCGCCGGGTGCCCCGCCAGACGATCTCCTTCTCGGCGACGAACTGCCCGTCGCGGACCCCGATCGCCTCCCACAGCCGGTCCCGCAGCCACACCCGTCGCACCCCGGCCTTGTCCTCCTCGGCGACGGCGTCGAGCAGCGGCTCGATGTCGAGGTCGGACAGGTGCAGCGAGAACACCGGGTCGGCCTCGCCGTCCGACCGCACCTCGGAGGGGAACGCGGCCTGCAGGTCCCGCATCCGCCGTACGACGACATCACCGGCGGGCACGGTACGGGACCGCACCGACCCGTGGTTCAGGGCGGCGAGCCGCGCCCCGGTGAGCCGCCGCAGCGCGGGCACGTCCGGCGCGAGGGCGCCCAGCAGCAGCGTCTTGACGAACCGGTCGTCGGCCCGGAAGTCGGCGTGCGTGTCCGAGCCGTACTTGTCCAGCAGGTGGCCGCGGGCCTTGGCGTAGAACCGCACCGCCGCCTCCGACTCCCGCTTGAGCTTGTCGGTGAAGGCGGCGCCCGTGCCGTCGACGAGGACGTCCCACAGGTCGCCGAGCGGGACGAGCTGTCCGACGGGGGCGTCGGCGTTCTGCTCCAGCAGCTGCTGCACGAGCTTCAGACCGGTCCGCTCCCGCTGGAGCGCGCCGGACAGCGCGACCAGCACGTTCAGCAGGGCGGGGGAGAGCGGGTAGACGGCCCGGAAGTCCGACCAGTCGGCGTGCGTGGCGCCGCTGCCGTCCAGCAGGATGTCCTTCACCTGCTGGCCGGTCCGGTCGATCTTGGCGAACTCCGCCTCCAGCACCGCCTCCTTGCCGGGCAGCGGCTTCAGCACCCGCTCCTTGATGATCTCCGGCAGGTTGCGGTCCTCCAGGTTGATGATCTCGAACCGCTCGTTGAGGTACTCCAGCGCCTGTTCCATCGCCTTGACGTCGGCGCCGAGCACGTCGGAGCCGACCAGCTGGGACAGGTCGCGCTGGCGGGAGATGAACGACACGATCGGCACCGGCCGGTCCGCGTCACCGGACTCGATCAGCTTCACCAGCTTCTGGATCTCGCTGTTGACGAAGGTGCGGTCCCGCATGTGCGCCTGGAGCCACAGCACCAGCTCGTCCAGGAACAGCACCACGCCGTCGTAGCCGAGCCCGTGGGCGTGCCGGCTGATCACGGACAGGCCGTTCTCCAGCGGCACGTACTTGGCCGCGTCCCCGCGCGCGCTCTTCGCGTAGGACTGCATCGGCCCGGTGAGCAGCGCGGCCTCCAGCCGCTCACGGCGCGGGTCCCCGGCGGGCGCGGCGAACCCCTCGTCCAGCTCGGCCGGGGTCCACGCCCCGCTCGCGCCGATCACCTTCAGCTCGTCGTCGTCCTCGTCCGCTCCCGCGCCGCCGCTGTCGTCGGGCAGCAGCCGGATGAAGGCTTCGTCGCCGAGCCGCTCCCGCATCCGCCGGGCGTCGGCGAGCAGGGCGTCGGAGCGGAACACGGTCGGGGTCGGCGCGTCCGGGTGCAGCTCGCGCACGGTGTGCACATATCCGCCGAGCAGCGCCTCGTCCAGGTTGGCCGAGCCCACCAGGTGGTACGGCACCATGAGGAACCGCTTGCCGCGCAGCCACTCGTCGTGCCCGGCGATGACCTCCCGCAGCCGCGGCTTGGCGCGGGCCGCCGGGTCCCCGTTGAGGACGGCGTGCAGCACGGTCAGGAAGTGGCTCTTGCCGGCGCCGAAGGAGCCGTGCAGATAGGCGGCGTACGACGCGTTCTTCCGCACCGCGCCGCGCACCAGTTTCAGCGCCTTGTCGAACTCCGCCTGAAGCTGCGGGGTGACCACGTACTCCTCGACCCGCCCCGCCGAGCGCCCGCCGAACCCCTGGGACAGCTCGACCTTGAAGTCGCCGGCGTAGATGTCCTCCTTGATGTCGAGGACGTCCCTCAGTACGACGGTCCCGCCGCTTTTGGCCATCAGCCGCTCCCGCTCCCCACAGCACACACCCGGCCACCCCCCGCGGCCGGGCTTCCTCGGGGCAGGGTGGTGAACCCGCGCCCCACACAACTCCTCCATATCGTGCCAGCTCGGACCGGGGCAACGGGCCGGGGTGCGCGGAACCGGGCCGGTTCCGGAACGGGTTTCAGGTCGTGGACGCGTCGCCCCCGGCCGTCGGCGGCTGTCCTCGTCCTGCGGCGGCGAGGTCCGGGCCTCCTACGGCGGCGAGGTCCGGGCCGGCCTCCATGGTGGGCGCGATCACCGCCCAGACCGTCTTCCCGGGCGCACCCCCGGCCCGCTCGCACACGCCCCAGTCCACGGACAGCGCGGCCACCAGGAGCAGCCCGCGCCCGCCGTCCGCCTCGCCGTCCGGCTCCCCGCCGGCCGACCCGGTGCGGGGCCATCGCTCACCGCGGGTGTCGCTCACCTCGACCCGTACGCACCCCCCGGGCTCCCTGCTCAGCCGCAGCTCGGCGTCCCGGCCCGGGACGCGGCCATGGGTGACGGCGTTCGCGGCCAGCTCGGCCACGACCAGTTCCACGGCGCCGTGGACGGGTGTGCCGTAGCCCCAGCCCCAGGCGTCCATCTGGTGGGAGGCGAGCCGCCGGGCGAGGCGGGCACCGCGCGGGGAGGCGGTGAAACGGAGGGTGAACACCGGCTGCTCGGCGGGCGGGGGCAGCGGCGGGCGCTGTCGGCTGGCGGAGAACGTCATGGACCGAAGATCCCGCGGCTCCACCCGCCGCCACCAGGTGCGACACCCCTACGGCTGGGACCTGTGGCGGCCCGGCACCACGGTGTCGGGCTTGTCGGGGTGAGGGCCCGTCCGCCCCTGCCGGTCCAGCGCTGCCACGGGTGCTCCGCCCGGCCCGGTCAGCCGACCTCGGAAGCCGGGAACAGTCCGGTGCCACCGAACTCGAACGGTGTCCGCAGCACTACTCCCTTGTACGTGTCTCCCGGAGTGAAGTGGCGAAAGTTGCGCGTCACGTAGACCTCGGCTCCGGCGAAGACGGCACATGCCAAGTGGATGGCGTCGAGGCCCTTGATCTTCGGCTTCTCGGCTGTGATGTCGTTGGCGAGGAGACCGACTCGGCGTGTCACTTCCACCAGCGTGATGTAGGGCTCCTGAAGCAGGTTCCGGATGTGGAGCCGGTGGGCGCTTGCGGTGGTGCCGCGTGCCTCGGCAAAGGTGACGGTGGAGGTGTAGAGCCTCACGTGCCCGGCTTTGGCGGCACGCAGCATGCTTTCGGCCTCGCGTGAGCTTTCCGTGCCCTGTGCCCAGTCGATGAAGCAGTTGCTGTCCAAGTAGACCGACTCGGGGCGGTCAGTTTCCCCCACGCAGAGCCTCCAGATAGTCCACCGCGTCCTGGCCGCCGGTCATGTCCGGCCAGAAGCCCGCTCGCAGGTCGTCGTCCGAGAGCTGCGGCTCCGTCGGGAGGAGTTCGATCTCCGCCGCGCGCATCTGGATCACCTGTCCGTGCGCGTTCTCGGTGATCTCGCCAGTGACCTCCACCCGGTCCCGCCGCCAGGCCCGCCGCAGTTCGGTGTCCAGGTCATCGCCGAAGTAGACGGGAATCACCTCTCCACCGACCTCGGTGCGCAGTACCGCCCGGGGACGCCGGTGCTTTCCCTCCACCAGGCCGCTGAGACGACCCCGGCGCGAGCCGAACGTGCGCAGGCGTGCACGCGTGGCGGCCTGCAGATGGAGGGCGGCCCTCTGGGTGACCTCGGCCCTCCGGAGTTCGACTCCGTCCGCCCGTACCGCGACGAACATGCCGACATCGGGCGATGCGCCGAGCGAGCGGGTGACCCGTTGTCCCAGCGATGCCGCACGGGCGGTCCAGCCGGTCGGAATGCGTTCCGCCGTCTCGGCTTCGCCCAGCCCGGACACGGCGGTCCGCAGCACCCGCTCCACGATCCGGTAGTCGGAGTGTTCGGCGATGCGCAGAGGCTCGAGGACACAGGTCAGGCTGCCCAGCCTGAGGTCACTGAAGGACCAGCGGGTGCCGTGGCGACTCGACCGCGCCGTCTCGCTGTTCTCCAGCTCGTGCAGCAGCGAGAGCACGCTCTGCACGGTCCGAAGCGACTCCCGGGCGTCCATGCCGGCGCGCGGGCCTCGTAGCCTCAGTTCGAGCTCAACGCTCATGCCGCACCTCCTCCCCCCCCTGTGGCCTAGCGCCACGGTACGCAGAGCCCGACTCCATGGTGCCGCTCACCCCCCAGGCTTTCACCCGGAAGAGACGCTATCGAGGAGTGGGAGGCAGGGCCATACGCATACCCCCGCACAGTTCCGGCTCACGGTTCTCGTGCACTGCTGCGGCTGCTTCGATGCACCGGGGGCAGAGGGTTTCGTCTCCCTTCGGCCGGAACAGCATCGGCTGCAGATGATCGCCCTCGCACTCGCGGGCGCCCGTCAGGCGGGCGGACAGGCGGGGGCCGTGGAGCTGCGCGGCGCGGGTGTCCTCGGGCGGTCCGGCCGCGGCGGTGGCGCGCTCCGACGTCGCGTCGTCGGGCAGGAGCGGCGGCACGTCACGGAGGAGGTGGCGCAGAAGACCGCCGGGGCGGCGGACGGGCGTTCCGTCGTCGGGCAGGCCGCGCAGGACGTGCAGGCGGACGGCGGTGGGCGGGTGGCTGGCGGCCAGCCAGCGCGCGGTGAGACGCGTCAGTTCGGCGTGCATGGCGCGGGGGATGTGACGCAGGTCGGGGGAGAGGGCCGGGAAGGCGTCGACGAGGGCGCGGGCCGCCTCCAGGTGCGCGGCGGTGGGCCCGTCCTCCTGCGCGGGCGGCTCGGTCCGGGCCGCGGGGGGTTCGGGGGGTTGGTGGGAGGTGTTTTCCCCGGGGTCTTTCCTGGGATGACCGTCGGTGCGCCGGGGAGCCGGGACACCGACGGCCGGATGACGGCGACTCGGTGCGACCTGCGGCGGCACGGAGTCCCCCGGGGCGGGAGGGGGTACGGCGGCCGCGGACGTCTGCGCGAGGATCTTGGCAGCCTCGCCGGGGCTCAACGGGACGCTGGAGACGAGCTGTTGGGTCACCCAGAGGCCACCGGACACCTGCACGCGTTGCTCGTGCACGAAGCCCTCTTCCATGAGCTGGCGCTTGGCGCGGGTGAAGGCCGTTGCGCCGATACGGGCGCGTTCGGCGGTGCGCGACAGGGACTCGCGCGCTCCCTGCGGGAGGGAGAGCTGCCAGGTCAGAAGACGGACGGCGTCCGAGGACAGGCGCGGGTGCCGGATGAGGTCGTGGGAGAACCGAGTGAAGGCGCGCGGAGGCGCGATACAGTGCCGGTAGATCACGGTGGGAGCCCTAACTTCCACTGGTGGTTCAGGCCCTCGCGAACGGGTTGCTGCCGTTGCGGGGGCCGTCTTCGTGTACGCCCGGCGAGGCGCACGGAAGACGTGCTGTCGAGGGTGACCGTACCGCACGGAGCGTGTGCGTGCGGACGCGTTGAGTGAAGAAAGCTTTCGCGGACGGCGTTCACCCGTACGAGGCAAGTTGCCCTGGTCGGAGCGTGGTGGATGCTCGCGCGCCCTACCGTGCAGTCACAGCGAGTGATGGGCACGAGGCAGAGGGGGCGAGGCGGATGGAGTCGGGTGCGGACTCGGGCGCGGGTGCGGCCGCGGAGGCGGACCCCAGCGGGGGGTTCCTGCGCTGTTTCGGCCGCCAGGTGAAGCTCTTCCGGGAACTTGCCGGGCTGACCCAGGCCCAGCTGGGCAAGCTGGTCGGGTACGGCGAGGCGCAGATCGCGGCGGTGGAGCAGGGGCGGCGGATCCCGAAGCCGGAGCTGATCGATGCGATTGATCAGCAGACGGGGGCGCGGGGGGTGTTGAAGGCCATGAAGAAGGAAGTGGCCAAGGCTCGGTATCCGACGTTCTTCCGGCAGTACGCGGAGTTGGAGGCCGAGGCGGTCGAGCTGCACGCGTACGACAACCACGTGGTCAAAGGGCTTCTGCAAACCGAGGAGTACGCGCGAGCGGTCTTCAGCATGTGGCGGCCGTTGCTGGACCCGGAGGTCATTGAGCAGCGGGTAGCCGCTCGGATGGAGCGGCAGAAGCTCTTCTCCCGACGTCCGGCCCCGCTGCTGAGCTTCGTCATCGAGGAGCAGGCGCTTCGTCGACCCGTAGGCGGGCGGCAGGTGCTGCGGGGGCAACTGGAGCAACTGCTGCTCTACGGTCACGAACGCAACGTGGAGATGCAGGTGATGCCGACGGAGCGCGATGAACATGCGGGCTTGGGCGGTGCATTCACGTTGATCCATACCAAAGACCAGCGCAGGATTGGGTACATGGAGGTGCAGGAGGCGAGCATCCTGTACACCGAGCCCAAGAAGGTCAGCCCCTTGGAAGCAACGTATGGCGTTCTCCGAGCGCAGGCACTCACTCCCCGAGAGTCGTTGGCCTTCATCCAGAAGCTGTTGGGAGAGCTATGAAGGCAAGCAGCCCCGAGCCTGCCGCTGGTGAGTTGAACTGGTTCAAGAGCAGCTACAGCTCAGGCAGCGGTGGTGATTGCGTCGAGGTCGCGGGCACGGGCACGACCGTGCTGGTCCGCGACTCCAAGCGGCCAGATGCGGCGGTTCTCAACATTCCCGCTGACCAGTGGACGGCGTTTGTGCGGATGGCCGTACGCGGTTGATGCGACCGAGGGGCGGTAGGGAGCCGTGGCGCTCCCTACCGCCCCTCACTCATGTCCGTAGGCCGGTCACTCGCTCTTCTTTCGGCGCCCGCCCTTCTTCTCCGGACGCCAGTTGATGAGGTCGGACTCGGAGAGCTGGCGTTCCGTACGGCCCGTTTCGAGGGTGGTCTGGAACTCCTCGGCGGGGTTGCCCTCCCACTCCTCGTCGTACTCGCCGTACCACTGGTGGACCCAGGGCAGTACCTCGCGCAGTCCGGCGAGGAGAGGCACGAAACGGGGGTCCTTCTTGGCCCAGCCGTCGGTCTCGACGCGATCGCGGATCAGTCTGACGAGGGCATCGGCCTGGTCGCGGTGGTTCCAGCCGGCCCAGCCGAGCAGCAGGGAACCGTCGGCCTCGGGGGAGGCGCCGGGGTAGGAGATGAAGCGCTCCTTGGGCACGTCGAGCTTGCCGCGGTTGGACCAGTAGGAGTGCTTCTGGAAGTCGGCGCTGGTGTACTTCGGCGGCACCTTGATGTCGAGCCGCTTCCCGGTCCGGTCCTCCTCGCGCTGCTGCTCCCAGACCTGCTCCCACTGGGCTCGCTTGCGCAGGCCGGATTCCTTGTAGCGGAGGGCGGCAAGGTAGGGCACGTGCTCGGCCTCGATCACGGCGGCCAGGACGGTGGCGAGGGAGGCGTCACGCTTGCCGAGGTGGTCGGCGGCGTAGAGCGCGGCGACGGCCTGCACGTCCTTGTCGTGGCGCAGCTCGTCGGCGAGCTGGTTGATGGTGAGCGGACGCGGCACGGTGAACCCGTCCCGCTCCTCGAACCACAGCTCCTCGCGTTCGGCGGCGTCGAGCAGCCAGTTGCGGAGGGCGGCGGCCTCGCGCTTTTCCCAGGGCTCGGTCGACCAACGGCGCTTGTACTCGGGCCGCTCGATCAGCCGGATGTCCTTGTTGGCCTCGATGAGATCGATTCGCGCCTGCACGACCTTCTTGTAGGCGTCGGGCCAGTGGTCGGGGATCTCAGTGATGGGGGTGGACCCATGCCGCTCGAACCAGGCGGTCTCGGCACCGCTGCGCGCGAGCACGATCTCGAACGCGCGCTGTCCGAGGGCGACTTCGGGAATGTCGGCGTCGGTATCCAGCGGAACGGTGGTCCGAGCAACCTCGTCGGGGGTGAGCAGTCCATAGGCCCCGTAGACGGTCCAGTCCAATTCCTCCTGAAGCGCGATCATCCGGGCCCGGGTCTGCTCTTGGGCTCGGCGAGCGTCATTCAGAATCTCACGGGTAGGTACGGCTTCGCGGGTAAGGGAGGAGGGCTCGTAGGTAGCTAGGGTCTGGGCGAGCGAGTCCAGTTCACGGCCGAGAGTGCGGGGAAGCTGCTTGGGGAGGGGTAGCTCTTGGAGCCGGGTCCCGTTGAAGGCGTACCGGTTTTCCCAGGCCTCGTCTTGCACGCCACGGCCGATGCCGCTCCCGCCCTTGACGTGGCTGACTTGCTTCATCCAGAAGCAAGCGGCTGAGGAGTTCAGGAGTCCCAGCACTTCAAAGTGCTGATCCATGGTGGCGTTCTGCGCCAGCTTGATTACCGGGGCCGTTTGCTTGAAGAGCTTACCGCCTCGATCCAAAACGAAGTGGTTGTGGGTGGCTACTTCGGCGTATGCGATAGAGAGGGGGGGAGTTAGACGTTCGGGATAATCCTCAAGATGCTCGTACCATGCCCGGCCGTGATCTTCCAAGGGGCGACCGAATAGGCTTCGGCGCCTGAGTACCGAACGTACGGGCCAGAGGCTATGTGATGGCAAGTGATCGGATTCAGGGACAATCTCCTTATGGTCTTCATCGATATACGGGCTTCGTACAAGCAGGCTTCCTTGAATGTTGAAATCGCGTACGCTGTCTCCTACTACGAAGCGTTCAACAGAGTTTTGATCCTTGAGTCGCGCTGCTGTGGCGGCATCTGGCAAAGTCCAAGCCTCGTCTTCGCCGGGATTGGTTGTGCGCCCGATGACGTCGATGCTGTCAGAAAGCCGGGATGGTGCTTCGTTAAGTTTGGTGAGGCAGGCGCTTGTACGACCACCGGAAAGAGACCAAGGAAACACGCTGAGGAGATTCCTCGGCATGTCTTCTGCGGAAATCCACTCAGAAGTAACCCCTGGTAGATTCACCTGCTTAATAATTGCTTGCCAGACTACTCCATATCTTGGATCGGGTGGCTGACCAGGTTCTCCCTTAACGCTCAATAGCGCCCGAATGGTATCCGTCTGCCGGGCAATCTGATTTCGCCCTGCCAAAATAACTGTAGGCGTCCCATGGCCCGGAATATAAGCCCCTGACGTATCAATCACATGCGTAAGATCAACCCGCGGAAAGAACTTCTCAATCAGCTTCTTTCCGAACTCCCTCTTCATGAATGAGTTCGCGGTGATCTGTCCTGTGAACCCCCCGTCCCGCTGACTGCCCCCCGCCCGAACCGCTAGCTCAAAGATCCGCTGTGCGAACGGAACTGACAATGCATACTGCCGATAACACACGTCGGGGTACGCGGCCTTGTAGTTCTTGTTCTCGTTCGCGTCCTTGACCGTGATGTACGGCGGGTTTCCCACCACCACGTGGTACGAGTCCCGCCCGAGCAGGTCCACCTTCCGGGCGTACTCCTCCACGTCCTCCGGCCGGTAGTAGAACGGCTCGTTCTCCGCGAGCTGGGAGTCCAGCGTCTCAGTCACCGTTTCCGCGCCCCGCCCGTGCAGCAGGGAGTCCGCGACCGCCACCCGGATCGGCAGCTCGGGTGCCGCCGCCAACTCCCGTACTCCACACGCCTTCAGCGCGGCCACCAGCAGCCGGAACCGCGCGATGGCCACGGCGAACGGGTTCTTGTCGGCGCCGTGCACCGACTCCAGCGCCCGCCGCACCAGCACCCACGGCTCGGTTCCCGGCTCGGCCTCCCGCCATTTCTTCAGCAGCCGCTCGAACAGCCCCAGCAGGAAGTGACCGGACCCGCACGCCGGGTCGATGCAGCGCAGCCCGCGTACGACCTCCGTCCCGCCCGGACCGTCCGTCCACACCTCGCCGTCCCAGCCGGCCGGCCGGTGCTTCCAGGCGGGCATGAGGCCGAACTCCTCCACGGCCGGTTCCAGCGTCAGGTCGAGGATGAACTCCTCCACGAACACCGGCGTCTGGAGCAGCGCGTACGTCTTGCGGGCGTGCTCGGACAGGTCCTGGTACAGGTCACCGAGGAAACGCGTGTCCAGCGAGGGGTCGGTGAAATCGTGGACGACCTCGCCGTCCGCGCCGCGCTGCCGCCAGAACGCGAGCAGCGCGGTTGCGGCCTCGTAGGACGGCGTGACCTCGAACAACGGGTTGTGCGCGGGGTCGAACAGCCCCGCCACGGTCGGATGGGACGTGGCCAGTGCGTCGAAGGAGGCCAGAAGCCAGTCACGGTCGTTCAGGGACGGATTGCGCCGGAAGAAGTCGTCGTGCCGGTCCTGCGCCTCGGCGAGCCGGTCGCCGGGACCGGAGAGCCACGGGTCCGGGATGAGCCCGTTGTCCTCGCTGAACCGTACGAACACGCAGGCCAGCACCCATGCGGCGGCGATCTGCACGACTCGCTCGTCCCGCCAGGTCTCGTACATGGCGGCCGTACGCTCCGCCGTGAGCGCCTTGTGGTACTCGGCGCGCAGAGCGTCCCGGAAGCGGGGCTCGCTCTCGGTGCGCTCGCGAAGGTCGTCCTCCAGGAGCCGGGCCTGCGCCTGAAGGTCCTTGAGCAACCGCGTGCGATCCAGTGAGGTCCCCGACCCCTGCGTCTCCTCAGCCGTCACCGCCACAGCCGCACCTCTCATCCTGCCAGCCGGCTCCGCGATCACCGCGGATGCGCTTATTTCCCGGCGAACCCCCCAAGGGCCGCCGCACCATCCTGCCAGCCCGGCCTCACCGGGCTCGGGGAGAGCGGTGCACAGTGAACTCTTCACTCGGCACAATCCGGTATTTATGCTGGTCAGGCGGTTGTGCCCACACCATCCGTCCCAGTGGTGCGGTGTGACCGCAGAAGGACGGCAGCCCTGGGGAGGGCCGCGGAGCGGGCGGCAGACCGTTGCCTGTGCGGATCAACGACATGTGGGGGTGTGGTGGGCAACGGCGGGAACGGCCGGGCCGGCAGACCGCCGGCGAAGACCGAGGACAAGCGGAGCAAGGCCACGAAACGGCCCTCCCGGAACCAGGAGGAACTGCGGCGCCTGCGCGCATTGCAGGACCTGGAGTACGCCCGCGACGCCGAACGGCGGCGCAACGGACTGGGCGTCGCTCCGGTCAGAGCCGATAAGCCGTCGAGCCCGTCCGCGTCCGGGGTCGGGAAAACCAGGAAGGGCCGGAAGAAGAGGGGGCGGGCCGCCAGTTACAAGAAGTTCCCCGGCGCCCCCTCCGCCCCCGTCGTCGCGGACCTGGGTGCCGATCCTCCGAGCGTGCTTCCCAGGATCGCGCCCGCCTACATGCGGCTGACCCCCGAGGAAGCGCGACGGGAGCGGCAGAAGCGGCTGACCGGGGGTGACAAGGTGAAGGAGCGGAGACTGGAGAAACTGGCGAGGAAGATACAGGCCGCCAGGAACTCCGGGGCCGGCCGCTGAGTGAGGGGGAGCGGAGCGGGAGGGCAGAACGCCAGGCCCGGTTCTCCCGGCGGCAGACGAACAGGTGAACCACCGTTCGGAACCACGGGACGCGTCGCACCGCCTCCCGTCCGCTGCGACCTCCTGCCTGCCGAACCGTACGCAGTCGGCCCGGTGCCCTGCTCGGCGACCGTCGAGAGCTGCGCCCCCGTCCGTGACGCGCAGGGGCTCTCCGCTCCCACGGTCCGGCTGCCAGGCATGCGCCGGTGGACGCGTCCTGACCGACG
Source organism: Streptomyces thermoalcalitolerans (assembly GCF_039525155.1). Lineage (NCBI taxonomy): Bacteria > Bacillati > Actinomycetota > Actinomycetes > Kitasatosporales > Streptomycetaceae > Streptomyces > Streptomyces thermoalcalitolerans. Next base: position 32,652 of record NZ_BAAAHG010000049.1, on the reverse strand, counting down.
GCGCGGAAGGCAGGGCCGGCTGCGCGGGCGTACCCCCACGGGGCCGGTTCCCTGAGCACCCTCCTGAACAAGCCTGTCCGGCACCTCCCCCTCGGTGCCCCGGTCCACCGCCTCCACGATTCGGTCGTCCGGGCCCGGCAACAGACCCCGCCCGGCTGCCCGGACGTGTGCGTCCCGCAGGGACGCACACGCCTTTTCGACGCCACTCCACCGGCACACGCACGCTGTCTTGTATCCGTCTTATGTCCCGCGCTCGTGCTCACGGACGTAGGTGAATCCAGGGGGCAGTTCATGAGAACCGGCCAGGCCGGCTCTCCTGTGGTCCTCTCGGTAGGCGGCTCTCGCCTTCGCGCTCGCTTCCTTGCCGAGGTGGCCGATGCGCATCAGATGCCCCGCCACCCGATGGGCGCTCACGCCGTGTCCGGCGCCTGTGCCGTCGTTCCGGAGGTCCTCACGGTCCGCCACCCGGAGCGTGGGGGCGTAGCAGAGCAGCGGAACCGGTGTCTCTCCGCGTCGTGCGGGGTAGTGCAGTACGGCTGCCTGATCGATGCTGCCCTGCTCCCAGGTGAGGATCCCGCGCGACAGGAGCCGCTCGATCGCCGCATCGATCTTCTTCCTCGCCGACTCTTCCGACGGCGCACGCTCGATGGTGTTCCGGACCAGCGCCTCCTCGGGGAGAAGCGCCCGGCCCTTCTCGTCGAGGTATCCCAGCTCGCGCAGCGCGATCAGCACGAGCTCCTCCACCCGGTCCACGCGTGCATCGAACGCCGCGAGCTCACGGGTCATGATCCTCGGGTCGTAGGCGTAGCGGACCACGGTGCCGCCGAAGACGACGGGCTTGTCCAGCGGGGCGTAGGTCAGACGGAGCTTCCTCCACGTGTCCCATCGCACCGACACGCGGGTGCCGGGAAGGACGAAGGGCTGCCACGTCAGCCCCGTCAGGAACGGCTTGTCGCCGTCCACCCGGAGCCTGATGCCCTTCTGCTCGTCCAGCACCCCGATGCGGTGACGTCCTCGCAGGAATGTGAGGTCCAAGGGCTCCTGAGGGGCGGCTCGGGTGGCCATCTCGGCCGGCACGGGACAGGTGCCGTGCCGGAGGTGTTCGGCCCGTACGGAGAACTTCCACTCGACCGTGAGGCCGGTGTTGACCACCGAGTGGGGAAGTCCGCCGTCGAGTTCTTCGACGACCACCTGCGTGAGGTCCTCGGCCCGGACGGCCGGCGCCCGAGTGTCCGCGGATGCCGTCGGCGGCCGGTCGGTGCTCCCCTGCGATCGCTGGCCGCGCTCCTGGGCCGACGCCCTCATGCGCCCGTAGCAGCCGTTGCAGAACAGGGCGTCGCCCCGTACGGCGACAAGACGTGCCTTCTTCTCCTGACCGCACCGCGAGCAGGTGAAGGGCGCGACCGCTTCCAGCCGGACGAGCTGCATGCCGTCACAGGGCGGGTAGAGCTTCACGATCTCCTTGCCGAGGAGCCTTCCACCGACGTTCATGACAGCCAACTTTTGGACGCCCTTTCCCTCCCCATCCGTCCCCGGCTGCGGCGGGCCCGGGGCGGAGCACGAGCGTGGGGTTCCGGAACCGTGCCACAGGGGAAAAGGAGGAGATCAGCGTAGGGATCTCCTCCTAATCGGACAAGATGTTCCACCGGGGTCGGCTCCCGTCATGGCAGCGGAACGATTCGCTCACGCGAACCCCTGCCGGATCCCGGGCCGGCGACTTAACCTGATGTGGGCTCCGGCCGTGATCACCGTGGGGTGGGGCGCGGCGGGATGAGGAGGGGAACAGCAGGCCGGAAAGAGGCCGCCCGTACCACGCATGCCGGGAAGACGTGTCCGCGTCACCCACCGTGCGTCGGGCCGTGCCGTCATCCGGGGGGAGGGCCATGAACCGCTGGGTTGGCATCGTGTCGCTGCGGGAGACGGCGCCGCCGACGCCCGTGCACCGGATCGCACTCGCCATCGAAGCGGCGCGGAAGAGGACGTCGTACCAGCTCGTCGGCCGGAAGGTGCCGTATGCGCGGATGCGGTCGGCACTGCGCACGCTCGGCCAGGAACACGCGCGCCGCTACGAGTGGGACCGGTACTTGTACTGCGTCGAACTGGCCGGCGACTTCTTCGACGGAGGTGAACCTCCCGCCCGCTTGCCCTTCTGGCTCACCGTTGAACTCCAGGACCTCTTTGAACTCCAGGACCTCTTTGAACTCCAGGACCTTCTGGACGACAGGCATGGGCTGAGGACGGGTGGCCGGGGAAAGCAGTCCTCACCGAAGCGCGCTCCCCAATCCCGACGCGCCGACCGGCACAGGCCGTCGTCCTCTTTCCCGAGCCGGGGACGGAAGCCGTCCGGCTCCGGCACGCGGCACGTTCTGCCCGGAGCTGCCCACCGTGTGCCGCCGGAACCAGCCCCGCCGTACATCCGTGCCGAACGGCAGCTCGAAGTCCGCGACGTCACGTACCCGGCACTGAGCGAACCGCCCGCCGCGCTGGTGGGCACGTGGGGAGAGACCGTCCGGACCGCGATCCAGGACACCGTGGGCGAGTGGCACGCGGGGGTGGAGACCACGGCATGGCTGGGGCTGGCCGCCACGCACCGCAGCTACCTCTATGAGAGCGGCCTGTGCGAGGTCACGGTGACGCCGCAGGTCCTGGGCATGCTGGACAAGCTGGGCCGCAGCACGATCGATGTGATCCTCATGGACGCGTGGGTCGCGCAGCGGCAGCCGGAGAAAGTCGGCATCCAGTCGAGCGAACACAGCCGACGGTCGGCAGCCGCCCGGCGCGCGCTCGGCCAGTGGGCGGCCGGACACGGCCTCGTCCGCATGGGGGCCGGTGAGGCGCAGCGCCCCGCACCCTCGGTAGCGGAGGGTGTCGCCCGGCAGATCCTCGGCGTCCTCAGCCTCACCGACGCCCATGAGACCGCTCGGCGGCTGGTCGAGACCGTCTGCGCCGGCATCGACGACCCCGCCGACGACATGGGTGACACCGACCCCGTCACCGAGGTGCAGAGGCTCTTCGCGAAAGAGGGACTCTCCTACGAGTACGCCGAGGAGGGACCCGATCACGAAAGGACCTACACCGCCGTCGCCCGCACCGGCCGTGGCCGCAGCGCGCAGGGGACAGGACGCACCAAGAAGGCGGCGCGCGCAGCTGCCGCCCGCGCCCTGCTGCGCAGCCTCCCGCAGGCCAGGAGACCCCAGGTGGCACAGGTCACGTCCGCTCGACGGATGGCACCACCACAGCCATACCGGAACTCTCCTCTGAGGTTCCGGGATACCCTCACCGACCTGGCGGCGATGTTCGAACTCCACGGCCACCGGGCCGAAGGGTTGCTGGCGCAGGCACTCACCCACGCGTCGTACGTCTACGAGAACCAGGCCGAGGCAGCCGCTCACCACCAGCGCGACAACCAGCTGCTCGCCCACCACGGCTCCTTCGTTCTCGGCCACCTGGCCCGGCACATGAGAATCAGACGCGTCCTCGCTCACGGGCTGGTACCGGACGAGGACGAAGCCCGCATCCACTCGCTTGCCAATGAGGACACGGTCCGCCTCGGCACTGCGCTCGTTCTCGCCGACGGCGTACTGACCGGCCGAGGGGAGGACGGGCATCGGCCGGGTGTGGTCGCCAACGCCGCACAGGCTGTGGTCGCCACGGCCTGGCGTGTCCACGGCCCGCGCCTGCTTCATCGCAGACCCGTCGTCCTCGACGACTGGCTCTCAGGGCTCCAGCACCAGCACGATCCGGTGACTGTGCTGAACATCCTGGTGAGGACGTTCGGGGTGACGCACGCTTTCGAGCACGAGCGCACGGGGCCAGAGCACTTGCAGGCCTACGCCTCGACTCTCGTCCTGTGCGACGCACGAGGCCGCGTCCACCGGTGGACCGTGCCCCCTGAGGGGCCCTGCTCCAAGACCGACGCCGACAAGGCAACTGCTCAGGATGTGCTCGACATCCTCTCGGCCCCGGCAGACGACCTCGTCGACGCCCTCAGGCCGGCGGAACGTGACTTGCTGCGGTATCTGCTCCGCGCGCAGCTCGACGGGCTGGGGCAGACGAGCGAACGGCAGCGTGCCCGCATGGTCAGCGGTGGCATTCTCGGTACGGATCTGCTCGCCACCGGAGACCTCGACGCTTTCCGTGCCTGGGTCGGCCGTGTGCAGACCCTGCTTGGTACCGAGGACATAACCGTTCCCCACGCACTGTCCGAGCTCTACCGGCACGTTCTGCGGGCCACCCGCTTCGGACCGCGCTCCCTGCTGCGCCGTATGGCGGCGGACCAGGGAAGCGACCGGGCGAGCATCGTCCGCCGGAACGCGGCCGAGGCCGTGAGGAACGCAGCCCGGACGGGCCCGCGGGGGGTCACGGTGCGGGACATCGTGCAGAACTGGTGGCGCGACCAGGCAGCACGCACCGGCGTCACGGTCCGTGACGACATGCGGCAGGAAGCTTTCCTGCCGCTGTCGGTCCAGCTAGCGGCACTGGACGAGACATTGACCTGGTGTGGGGAGGCGGCCGAGGCGGCGGGTAGCTCGGTCGATGTCGAGCTGACCGTGCAGGACGGCACCCTGCATGCCTGGATCGGCCTTCACGGGGTCGACGTCAGGGCGACTTGCGCCGACTTCGCCCGCCTGCTGTCGCGCACCTTGCCCTGCACTGACTGCATCGTCGACGACGACCATGTGCTGTTGCGCCTCCACAGTCGGCCCGACACGGAATCGCTGACCCCACTGGCCGCAGCAGGGATCAACGCCTACCTGGCCGGCGACGAAGCAGCTCACCGGCCCCTGGTCGTCGTGCCTGGGGAGGAACCGGCAGCGGCTGACCAGGAGGCTCCCTGATGGCCCTGTGACCACGACCCGCAGTCCTGCCCCACCGAGAGAACCAGGATTTCGGTGACAGCGCTCCAGCGCAGACCAACCCTGGTGGGCGCAACCCAGGGGTCTGAAAATCCGCGCGATATTCCCGTGGCAACTTGACGACAAATCAGGCGCACTGCTCTTCTGGCTTCGTTGTCGAGACAGGGGGCGAAGGTGAGCCGGTCGGATCTGAGAGCATTATTCCGTTCCAACGACCGTGAGGTCAGGGCAGTCGACTACTTTGCCGACCGCCTCGACGAGTGGCAGGCAGTGGCCCGAAGCCTGTCCCACCTCGTCCGCGCCACACGGGCGCGCGACTTCGACGTCCAGGACCTCGAGGCGCCCCGGCGGAATGTGCTCACGTTCTACGGCGTCGGAGGCATCGGAAAGTCGACCCTTTCGCGGTGCGTGGCAGAGCATCTGGGCCGGGGACTGAGCCAGGAGGGGCACTGGCCGCGGCTTGACGAGGAGATCGGCCCTGTCGTACCGGTACGGATCGACCTGGCACGGGACTCGGGGATGGACTTCGAGTCCCTGGTGCTTGCGATCCGTCTGGCCGCGGCGGAGATCGGGCGGCCGATGCCGACGTTCGACCTGGCTCTGCAACGCTACTGGGAACACAACCATCCAGGTGAGACGCTCGACGAGTATGTGCTGCGCCGTACACGGCTGAGCGGACTTCCCGGGGCACGGAGTCTGTCGAGCCAGATGCAGTCGGCCCTGGCGGACGCGGCGCAGGCTGTAGCCCTTCCAGGCACGGTGGGCAACGTCGTCGGCCAGGGCTTACGCACCGTGGTGCGCGCCTTGCGAGAGAGGCAGCACCGCGTCCGGGCGCTCGCAGAGTGCCGTCGGTTCGCCGACCTCCTCGAGGCCACGCCGGATCAGGAGGCGCTCAGTTACTACCCGCATCTTCTCGCCTGGGACCTGGCCAACGTGCCGGCCCGGCACCGGGCCACTCTCGTAGTCCTGCTGGACACATTCGAAGACGTTGGGGACCGGGTCCACCGTGACCTCGAACGTCTCGTCCAGCGCGTGGTGTGGCTGATGCCGGGTACCTTGTTTGTCATCACGGGCCGCAACCGCCTTCAGTGGGACGATCCTCGCCTTGAAGGGCAGTTGGACTGGGCGGGCGAGGAGTTCTGGCCGCAGTTGGTTGGCGGTGCTGTGCAGGAGCCCCGTCAGCACACGGTCGGCTATCTGTCCGCCAGTGACTGCGAGACGTACCTCTCGCGGCGCCTGACGCGTGACGGACGGCCGATGATGGACGATGCGACTCGCCATCTGATCACGGCCAACTCCCATGGCCTGCCGCTTTACCTGGATCTCGCCGCGATGCGATTCCTCGATCTGTACCGACGGCGGGGACGTGTGCCTGCTGCGGACGAGTTCAATCTCGACTTTCCCGCTCTGGTGGCCCGGACGTTCCGGGATCTGTCTCCACAGACCCGCAGAGTCCTGCGCTCGGTCAGCCTCCTGGAGACATTCTCCATTCCCCTTGCCTCCGCCGTTGCGGGGCTCGATCACGATGCTCCGGCACAGGACTTGGTCGACCGCCCGTTCGTTGACCAGGACGCCGATGCGCCGTGGCCGTACCGCCTGCACGCCTTGATCCGGGATGCCGTTCGAGAGATGGACTCAACGAGTGATGACCGGTGGACGAGCGCGGACTGGCAGCGGGCTGCGCGGCGAGTCTTCGACGCGCTTGGACGGGAGGATCTGTCCCACCGCGGACGTCTTGTGTCGGCGCTGCGCCAGGGACTGGCGCTTTCCCATCAGTTCGATCTGCCACTCGGCTGGTTGGAGGACGCTGCCTTTCGATACGTCGACGACTTTGTGTGGGAGCCGATCGAGCCGCCTGCCGACTCATCCGGAGATGGGCCCACTACCCCTGCCCAGGCGCTGGCCACAGCGCTTTCCGCTATTGCGCAGCGTCAGCGTCACCATCGCGACCGAACAGCACAACAGCTTCGCGCAGTGCTCAGCAGCGGTGCCCTGCCGGAGAGCCTGGAAGAACTGCCCCGCTACTTCCTGGCCGAATGTGACCGGGACCTTGGTAACTTCCAGGCGTCTCTGGACGGCATGCGCTGGGTCGCCGAAGCCGGCGGACGCCTGTCCGCCACCGCACGCCGTGGCCTGATCCATCTCGCTCGCCGGATCGGCGACTTTCCCCAGGCTCAACAGGCCGCTATGCACCTTGGCGTCGAAGGGCGGCAGGACCGGGTCATGGGTGACCTGTACTGGCCTCAGGGCTCCATCGCTCTGGCCTGCTCCTCCTACGCAGCCGCCCGCGACCAGGCTCTCGCGGCCGGGCAGCCCGGTGAGGCCGCGCTGTCACAAGCCTGCCTCGCCTTCGCTGCAGCCTTCCAGGACCGGCCACGGGCCGCCGAGCAAATCGCCCGAGCCGAGGAACTCCTTGCGAGTGTCACGATCCGCTGGGCCGAGGTACAGACGCGCATCGCTTCCCTGGTTCGTGACGCGGGTATCGCGGATGACCTGCCCGAGCGAGCCGAAGCCGTGGCGAATGAGGCCCGGGAGGCAGGCTTGACCTCGTCCCTGGCGTATGTCCGCTTCGCGGAGTGCCTGCATGCTCACCTTGTCGGCGGTGCGGATGCCCTTGCCTCGGCACGCGACCGACTGAGGCGAGACTGCGTCAACGGCGTCGAGTTCGCCTATCTGGTGGAGCTCACCTACTTGATGGCGGACGAGGAACCGCCCTCCGGATTTCCGCGCGCCATCTGGCTGGACACGACCGATCAGGTACGAGCACGCTGGGTCGGCCTTACCGAGGACCGAAGGCGAGAGTCGGTCACAGCACGTCAAGGAGACTGAGTAGGTGGCGCACTACACCACAGTCGATCAGATCAATCTGAACACACTAGCCGAGCGGTACGAGCTGACGAACGTGTCAATCGTCCCTCTGCCGGGCGGCGCCGCCAACTCCAGCTTCCGCCTTGACACCGAGCAGGGCTGCTATGTCCTGACGGCGCTGGACAACCACGACGAACGCACTGCGACTGCGCTCGCACGCCACACCCAGGCCCTGTACCGACTCGGTCTGCCCACCAGCAAGATCGTGCCCGCCACGGACGGATCCCTGGTCGTCACTGTCAACGGCAGCCGACTCGTTCTGAAGGAGTGGATCTCCGGCAGCATCCAACAGCCCCTGCCCCTGGCCTTGCTGACCGAAGCCGGAGAGTTCCTCGCCAACCTGCACGCCCTGCCGCCACAGGCCGAAGGCCTGGAGGACGTCCCTGTCGGTACCCGGCGGCTGTCCGCAGCACACCTCGCCGCGATCCCGAACTTCACCGACCGGAAATTCGCTGGATGGTTGACCGAACGCCTTGAACGCATCCGTGCTGCGGAGGAGGATGTCAGGCGCGAACCGTGCCTCGTGCACGGTGATCTCTTCGATGACAACATCGTCGTCCGCGATGACGGGCACCTTTCCGTCCTCGACTGGGAAACAATCTCCCTCGACGATCCTCTGCTCGACCTCGGCATGGCGGCGGTGGGCCTGGCCCAGGACAGCACAGGACTCCTGTCCTGTGAACGCCTCGAAGCCCTGCTCTGCGGCTACGAGAAGAAACGCCCTCTGACAGTGGCGGACCGGGCGGCCCTCCCCCTGCAGATCGAGCACGCGGCGCTCATCATCGGCTTCCACCGCTACTACCGCCACAACGTGCGGTTTCCGAATCCCGAGAGAGCGACGTACCACCTCGAAATGCTGACGTTTGTGGAGTCTGTCCCGAACCGTGTGCGAGGACTTGTGCGCTGAACAGCGGCCACGGCCGGACTCCACGGATTGCCTTGCTGCACCACGGGTGATACGGGTGATGGGGGAGGCGGCTCAGTTCTGCAGATGTGCCGGCACGATCTCCCGGACCAGCCGCCACATCCCGGTCGACGGGTTGGTCTTGTGCTCCTCACCCGGTTTTGCGAGCTTCCGTGCCCGCTCGACGGCAGCCGGCCATCCCGCGCGATAGCGGCGGAAGTCGAGCTTGCGGGCTGCTTCGCTGTAACCGGGGTGGTGGTTTATGAGCTCTTTCTCCGCCTGCCGGTAGCCGTTGACCGGGGCACGATGGTCGCGGAAGTGGAGAAGGAGCCACAGTTCGAAACACGGGTTGGAGAGAGCGACCTCGACGTTCTTGTCCGCCGCCAGCCGCAGAGCCCTGTCGAGGTGAGCGAACTCGTCGACGTCCAGGACGTACCAGGACTGTTCGTAGTAGTCGCCTGCTTTATTGCGTTCGGTCGCGGTATGGCGTACCACCGACACGGGATCCTGGGCACAGATTTTGATCTTCACGTCGACGGCGCGGTTGTCCACGGATGCCAGCAGGTCGCGTAAGTAAGCAGGTTCTGTGTTCTTGGCACCGCAGACCACGAGGATGGGCGGCAGTGGATCTCGATGAGCGGGCCTGCGGCGCAGTGTGGACTCACGCCTCGGTACCCTCCTGCCGTCCGGCTTCGGCTGCCTCGTCACCCGTTCCCCCTCGCCCGGCAATGGCCAGCGCGAAGGTATTGTCGATCATCGGTACCGCGCCATAACTTCCGCTCAAATACCTCCGTTCACGGTTCTCCTCCAGCCGTGGCCGGAAGTCGGACAGTGGATAGAGCGAGGTCTCCCCGAACTCGTTCTTCGATGCGAACCAGATCTGGTCCCGTTTGAGGATGTCCTTGCCTGCCTTGCGGCCCAGCAGGCTCACGTCATGGCTGGTGAAGAGGAGCTGTGCGCCGTGCGGATTGCGCTCCGGGTCCTGGAAGAGTCCGACCAGGAAGGCGCTCAGGCGGGGGTGCAGACTGCTGTCGAGCTCGTCGACGACGAGGGTGCCGCCTTCGCCGGTCACTCGCTCCAGGGCGAGGGCGTACTCCACGATTGCCTTGGTTCCGGAGGACTCGGCGGACAGAGGCAGTTCGAACGAGCCGTTCCTGCCCGTATGCCGCAGCCAGAGTTCATGGCGTACACGCCGTCTGTGCGGCATACCGAACAGCGCGTCCGATGTCTTCATAACCGAAGGCGGCTGTTCCTTGAGCCGAAGCCGCGATTGATCGTCCTCGTACAGATCCTCTTCCACGGATTCCACCCGGAAGTCCTCGATGCCGAGGTCCGCGGCCCGCAGTAATTCCCGGAGGTGCGTCGGCTCGCCCCTCATGTCCAGACGCCTGGCCAGGCTCCTCGTCAGGAGATGCGGGAACAGGAAAGAACGGCCCAGCACGGGGCCGCCGAACACCAGCTCCCGGCGGAACCAGCGGTACGCGGGTTTGACCGGAGCAAGGGCGGTCTTCGAACGCGCTGCCATGGACAGAAAAAGGGCGTTCCGGGCAGTCACCTCTGCCACTGTGTACAGCGCTTTGGCACCTCGTTGCGAGCTGCCGACGCGGAACTCCTCGCCGTCCCGTTCGAACACCACCCGTTTGCGTCCCTCGGGGTACGCGTACAGCCATTCGCTGAGGACCTGCTCGTCGTCGACCTCGAAGCCGTAGGTGTACCGCACCCCGCGCACCAGAAGGTCGGCGACGTACCAGGAGGACTCGGCGGGGGTCACGGTGTCCAGGAGGAAGGGTTCCCTGTGTACGCCCTCGCCGTCCTCCGCCAGGAGTGGTGAGTGCTTGACCAGGTCCGCCATGTACCGCAGCGCGTCCACCACGTTCGACTTGCCCGCCGCGTTGGGGCCGAAGATGCCCGCCACCGGTACCGCCTGCCAAGACGTGCCCGCCGGCCGGTCGCTGTCGTACACCGGATGCAGCTGCCATTCCAGCTCGTCCCTGATCGACCGGTGGTTGGCCACTCGAAAGTTGAGAAGCATGCGCACCCCCTCCCCAAAGCTGGTTTCACCGCACTTCGTGCAAGTGAATCGTCGGTAAGGGGGCGTGGCAAGCCGAACTCGGCAATCAGGCGGGTGAATCGGCCGTCCGTACGCTCTTGAGGAACAGCTTGTCCAGGACCTCCCACTCGGTGGCCCGGTCCACCACTTCCACCGTCCGGCCGTCCAGTGTCGGAGTGGCGTGGGGGTCCTCCGTGGGCAGCAGGAGCCACAAGCCGTGCGGGATGTCGGCGGGGCGGCGGGCCGACTGCTGGAGAGCGGCCAGCAGTTCGCGGCCGCCTGCCTCCCAGTACCGGGCGATCAGCCCGGCCTCATGGGCGAGAAGGACGGCCCGGGGGCCGGTGCGCTCCGCCGTTTCGACGACCCGCTGCCGCACCCGCTCCGCCGCCACCCGGGTGTACGAGGCGAGAGCCGCGCCCAGCGTGCCGGTCGCCGTGTACTTGGCGTCCGCCTTCAGCAGGGCCTGCCAGCGTACGGACTGCTCCTCGGCCAGCTCCCGCAGGCAGTCCAGGAAGAGGGCGTTCAGCGACACCGCGGTCGTCTCGTACCGGGCCGCCAGCGCGTCGGCGACGCCGGGCAGCTCGGAGCCCTTGAGGGTGAGCGCCAGGAAGCCACCGCGGCGGCGGGCCTCGGTGAGCCGGGCGGACAGCACTTCCCTGGGGTCCTGACCCTCGGCGATGCGGCCCTGGGCGGCGGCGTAGAGCGAGCTGGTGCTGGTGCGGGTGGAGGACGACAGGCCGAGGCGGCTGCCGGTGCCTTCCTCGACCCTGGGGCAGAAGCGACGCCGGTCGGGGTTCCAGTCGAGTGGGAAGCCCGCCTCGGCCAGCGCCTCGGACAATTCGACGTACGTCGTCTCGTCCAGCACCGCAAGGCCGGGGAAGCGAGCCCGGACCCGGGACAGCAGGTCGTCGGGCGTGATGCCGGTCTCCGGGCGGACCCCCGCCGGGGCCTGGGAGATGCGCAGGGCGCGGGACAGGCTCAGGTCCAGCGGGAACAGCTCCAGACGTGGGGAGAACGCGACCTCGCCCGCCATCGACGCGGCCAGCTCCACCAGCCGGGTGTCGGCGAGCGGCGCCATGCCTTCGGGAGCGGGCACGGCACGCAGTTCCCGCAGCACCGTGGCACGGCCCGGCAGTGGGTCGCGCCGAGCCAGGCCGACGGCGGCCTCACCCAGCGCCGCCGCATAGTCGGCGAGTTCGGCGGGCGTCGGTTCGTCGGCGCCCGGCTGGTCCTCCAGGGCGATGACGACCCGGCCGTTGCGCCGTTGCACCGCCAGCCGCGCCGGCGCCTCGACCGGCTCCCCGGACCCGGCGCCGGGCTGGTCGTCGTCCCGCTTGCGGATCTCCGCCTCGACCGCGGCCCGCACCACGGCCAGCGCCTTCGCCAGGCTCTCGGCGGGCGTGCCGTCGCCCGCGCCGTGCCGGGCGCGCAGCTCTGCCGCCAGTTCCTCGGCCGTGGAGACGCGATTGCGCTCGGCGAGTATGGACACCACCTCGTCGCGCACGCGGCCGAGCCACGGCAGCCGGGCCCAGGCCTCGACCGCGATCTGCTGGTTCTGCGACACCGTCGGCTGACTGATGCCCAGCGCCTTCGCGATCAGGCTCTGCGACGGCCATGGCTCCAGTGCCTCACCGTCCTCCAGCACACCGGGGAGCTGGAGCGTTGCCCGTACGACATCGGATCGCGGCCTTGTGCGCCGCTTGCCCGCCGGCGGCACGAGCCGGGCCGCCAGCGTGTCGACCGACTCCAGTGCCTCCTGCGGTGCGTCCGGCTCCAGCGCGACCGGCTTCTTCGGGGCGGGGCGGCGACGCAGTGCCTGTGTCCACTGGCGGTGGCGGCGGTTCAGCTCCTTGCGGATGGCGTTGCCCGCACCGCGGGCGCGGGAGATGTGGTGCGGCGGAATGTTCAGGAGCTGCTCGACCGTGTGCGCCTTCAGGCTCTCGGCGACCGCCACGGCGCGTGGCGACAGACCGGCCGCCGCCAGGGGAGTCTCCAGGCTCGCGGCGGCGGCGGCCTGCTCGCGGGCGTCCTCCAGATCGTCCGTGCTGATGCCGACGGTCGCCGGAGTGGTCGCCGGACGGGCGGCGTCCGCGGTTCTGAAGACCTGCCGCCACGCTTCCTGCATCTGCCGCAGCGTGTCGAAGCGCTGTTCCACGTCCCGGTGCAGCGCACGCTCGAAGAAGCTCTTCAGGCCCTCGCTGAGCGCCTGCGGGAACAGCTCGGTCGCCACGTGCAGCTCGGCGTCGGTGACCATGCGTGGATCACTCTGCCCGTCGCCCCACACCGGCCGCTCGCCGGATGCCATCTCGTGCAGGGTGACCGCGGCTGCGTACCACTCGGCGTGGTCGTCGTAGCGGGAGCGCCCCGCACTGCCGAGGAACGGGTCGAGATAGCCGCGTGTACCCGCGTGCACGTCCTGGTCCGGGACGTCGGCCAGGGAGAAGTCGAACAGCATCAGCTGCCAGGAGCCGTCACTGCGCTTGAACAGGCCGAGGTTGTCCGGCTTGATGTCCCGGTGGCGCACCCCGCGGGCCGCCAGTGCGTCCAGCGCGTCGAACAGGTCGTTGCCGAACCGCTCCAGCTGGTCGTAGCCCAGTGGTCCGTGGTCACGCAGCCGGGAGCCGAGGCTCACCGGCTCGCGGTCGTCTTCCCCGCGGTAGCCGCCCGCGTACTCGATCTCCAGAACCGTGTGCCCCGCCAGCTCGCGCGGTTCGGCGAGCAGCTTCACGATCCGGCCGCCGCCCACCTCCTTGAGCGCCTTCGCCTCCGCGTACAGGCGGGCGTCCTTCTCCCGGTCCAGGGCCACCTTGAAGACACGCGGGGCTTCTTCCTCGCCGTCGACCGCGGTACGCCGGACCAGCAGTGCTCGGGCCGTCGCACCGGTGCCGAGCACGCGTACCACCGTCCACTCGGCGTCCAGCTGCCCGCCCGGCTGTACGGTCAAGGGGTCGGCGGACGGGCCGGCGGAGGACTGCGGGGCCGCCGCGTCCGCCTCGGCCGCGGCCAGCAGATCCAGGAACTCGTCGACCGACGCGAGCCGGTCGCGCACGTCGGCAGCCGTGGCCCGGAACACAAGGGTGTCGAGAGCAGCAGAGACGGAGTCGGTGACGGCGTAGGGGTGCAGACCGCCGTCGCTCTGCAGCCGCTCCAGCAGCGAGCTGCGGCGGTCCGCCGGGGGCCGGCCCGTCAGCAGCAGGTAGGTGAGCGCGCCCAGGCCGAAGACATCCAGGTCGACCGGGTCGGCGAACTCCTGGTCCGTCTCGGGCGCCAGATACACCTGCGCCGCGTCGGCGATCAGCCCGGTGTCCAGCGGCGTGTCGCCCAGTGAGCGGTGCATGGTGGTCTCGAAGTCACGGGCCGCGGTCTGCCAGTCGGCAATGCGCAGCACCGGCTCGCTGCCGTCCTCGCGAGCCGATACGTAGACGGAGCGGGCGGCCAGCGCACGGTGGTAGAGGGAGCGGTTGTGCGCGTAGCGGACGGCCTCCGCCAGCTGCCGGACCAGGTCGAGGCGCAGCAGCGGGGTAAGCTGCCCGCCATACGCATCGAGGTAGGCGTCGAGCCGGAGGTCGGACTCACGGTGCCGGAAGAGAATCGCCGGACCGCCCTGGTGTTCGCGGATCTGCACCGCCTGCACGATGCCGCGGTGGTTGATCCCCTGGAGCACCTGGTACTCACGGCGGGCCGCGCGTTCCACCTTCGCGCGCTGCTCGTCGGAGGCGGCCTGTCCGACCAGGTATATGCGGACGCGCCCGCTCTCCTGGACGAGACCGTCGTCCCGTTCCGCCAGCCGGTCCTCCCAGCCGGGGCCGGCGTCGAGAGCCCGCGGGTACAGCTTCCAGTCGTCACCGAAGCGCAGGTGCGCGGTGGAGTGGCTGATGCCGATCTTCTGCATCAGCTGTTCGAGGCGCTGACTGACGATCGGGGTGATGCGCCGGCTCTCCCGCTCGGGCGGTCGCCCGAGCAGGTCGTCCCAGATTCTGGGCAGGCCGCTCGTCCCCTCATTGCGCCCGTAGACGGCGGTGCGCTGGAAGTCGTCCAGCTCGCTCACCAGACCCGGGTCGTGGAGGAAGACCGCAGGCTTGATGAAGGGGATCTGCCGGGGATCCATCCCGAGCGTACGCGCGGCCCGCTCCAGCTGCCCCTTCAGCTCCTTCGCCTTGAGATCCGTCAGGTACAGCGGGTTGCGCAGGGTACGGACCCGGCCGTCACTGTGGAACTGCCAGGTGTCGCCGTGGTTCACCACCCGGCCCGGATGCCCCTTCAGCTCCAGGAGATAGAGGCCGCCGGGAACCGCGATCAGCAGGTCGCACTCATTGATCCGGCCTGAGGGGCCGGTGAACTGGAATGTCGCCCACGCCCGGTACGGCTCGGTCTTCGGCATCAGGTTCCGCAGATGGTCCAGCCCTTCCTGCTCCCACCGGAACCCGGACCGCCGCGGCTGGAACCACCGCTCACGCGGAGCAGGAGCTGCCGGCTTAGGAGCAGCGGGCACGTGGCACCTCCCATACGGGCCGCAAGGAACAGGGGAAGACGACCGAGCGGCGGCGTGGCCCCTCTGGTGACGGCCCAGGAATCCTAGTCGGCCTCTCCGACAACCGGGGCCGGCTGTGGAGGAGCCGTGAGCCCGCCGACGAGGGATGGCGGGAAGCCGTTGTGCTTTCTGCTACTTCTTTTTTCTGTTCATGCCCGTGTGCCGTTCGCGGTCGGCACACTGCCACGGCTTGGGATGCGCTGGACGTCTTCGGGGACGCGCCATGCGTCTTTGGGGGCCGAGGGCCCGGACCGGCATGACGGAACACAACCGGAGAGCGTGGGTCAGCGTGGGCCGTACTTGCGGCCCGTCTTCGAGGTGATGCCGCCCAGCAGGCTGTGGGGCGTCAGCTTCGCCAGGCCCATCAGCGTCTTGTAGCGGGGGTCCGGAATGGACAGGGTCTTGCCGCGCTCCAGGTCCGCCAGCGCCGTCGCGACCACCTTGTCCGCGTCCAGCCACATCCAGTTCGGGATGTTGTCCGTGCTCATGCCGGCCCGCTGGTGGAACTCGGTGCGGACGAAGCCGGGGCACAGCGCCATCAGCCGTACGCCGCTGCCGGCCAGGTCGTGCGCCACGCCCTGGGTGAACTGCACCACCCACGCCTTGGACGCCCCGTAGGTGCCGCGCGGCACGAAGGCCGCCACCGAGGCCACGTTCACCACCGCGCCCCGGCCGCGCTCGCGCATCGTCGCCGTCGCCGCCGACGTCAGCCGCAGCACCGCCTCGATGTGCACCTTGAGCATCCTGAGCTCGTCGCTCACGGGGACGTCGAGGTAACGGCCCTTGTTGCCGAAGCCCGCGTTGTTGATCAGCAGATCCACGGGATTCGTGCGGTTGTACAGCCGGGCGGCGACCGCGTCGATGCCGTCGTCCGTCGCCAGGTCGGCCGTCAGCACCTCCGCCTCGATGCTGTGCCGGTCGTGCAGTTCGGTCGCCTGCTCCGTCAGACGCCTGGTGTCGCGCGCCACCAGGACGAGGTTGTGCCCGT
The DNA here is from genome assembly GCF_039525155.1 of Streptomyces thermoalcalitolerans. Classification (NCBI taxonomy): domain Bacteria; kingdom Bacillati; phylum Actinomycetota; class Actinomycetes; order Kitasatosporales; family Streptomycetaceae; genus Streptomyces; species Streptomyces thermoalcalitolerans. Next base: position 16,455 of record NZ_BAAAHG010000049.1, on the reverse strand, counting down.
CCGCCGCCAGTCGCCGTGCGAACGCGGCACCGATGCCTGCGGTCGATCCCGTAATCAGAGCCGTGGTCATGGCCCAAGAGTAGTTACAGGAAGTGGAACGAACCGTTCAGTGCCGCGTTGTCCCCTTCCCGGGTCAGTGACCCGTGTGGCCTCGAGGAGTCCCGGCCCGCTGTCCCTTCTCGACCACCACGAACTGGCCCATCATTCCCTGGTCTTCGTGATACAGCATGTGACAGTGGTACATGTACGGCGTGTCCGGATCCGCCGGTCCCGTGAAGCGCAGCGCCAGCTTCATCGTCACTCCGTGCGGCACGAACACCGTGTCCTTCGGTCCGCGCAGGGCCGGCGGCGGTGTCTTCCCGTTCACCTCCACGACACGGAACTGCACGTCGTGCACATGGAAGTTGTGCGGCATGCCGTTGGTGTTGCGCACCGTCCACACCTCTGTGGTGCCGCGTGCGACGACCTCGTCGACGCGCTCCATCCTCATCGGCCGGTCGTTGATCCCGGACCGCTTCAAGTCGAAGTGCCGTCCGCGTACGGCGTCTTCGGCGTCGGGCAGCTCCGAGGCCACGAGCGTGGCGGGAAGGTCCGGAGACGGGCGAAGCCGCTCGTCCGCCCGCAGCTGGAGGACGTCGAAGGAGTCGTCGCCCCCGTTGAACCGCTTCTGCCACCTGTCCCCGTAGTTCTTCTGCGGGAAGCTGCGGAGCATCACCCGCTCACCCGCCGTCATCCGCACGACGATCTCGGCGCGCTCGCCCGGCGACAGCTGCACCCGGTCCATGACCGCGGGCCGCTCCAGCAGACCGCCGTCCGTGCCGATCAGTGAGAAGCCGCGGCCGTCGGAGAACCCGAAGGCGTAGGTGCGGGAGGTCGACGCGTTCAGCAGCCGCAGCCGTATCAGCTCGTCGTGGACCCGCCGATAGGGGCGCAGGGTGCCGTTGACCATGGTCCGGTCGCCCAGGAAGCCCACGTTCTGCATCAGTCCCCGGTCACCGGCCAGCCGCGGGCCGTCGAACCGGACGTCCTGCACGATGACCGGAAGATCGTCGACGCCGTACCGCTTCGGCAGGGGCAGGCGCGCCGATGTCTCGTCGTCCAGCAGGAACAGTCCCGCAAGGCCCCGCCGGACGTGGTCCTCGGTCCTGCCGTGCGGATGCGGGTGGTACCAGAGCGTCGCCGCGGGCTGGTCCACCGTCCAGTGCGGGACCCAGGTGGCTCCCGGGGCGACCATCTGGTGCGGTCCGCCGTCCATACGGGCCGGCAGATGCATGCCGTGCCAGTGCACGGTCGAGGCCTCGTCCAGACCGTTGCTGACCCGCACCCGCACCTTCTCACCGCGCTTCGCCCGCAGGGTGGGGCCGAGACAGGAGCCGTTGAACCCCCAGGTCGGTGTCGTGACCCCGTCCCGGAACTCCGTCCGGCCCTGCTGCATGCGCAGGGTGAAGACCCGTGTGCCGTCCTTCTCGACAGTCGACTCGGCCAGGGGCGGTATCGCCAGCGCACGGTCGAAGGGAGCCCTGCCGACCGTGCTCACCTTCGCGTCGGTCCACAGCCGGGCGAGCAGCGCGCCGACGGCCAGGGCGACCGCGACGACCAGCGAACCCAGCACGACGACAAGGCGTTTCCAGCGCACTGCGCGGCGCGGGACCCCGGGCGGGTTTCCTCCGCCCGTCGCCGCGCCGCGCGACGTGTGACGAACCATGCCCGCAGCGTCGCGGAACACGGCTCACGGGACATCGGGGAACCTCCCCGAACCGCCCCTGACCCGGCCCCGACCCGACCCCGACCCGGCACCCGGTTTCTCCCCCTGGGAGCCGTGTGGCGCCCGGCCGGCGGCCCCGTCCGCGCGCCACCGGCACCTGATGTCCGGTCACACGGCCGTGCCCGAGGCGCACTTCCCGTGCTCCCCGTACTTCTCCGCATAGGTCCGGGCCGCCGCCAGTGACTCCGGGTGCAGTGCCGTACCGGCCGCGAGCAGCCGGGGCAGCAGCGAGCGCTCGGTCGTCATGGCCCGGAACTCCAGGGCCACGGTCACGTCGTGGTCCGGACGGTGCACGATCTCGATGGGGTCGCCCGCCTGGATCTCGCCCGGCTCCAGCACCCGCAGATACGCGCCCGGCGCACCCTTGAGCGTGAACCGCTTCACCCAGCCCCGCTCACCCATATGGCCCTGGAAGGTACGGCAGGGAATCCGCCCGGACGTGACCTCGAGGAGCACCGAGGGGCCGACCCGCCAGCGCTCGCCGATCAGCGCGCCGGAGACGTCCAGGCCCCGCGTGGTGAGGTTCTCGCCGAACACGCCGTTGGGCAGCGTCCGGCCCAGCTCGCGTTCCCAGTCGTCGAGGTCCTCGCGCGCCATCGCGTACACCGCCTGGTCGTCGCCGCCGTGGTGCCGTGTGTCGCACACCGCGTCCCCGGCCAGCCCGCTCGCGCCGACGCCCTTCGGCCCGGGCGCCGCGACCCGTACCGGTCCGTCCACCGGCCGCTTGTCGATGCCGGTCACGCCCTCGGGCTGGTCGGTGTACGGCACGGCCTGCGGACGGCCCAGATTCACTGACAGAAGTTTCATGGAGGCACGGTAGGAGATGGGCATAAAAGTGTCGATGCGTTATTCCATGGGCACCCAAAGATTCACTTATGCTCGACGGTGTGCTCGAGGCCCGTCATCTCCGTGTACTGCGCGCCGTGGCCGCCACCGGCTCCTTCTCGGCGGCGGGGCGCGAGCTGGGATGCACCCAGCCCGCCGTCAGCCAGCAGATGAAGGCCCTGGAGGCGTCCGTCGGCACCCCGCTGCTGGTCCGCACCAGCCGCGGGATGCGTCTGACCCAGGCCGGTGAGGCGCTCGTACGGCACGCGGGCCCCATTCTCGCCGGGCTCACCGCGGCCGAGGAGGAGGTCGCCGCGATCGCCGGGCTGCGGGCCGGGCGGGTACGGCTCATCTCCTTCCCCAGTGGCAGCTCCACCCTCGTGCCGCCCGCGCTCGCCGCGCTGCGCGCCGCGCACCCGGGCACGCGCGTGTCCCTGGAGGAGGCCGAGCCGCCGCGGTCCGTCGAACTGCTGCGCGAGGGCGACTGCGACGTGGCGCTCGCCTTCCGCTACGAGGACGCGACGGGCGCCGAGGAGTGGGACGACCTGGTCGTACGGCCGCTGCTGACCGACCGGCTCGTGGGGCTGGTGCCCGAGGGGCACCGGCTGGCCCGTGCGCGGGCCGTCGCCATCGGGGAGCTCGCGGACGAGCCGTGGATCGCGGGCTGCCCGCGCTGCCGCGGCCAGCTGGTGCGGGTGTGCCAGAGCGCCGGCTTCACCCCCCGCATCGACTTCGCGACCGACGACTACCCGGCGGTGGTCGGCCTGGTGGGGGCGGGGCTCGGGGTCGCGGTCCTGCCCCAGCTCGCGATCGAGTCCGTACGCCCCAGGGGGGTACGGACCGTGGTGCTGGAACCGGCGGTGCGGCGGGAGGTCGTCGCCCTCACCCTGCCCGACCTGGCACAGGTCCCGGCGGTGGCGGCGACGCTGGAGGAACTGGTGCGGGCGGGCGCCCGGTAAACGGCGGCAGCGGCAAAGAACGGGCAAAGGATGAGAAAAAGCCCGGGGGCGGAGTAGGAGTAAAGGGCCGGGAGAGCCGGAGAAGCCGGGGAAGAGCCGGGAGACGAGGACCGGGAGCCGCACAAGGGGAGCCGCACAAGGGGAAGCGGCGGGCGGCACAAGGGCACGCGTACACGCGTGCCCCGCAGCTGATCGTGTGATGTGTACGTGTCCTGTCGTCCCTGCTGTGCGGCTGTTCACGGCCGTGTGATCCGTGCTCGTACTCCGCCGGACCGAGGGAGAAGAAACGTTCCTTCAGTTGTCCTGGGCGGTGCTCCCGCTGCTGGACGACGTCGACATCGCCCGGTTGTTCCGCGCCCGCCCCATGAGTTCCTCGCGCTCGTCCTCGGTCAGGCCGCCCCACACGCCGTACGGCTCGCGCACCGCCAGGGCGTGTGCCGCGCATTCCGCGCGGACCGGGCACCTCATGCAGACCTCCTTGGCCGAGTTCTCTCGAGCGCTCCGAGCCGCCCCGCGCTCGCCCTCGGGATGGAAGAAGAGCGAGCTGTCCACTCCACGGCAGGCAGCCAGCAGCTGCCAATCCCACAGGTCCGCGTTCGGTCCGGGAAGGCGGGAGAAATCTGCCATTGCGTGACCCCTTGTAGCCGTTCGTGGCGGATACGGTGCCAACGACCGTACATCTCCGGTCTAAGGAGATGAAAATATGACTCATTGAGAATCTAGCCCTAGACACCGGTAAACGGGAAGAAAAGGGGCTAAATGGGGCATACCTTGTGATGAAAAGTTGAGGGTCCGACGTTCATGTCTGCGCTGTGTCCGCTCCCTCACGTAGAGTGCCGAAGACGGCGTACAGCCCGTAACCCTTTCGAGTGACCGTCGTTGAGAGTGCGGAGGCGGTTGAAAGCACAAGTGCTCGGGCGGGCGTCCGAGACGGTCGACCGCACAGGTGACGATTTCGTACCAGCCTGGAGGCTCAAGGTGACGCGCATCAGCTGCGGAGGACGGCCATGACTTCCGTCCTCGTCTGCGACGACTCCCCGCTTGCCCGAGAAGCGCTGCGCCGCGCGGTGGCGACCGTGCCCGGCGTCGAGCGCGTGACGACGGCGGCCAACGGCGAGGAAGTGCTCCGCCGCTGGGGCGCCGACCGCTCCGATCTCATCCTCATGGACGTGCGCATGCCCGGACTGGGCGGCGTCGAGACGGTTCGGCGCCTGCTGTCGGCGGACCCCGGCGCGCGCATCATCATGCTCACCGTCGCCGAGGACCTCGACGGTGTGGCGCTCGCCGTGGCCGCCGGCGCCCGTGGCTATCTGCACAAGGACGCTTCCCGCGCGGAGCTCCGGGCCACGGTGACGCAGGCACTCGCCGACCCCACCTGGCGGCTCGCCCCGCGCCGGCTGCGCTCGGCCGAGATGGGCGCCGCGCCCACCCTCACCGCGCGTGAGATCCAGGTCCTGGAGGGCATGAGCCACGGCCGCTCGAACGCGGAGATCGGCCGTGAGCTGTTCCTCTCCGAGGACACGGTCAAGACCCACGCCCGCCGCCTGTTCAAGAAGCTCGGCGCCTCGGACCGCGCACACGCGGTGGCTCTGGGCTTCCGGTGGGGCCTGGTCCGCTAGGTTCCGTCAGGTTCCGTGCGGATCCGGGGACAGACCCGGATCCGGCCCGGCGCACCGGGCCGCCCGACGGCGGCGGAGACCGGCCGTCCAGGACCGGCGGGAGACGCGACGGCACCCCCACGCACGACAGCGGCGTGGGGGAGCGTCGGTCGTACGACGGTGCGCCGTGCGCTGCGGCGCCGCGAGGGACGCTGCCGGCGGGAAGCGGGTGGCCGCATCCCGCGTACGACGCCGACCGGTGCCGTCGGCCATCGGCCGCCGTACGGCACTGGCGCCCGCCGGGCACGCGCGTCCACGACCCGTCCGCCCGGGCGGGTGGCGAACGCTGCCGACGAGGCCGCCGGCCGGCGTGGTACCGGCGGGCGCGGCAGGGGACCGTACGCGCCGTGCGGCGGGGGGTGACACGGCGCGGCACGGCACCGGTGACAATCGATGGCACCCGTCGAGGTGCGTGCGCGGCCCATTACCTCATCCGCGCCACCTGTGGCAAAGCGGCCCGCCGGTGCCCGCTGCTCGTTCCGGCGGGGATGACGCATGCTTGAGGTGTGGAGTTCTCGCGGACGAGTCGGTCGAGCGGAAGGGGAGGGCGCAGGGGATGAGCTTCGGCGCACCTGCTCATAACGCTTCGGTGCACAACCACCGGGGCGGTGCCACGGATCGGACGACGCCAAGGCACCATGGACCGATGCGCGACGACCAGGCGGCACGTGCCCAGGGGGCGATCGGCGCACTCGTCCACCGCGCCGTCGACGGTGACGAGCAGGCCACTCACGACCTGCTCGCCCGGGTCCATCCGCTCGCGCTGCGTTACTGCCGTACCCGGCTGTCCCGGCTCCCGGGCGACGCACGTCACTTCGTGGAGGACCTCGCCCAGGAGGTCTGCGTCGCCGTCCTGCTCGCCCTGCCGCGCTACAAGGACACCGGTCGCCCTTTCGAGGCGTTCGTCTTCGCCATCGCCGCCCACAAGGTCGCCGATCTGCAGCGCGCCGCCATGCGGCACCCGGGCTCCACGGCCGTGCCCTCGGACGAGATGCCCGAACGCGCGGACGACTCCCTGGGACCCGAGGAGCGCGCCCTGCTCAGCAGCGACGCCGAGTGGGCCAAGAAACTGCTGGCCAACCTGCCGGAGCACCAGCGTGAGCTGCTGCTTCTGCGGATCGCGGTGGGGCTGACGGCGGAGGAGACAGGGCAGATGCTGGGCATGTCGCCGGGCGCGGTCCGGGTGGCCCAGCACCGTGCGCTGAGCCGTCTGCGCGCCCTCGCCGGACAGTAGGTGGGTGCCGTGTGGACCGTGCCGCAGGTTGCGAGGGCATCGCGCGTCGGAGCCGGCCCGGTCCGCACGGCACCCACCTGGCCGCCCCGGTGGCCGAACCGGCGGTGCGGCGGTTCCGTACACATCCGCGTCCACATCCGCGTCCACATCCGCGTCCACATCCGCGTCCACACCCGCGTACGCATCCGTACGAAATCCGTACGAACGCACAAGGACCGAAGCGGTCCGGAACCGTGGAATGAGACAGCCGTGCTTCCCGTTAGCATGGACATCCGCACCGATCAAGGCCATATGGGGAAGGTGTCATGACTGCCAACGTCGACGGAGTGCCCGAGAAATTCGCGACACTCGGGTTGACCTACGACGACGTGCTGCTGCTGCCGGGCCCGTCGGACATGGCGCCCGACGAGATCGACACCACCTCGTACGTCTCCAAGAACGTGCGGCTCAACATCCCGCTGCTGTCCGCGGCCATGGACAAGGTGACCGAGTCGCGCATGGCGATCGCGATGGCCCGTCAGGGCGGCATCGGGGTGCTGCACCGCAACCTGTCCATCGAGGAGCAGGTCAACCAGGTCGACCTGGTCAAGCGCTCCGAGTCCGGCATGGTGGCCAACCCCATCACCATCCACCCGGAGGCCACGCTCGCCGAGGCCGACGCGCTGTGCGCCAAGTTCCGCATCAGCGGCGTCCCCGTCACGGACCCCTCCGGCAAGCTGGTGGGCATCGTCACCAACCGGGACATGGCCTTCGAGCCCGACCGCTCGCGCCGGGTCAGCGAGGTCATGACACCGATGCCGCTGGTCACCGGCACGGTGGGCATCTCCCGCGCGGAGGCCATGGAGCTGCTGCGCCGGCACAAGATCGAGAAGCTGCCGCTGGTCGACGACGAGGGCGTCCTCAAGGGCCTGATCACCGTCAAGGACTTCGTCAAGGCCGAGCAGTACCCGAACGCCGCCAAGGACGCCAAGGGGCGGCTGCTGGTCGGTGCGGCGGTCGGTGTGACCGGGGACGCCTTCGAACGGGCCCAGGCCCTGATCGAGGCGGGCGTCGACCTCATCGTCGTGGACACCGCTCACGGCCACTCCCGGCTGGTCGGCGAGATGGTCGCCAAGATCAAGTCGAACTCGTCCGGCATCGACGTCATCGGCGGCAACGTGGCCACCCGCGAGGGCGCCCAGGCCCTGGTCGACGCGGGTGCCGACGGCATCAAGGTGGGTGTCGGCCCCGGCTCCATCTGCACCACCCGCGTGGTCGCCGGCGTCGGCGTCCCGCAGGTCACCGCCATCTACGAGGCCTCGCTGGCCGCCAAGGAGGCCGGCGTCCCGGTCATCGGCGACGGCGGTCTGCAGTACTCCGGCGACATCGCCAAGGCCCTGGTCGCCGGCGCCGACACGGTGATGCTGGGCTCGCTGCTGGCCGGCTGCGAGGAGTCCCCGGGCGAGCTGCAGTTCATCAACGGCAAGCAGTACAAGTCCTACCGCGGCATGGGCTCGCTCGGCGCCATGCGGTCCCGCGGCGACCGCAAGTCGTTCTCCAAGGACCGCTACTTCCAGGAGGGCGTCGCCTCCGACGAGCAGCTGATCCCCGAGGGCATCGAGGGCCAGGTGCCCTACCGCGGCCCGCTGGCCTCGGTCGTCCACCAGCTGGTCGGCGGTCTGCGCCAGTCGATGTTCTACGTCGGCGGCAGGACCATCCCCGAGCTGCAGGCGAAGGGCCGCTTCGTGCGGATCACCTCGGCGGGGCTGAAGGAGTCCCACCCGCACGACATCCAGATGACGGTCGAGGCGCCGAACTACAGCAGCAAGCAGTGACGCCCGCGCACGTGTGAAGCACGTCCGGCGTCCGGTCGAGGGCGGCTCCGGTTGCTCCGGGGCCGCCCTCGCCATGGGTCGGCGATACTGGAAGACGCCGCAACGCATCAGGGAAAGGCCACCAACGTGACTGAGATCGAGATCGGGCGCGGCAAGCGCGGCCGCAGGGCGTACGCCTTCGACGACATCGCGATCGTCCCCAGCCGCCGCACGCGGGACCCGGAGGAGGTCTCGATCGCCTGGCAGATCGACGCCTACCGTTTCGAGCTGCCCTTCCTGGCCGCCCCCATGGACTCGGTCGTCTCCCCGGCCACCGCCATCCGCATCGGTGAGCTGGGCGGCCTGGGCGTGCTCAACCTCGAGGGTCTGTGGACGCGCTACGAGGACCCGCAGCCGCTGCTCGACGAGATCGCCGAGCTGCCCGCCGAGTCCGCCACCCGCCGGCTGCAGGAGATCTACTCCGCTCCCATCAAGGAGGAGCTGATCGGCGAGCGCATCAAGGAGGTGCGCGACGCCGGGGTGGTCACCGCCGCCGCGCTCTCCCCGCAGCGCACGGCCCAGTTCTCCAAGGCCGTCGTCGACGCGGGCGTGGACATTTTCGTCATCCGCGGCACGACGGTCTCGGCCGAGCACGTCTCCTCCTCGCACGAGCCGCTGAACCTGAAGCAGTTCATCTACGAGCTCGACGTCCCGGTGATCGTCGGCGGCTGCGCCAGCTACACCGCGGCCCTGCATCTGATGCGCACCGGCGCGGCCGGTGTCCTGGTCGGCTTCGGCGGCGGCGCCGCGCACACCACGCGCAATGTGCTGGGCATCCAGGTCCCGATGGCCACGGCGGTCGCCGATGTGGCCGCCGCCCGCCGCGACTACATGGACGAGTCCGGCGGCCGGTACGTGCACGTGATCGCGGACGGCGGCGTCGGCTGGTCCGGCGACCTGCCCAAGGCGATCGCCTGCGGCGCGGACGCCGTGATGATGGGCTCCCCGCTGGCCCGTGCCACGGACGCGCCCGGCAAGGGCCACCACTGGGGCATGGAGGCCGTCAACGCGGAGCTGCCGCGCGGCAAGAAGGTCGACCTGGGCACGGTCGGCACGATCGAGGAGATCCTCACGGGGCCCTCGCACACCCCCGACGGCTCCATGAACTTCTTCGGTGCGCTGCGGCGGGCGATGGCCACCACCGGCTACAGCGAGCTGAAGGAGTTCCAGCGGGTCGAGGTCACGGTGGGGGACGCGCAGCACAAGCGGTAGCCCACGGCATGCGTCCCAGGGGCCCGGTCGTCCGTCCGTGCGGGTGACCGGGCCCCTGCGCGTGTGCCCGGGCGGGGGCGTGTTCCGTGGCGGAGGGGTCTGCGGCGGAGAGGTCCGTGGCAGAGGGGCCGTACGGCCGTACGGCCCCTTCACAGCCGGTGCGCCGCCCCCGTGGGCGCCGCCCCCCGGGTGTCCAGCAGCAGCTGTGCCTTGACCGACAGCCCCTGCAGGTCGTACGTGCGGTGGTGCTGGAGCAGGATCGTCAGGTCGGCGTCCGCCACCGCCTCGTACAGGGAGTCCGCGCGGGGGACGGGCCGGTCCAGGACGCTCCAGGCGGGCACGTACGGGTCGTGGTAGCTGACCGACGCGCCGAGCCCCAGCAGCCGGACGGCGATCTCCTCGGCGGGGGTGCCCTGCAGATCGGCGAGGTCGGGCTTGTAGGTGACGCCCAGCAGAAGGACACGGGCGCCCCGGGCCGACTTGCCGTGCTCGTTCAGGAGCGTGGCGGCACGCTGGACGACATAGCCGGGCATACGGCTGTTGACCTGCTGGGCGAGCTCCACCATGCGCAGGCCGCGGCTCGCCGGGCCGGCCAGGTCCTGGGGGACACCGTGGCCGCCGACGCCGGGGCCCGGGCGGAAGGCCTGGAAGCCGAACGGCTTGGTCTCCGCACAGCGGATCACGTCCCACAGATCGACGCCGAGGTCGTGGCAGAGGACGGCCATCTCGTTGACGAGGGCGATGTTGACGTGCCGGTAGTTGGTCTCCAGGAGCTGGACCGTCTCGGCCTCCCGCAGTCCGCGCGCGCGTACCACCTTGTCGGTGAGCCGCCCGTAGAACGCGGCGGCCGACTCGGTGCAGGCCGGGGTCAGTCCGCCGATCACCTTGGGGGTGTTGGCGGGGGTGAAGACGCGGTTGCCGGGGTCGACACGACTGGGGGAGTAGGCGAGGTGGAAGTCACGGCCCGCCCGGAGGCCGGAGGTCTCCTCCAGCAGAGGACGCAGGAGGTCCTCCGTGGTCCCGGGGTGCACCGGGGACTCCAGGATCACGGTGGTGTGCGGGCGCAGATGCCCGGCGAGGGTATGGGCGGCGGCCTCCACCTGGCCCAGGTCGAGGCCGCCGTCCGCGCCGCGCGGGGTCGCCGCGCAGATCACCACGGTGCGCACCCGGCCGAGCTCGGCCGGGTTGGTGGTCGGCCGGAAGCCCCCCGAGAGCATCCGGCGCAGTTCGGCGGGGCTGACCGCACCGGACTCCTCCCCGGTGCGGTACCCCAGGGTCGGAATGCCGGCGGCGACGGCGGCCTGGGCCAGGGGCAGGCCGAGAGGACCGAGTCCGATGACGGCGAGATCTGCGGGCATGGCGTGGGCCGTCCTTCCCAGTAACCGAGGCGTGGCAGAGACGCAAGTCCTGTGGACAGGACGAGCGAGCGCAATGTCAGACTAGGAGTAAATATGACCGTTTTGCGGGATTGACCAGCGTGTTTCTCGGTGAGTCGGGGGAGTTGTCCACAGGTTGGGGGGCGACTGGTGGCTGAAGGTGGGCAATCCCGTCAGAATTTGGGCAGAAGCAGGAGGCAGGACGGCAACAAGGAGCGCAACAAGGAGCGGCACGGAGCAGTACAGGGCACCACAGAGCATCACAGGGGCAGGGGGGACGGGAACGGGCTTCACCGACGGGTGCGGCCGGCGCGACCGACAGCGGGAGGCAGCGGTGAGGACAGCGACACTGGGGCCGGCGCAGCGCGCCGAGTCACTGGCGGGAATGGCCGAGCGGGAGCTGGACATCCTGGTCGTGGGTGGAGGCGTGGTCGGCGCGGGCACGGCCCTGGACGCCGTCACCCGAGGTCTGTCCACCGGCATCGTGGAGGCGCGCGACTGGGCGTCGGGCACCTCGAGCCGCTCCAGCAAGCTGATACACGGCGGACTGCGCTATCTGGAGATGCTCGACTTCGCGCTCGTCCGCGAGGCGCTGAAGGAGCGCGGCCTGCTGCTGGAACGCCTCGCGCCCCACCTGGTCCGGCCGGTGCCGTTCCTCTACCCGCTGCGGCACAGGGGCTGGGAGCGCCTGTACGCCGGCTCCGGCGTCGCCCTCTACGACGCCATGTCGCTGGCCCGCCACGGCCGGGGCCTCCCCCTGCACCGCCACCTGACCCGTCGTCACGCCCTGCGGGTCGCCCCCTGTCTGAAGAAGGACGCCCTGGTCGGCGCCCTGCAGTACTACGACGCCCAAGTGGACGACGCCCGCTTCGTGACCACCCTGGTGCGCACCGCGGTGTCGTACGGCGCCAAGGCCGCCAACCGTGCGCGCGTCACCGGATTCCTGCGCGAGGGCGAGCGGGTCGTCGGCGCCCGGGTGCGGGACGTGGAGAGCGGCGGCGAGTACGAGGTCCGCGCCAAGCAGGTCGTCAACGCCACCGGGGTGTGGACCGACGACACCCAGGCGATGGTGGGCGAGCGCGGCCAGTTCCACGTCCGCGCCTCCAAGGGCATCCACCTCGTCGTGCCCAGGGACCGCATCAACTCCACCACCGGGCTGATCCTGCGCACCGAGAAGTCCGTCCTGTTCGTGATCCCCTGGGGCCGGCACTGGATCATCGGCACCACCGACACCGACTGGGACCTCGACAAGGCCCACCCGGCCGCCTCCAGCGCCGACATCGACTATCTGCTGCGGCATGTGAACTCGGTCCTCGCGGTGCCGCTCGGCCGTGACGACGTGCAGGGCGTGTACGCCGGGCTCAGGCCGCTGCTGGCCGGCGAGTCCGAGGCCACCAGCAAGCTGTCGCGCGAACACACCGTGGCCCACCCGGTGCCGGGCCTGGTCGTGGTCGCGGGCGGCAAGTACACGACGTACCGGGTGATGGCCAAGGACGCCGTGGACGAGGCGGTGCACGGCCTCGACATGCGGGTCGCCGACTGCGTCACCGAGGAGATACCGCTGCTCGGCGCCGAGGGCTACCCCGCCCTGTGGAACGCACGGGCACGCATCGCCGCCGAGCACGGCCTCCATGTGGTGCGGGTGGAGCACCTGCTCAGGCGGTACGGGTCGGCGGCCCGGGAGGTCCTGGCCCTCATCGCCGAGAACCCCACGCTGGGCGCGCCTCTGCGGGCCGCCGACGACTATCTGCGCGCCGAGGTCGTCTACGCCGCCTCCCACGAGGGCGCACGGCACCTGGACGACGTACTGACCCGGCGGACCCGCATCTCCATCGAGACCTTCGACCGGGGCACGCGCAGCGCCCGGGAGGCCGCCGAGCTGATGGCGCCGGTCCTGGGCTGGGACAAGGACCAGATCGAACGCGAGGTCGAGCACTACGAGAAGCGGGTGGAGGCCGAGCGGGAGTCGCAGCTCCAGCCCGACGACCTGACGGCCGACGCGGCCCGGCTGGGAGCGCCGGACATCGTGCCGTCGTAGGGGGCCGCCCCAGGTCGCCCGTGGACCGCCCGTGGACCGCCCGTGGGTCCTCCGAAGGCCGTTCAGGAGGCCTGTACCGGATATGCGTGCCGGATGTTCGTCACGGTGGACTTCGGGACGGCTCCGTCCTTCCGCACGCGGTGCGGTGCGAGTTATGGGCCGAATGGCCCGAAGGGTCGGCACCCGTTGCTTCCCTCCTGTCACACCCCGTCATTTCCTCGCGCGCGAGGGGTTGTTCGGGTGCGGTTCCGGGGTGTCCTCAGGGGCCCCTGGGCGTTGAGCACTTGTCGGGTGAGAGACAATGGAGCCTCTGTCAGGGCGGGTTGCATGAGGGGACGCATGTCGGAGGCGGAGCGGGCGGGGACATCCCGCCAAGACACTCGTCAGGACAAGAGCGAGCGTCTTCTCGCCGGCCGGTACCGGCTGGGAGACGTGCTCGGTCGCGGCGGTATGGGCACTGTGTGGCGCGCCGAGGACGAGACCCTGGGCCGTACGGTCGCCGTCAAGGAACTGCGGTTCCCGTCGAACATCGACGAGGACGAGAAACGGCGTCTGATCACCCGTACGCTGCGCGAGGCCAAGGCGATCGCCCGGATCCGCGACAACGGCGCGGTGACCGTCTTCGACGTGGTCGACGAGGACGACCGGCCGTGGATCGTCATGGAGCTCATCGAGGGCAAGTCCCTCGCCGAGGTCATCCGCGAGGACGGGCTGCTGAAGCCGCGGCGGGCGGCCGAGGTCGGGCTCGCGGTCCTCGACGTGCTGCGGTCCGCGCACCGCCAGGGCATCCTGCATCGCGACGTGAAGCCGTCCAACGTGCTCATCGCCGACGACGGCCGGGTCGTGCTCACCGACTTCGGCATCGCCCAGGTCGAGGGCGACCCCTCCATCACCTCCACCGGCATGCTGGTCGGTGCCCCCTCCTACATCTCCCCGGAGCGGGCCCGCGGGCACAAGCCCGGCCCGGCGGCCGACCTGTGGTCGCTCGGCGGTCTGCTGTACGCGGCGGTGGAGGGCGTGCCGCCGTACGACAAGGGCTCGGCGATCGCCACCCTGACCGCGGTGATGACCGAGCCGCTGCAGGAGCCCAAGAACGCCGGCCCGCTCAAGGACGTCATCCTCGGCCTGCTGACCAAGGACCCGGAGAAGCGCCTCGACGACGCCGGCGCCCGGGCCATGCTCAAGGCCGTCATCGAGGCGCCCGAGCCGGAGGCCCCCGCAGCGGACCCCGCGGACGCCACCAAGGTCATCTCGCTGCCCGAGCAGTCCGACGGAGGCAGGAGCACGGGCGGTTCGGCGGGTTCCGGTCTTCCGTCCGGTTCCGGGGGCGGACGCGGCAAGGAGGCGGACGGCCGGCTGCGCGGAGCGGCCGGCCCGGCGGGCAGGACGGCCGTGGCGACCGCGGAGCCCCGGACGCGCAGCGCCCTCGCCTCCGAACCGGCCGGCGGCACGCGGGCGGGGCAGGCCGGCTCGGGATGGCCCGTGATGACGCCGCCGGATCTGGACCTGCCGTCGCGGCCGGAGCCGTCCAAGGCGTCGCTCACCGATGTGGTGCCGAAGCGGACGCTGATGATCATCGCGGTGGTCGTGGTGCTCGCCGTGGTCGGCGCCGCGCTGGTGTTCATGCTCAACGGGAACGACAAGAGCGCCGAGGGAGCCGGGGACGGATCCGGCCGCCCGGCCGCCACCGCCGGGACGTCCACGGACGTCTCGGCCAAGGAGGACAAGGGCGGCGGCACCGGCACGAGCGGGGACCAGGGAGACAAGGACGACTCCGCGGCGCGCGGCAGTGACGCAGACGGCGACCCGGCCACGAAGTCCGGCACCGGCACGGCGGACGGCGAGGGGTCCGGCTCCGCTTCCGGTTCCGGTTCCGGGGAGGGCGGGAACGGCGGCGCCGCCGTGGCGTCCACGTACCGGAGCGCGCAGGGCTACTCCATCGGGCTGCCCGCGGGCTGGAAGTACGTGAGCACCGACCCCGCGGGGGACCGCTTCACCGGCCCCGACGGACAGAGGCTGCTGATCGCCTGGACGTCCACGCCGAAGGACGACCCGGTCGCCGACTGGACCGACCAGGAAAGGGCCATGAAGCGCCCCCAGTACCAGCGGATCCGCATAGAGGCGGTGAACTACCGCGGCTGGACCACCGCCGACTGGGAGTTCACCTACGTCGACGGGATCAAGTACCGCGTCATCGACCGCGGGTTCAAGGTGAACGACCACCTCGGCCACGCGCTGATGTACACCGCGAAGGACGCGAACTGGGACAGCGACCTGCGCGAGCAGACCTGGAGGACGCTGACGCAGACCTTCCAGCCGAAGCAGTCGTGAGCCGGGCGGTCCTGCCGCCCGCCCGCGATCTCCCGGGTTCGGTGCGCGCGATCTCCCGGGTTCGGCGCGCGAGATCTGCCATCCCCTCCTTGCGGGTCGACTCCGGCACGTATCGTGAAGGGTTGCGGACCGTGAGCATCGCGAACGGGGCGCGTGGGAAAGGGAATTGACCGGACGTGCGGCCGGGGGGAGGCACTGTGGACGACTATGCGGGCCGGGTTCTCGCCGACCGCTACCGCCTGCCGCTGCCTCCGTCCGACGAGTACGAACTCACCGAGACCCGGGCCTTCGACACCTACAGCGGACAGGAAGTCCTGATCCGGCAGGTGCCGCTGCCGGAGGTGGTCGAGGCCGAGGTGCTCGACGCGGACGGGCTGCCCGACGGTTTCACGGCACGCGACGGCACCCTTCGGGGCCCCGCGGCGCGCGGCGGGCGTACGGCGGACGAGGACCGTTTCCCCCGTACGGCGACGCGGCGTCCCACCGACCCGGCGGTGCGCAGGGCGGTCGAGGCCGTGCAGGCCGTGGCGCGGATCCCCGACCATCCCCGGCTGGACCAGGTCTTCGACGTGTTCGCGGAGGACGGTTCGCTGTGGATCGTCAGCGAACTGGTGGCCGCACGGCCGCTCGCGGCACTGCTGGCCGAGCAGCCGCTGACGCCGTACCGGGCGGCCGAGGTCGCCTCCGACATCCTCATGGCGCTGCGGGTCCTGCACGCCCACGGCTGGGTGCACCGCAACATCACCGCCCGCACGGTCCTGGTCTGCGACGACGGCCGCGTCATACTGACCGGCCTCGCGGTCGGTGCGGCGGAGGAGGCCCTGTGCGGGTACGACCCGGTGCCGGTGCGGGAGGCGGAGGACGAGGACGCGGCCCGGGAGGCGCTGTCCGCGGGGGAACCGGACGCACTCGTGGGCGCGAGGGGGCCCGGTGACACGGGCGGCCCCGGAAGGCCCGGCGCCGGCGGTGTCGGCGGTCACGGCGGGGCCACCGGGCCCACCGGGCCCACCGGGGGCATCGGCAGGCCCGCGGCCGGAGCGGACTTCGTCCCGGCGGACCCGGAGGCCGCGCGGCGGGCCGCGATAGAGGCCCGGGCGGCCAGGTCGCTGTCGCTGCCGGGTGCGCAGGCGGGGCCCGGGGACGCGGGCGGTCTCGCCCGGCGGACGCCGGAGACCGGCGAGGACATCAGGGCGGCACGGGCCGG
>NZ_BAAAHG010000048.1:0-49156 GCF_039525155.1 Streptomyces thermoalcalitolerans | reverse complement strand
GCCGTGGCCTGCGCCCGGGCGGACCGGGTGGCCCGCGCGCAGGGCGCCCGGCTCGTCCGGTGCGCGATCACCGGCGACACCTCGGACGTCACGGCGGTGTTCGCGTGGGGGCCCTTCATGGCGGAGGTGAGAGCGAGGGCGGGCCCGGCAAGACCGCCGGACGGCAGGGCGGCACCGGTGGCACCGGCGGCACCGATGCCGCCGCCGGGACCCACGGCAGGACCGGCGCCTGCACCGGGCCCCGTCCCGGCACCCGTCGCCCCTATGGGCTAAGCCTGGCTCTTTTTCTCCGGTGTCTTCTCTGGAGACTCCTCCGGAGTCTTCGCCGATGTCTCCTCCGCTCCTTCGGGTGCCCCCTCCGGGGCCCCTTTCAGCAGCACGGTGAGCAGCCGTACGGCTCCCCGCTTGTGCAGGGGCTCGTTGCCGTTGCCGCACTTGGGGGACTGGACGCAGGAGGGGCAGCCGGAGTCGCACTCGCAGGAGGCGATGGCCTCGCGGGTGGCGGTGAGCCAGGCGCGGGCGGTGCGGAAGGCGCGCTCGGCGAAGCCCGCGCCGCCGGGGTGGCCGTCGTAGACGAACACCGTGGGCAGCAGGGTGTCGGGGTGCAGCGGGACGGAGACACCGCCGATGTCCCACCGGTCGCAGGTCGCGAACAGGGGCAGCATGCCGATCGAGGCGTGCTCGGCGGCGTGCAGGGCGCCGCCGAGGATCTCCGGGGGGATCCGGGCCTCGTCGAGCTGGTCCTCGGTGACCGTCCACCACACCGCGCGGGTGCGCAGCGTACGCGGAGGGAGGTCGAGTTTCGTCTCGCCCAGCACCTCGCCGGTGGCAAGGCGCCGGCGCAGGTAGGAGACCACCTGGTTGGTGACCTCGACGGAGCCGTAGCACAGGCGGCCGTCGCCCCAGGGGATCTCGACGTCCGTCTCCAGGACGGAGACGGACGTCGTGTCGCGGGCGACCGTGGTGTACGGCGGGCTCGCCTCCTCGACCAGGGCGACCGAGTCCTCCAGGTCCAGGGAGCGCACCAGATACGTACGGCCCTGGTGCAGGTGGACCGCGCCCTCGTGCACGCTCGTGTGCGCGGCCCCCTGGTCGACCGTGCCGAGCAGCCGCCCGGTGCCGGCCTCGACGATCTGCACCGGACGTCCGCCCTCGCCGCGCAGGTCGGTGAGGTCCGCGGCCCGCTCCCGGCGGGTCCAGTGCCAGGCCCGCGTCCGCCGGCGCAGCAGCTTCGCGGCCTCCAGCTGCGGCAGCAGCTCCGCGCAGGCGGGGCCGAACAGCTCGGTGTCCTCCTCGGTGAGCGGCAGCTCGGCGGCGGCCGCGCACAGGTGCGGGGCGAGGACGTAGGGGTTGTCGGGGTCCAGGACCGTCGATTCGACCGGCTGGTCGAACAGGGCCTTCGGATGGTGGACGAGAAAGGTGTCCAGCGGGTCGTCGCGGGCGACCAGGACCGCGAGGGCGCCCTGGCCGGAGCGGCCCGCACGGCCCGCCTGCTGCCACAGGGAGGCGCGGGTGCCGGGATACCCGGCGATCAGGACGGCGTCCAGGCCGGAGACGTCCATGCCCAGTTCCAGGGCGGTCGTGGCGGCCAGGCCCAGCAGCTCGCCGGAGTGCAGGGCGCGCTCCAGGGCGCGGCGCTCCTCGGGGAGGTAGCCGCCCCGGTAGGCCGCCACACGCCGGGCCAGCGACCGGTCGGCCTCGGCCAGCCGCTCCTTGGCGATCACCGAGATCAGCTCGGCGCCGCGCCGGGAGCGTACGAAGGCGACCGAGCGGACGCCCTGGAGGGTGAGGTCGGTCAGCAGATCGGCGGTCTCGGCGGTGGCGGTGCGCCGCACGGGTGCGCCCTTCTCGCCCCGCAGTTCGGTGAGCGGGGGCTCCCAGAGGGCGAACACCAGTTCACCGCGGGGCGAGGCGTCGTCGGCCACCTCGACCACGGGCAGACCGGTGAGGCGGCGGGCGGCCACCGAGGGCTCCGCCGCGGTCGCGGAGGCCAGCAGGAACACCGGCGAGGAGCCGTAGTGCGCGCACAGCCGGCGCAGACGGCGCAGCACCTGGGCGACATGCGAGCCGAAGACGCCCCGGTAGACGTGGCACTCGTCGACGACGACGTACCTCAGGGCGCGCAGGAAGGAGGACCAGCGCGGGTGCGAGGGCAGGATCCCCCGGTGCAGCATGTCGGGGTTGGTCAGGACGTAGTTGCCGTACCGGCGGATCCACTCGCGTTCCTCGGGCGGGGTGTCGCCGTCGTACACCGCGGGACGCACGGCCGTGCCCAGCGGGCGGGCGAGTTCCCTCACCGCGCGGCACTGGTCGGCCGCCAGGGCCTTGGTGGGGGCCAGATACAGGGCGGTGGCGCCGCGGTCGCTTACCCATCGTCCGCCGGCGGCCCGTGCGGGCGCCTCTCGCCGCTGTGCCCTCCGGGCGGGCGCTTCGGCACCGTCCAGCAGCGTCGACAGCACCGGGACGAGATACGCCAGCGACTTTCCGGACGCCGTGCCCGTGGCGACGACCACCGAATCGCCGTCGAGGGCGTGCTCGGCGGCGCGCGCCTGGTGGGCCCAGGGGCGCTCGATCCCGCAGGCCCGGACGGCCTCGACGACCTCCGGCCGAATCCGGTCGGGCCAGGCGGCATGGCGACCCGCGCGCGGGGGCAGGTGCTCCGTATGAGTGATGCGTGCAGCCCGGCTCGGTCCCGAGGTGAGCCGGTCCAGAACCGCGCCCGGTGCCGGGCGGGTTGGCTTCGTCGGGGACCGATCGGATCGGTGATTCTCGGCCATCGGCACTGAGTGTGTCACCGGTGTGCAGGACAATGGGACCAAGGCGTCGTGCACGCCTGCCGTTAAGTGATTGAATGCCATCGCGGCTGGCGAACCGTCCCGGGGGCTTCAAGCCGAGGTGCCCGAGGGGCGACCGCTCGATAGCAAGGTGCTGGAGGATCCGTGGACCTGTCCCTGTCGACCCGTACCGTCGGCGATCGCACGGTCGTCGAGGTCGGTGGCGAAATCGACGTATATACCGCGCCCAAGCTGCGCGAGCAGCTGGTCGAGCTGGTGAACGACGGGAATTTCCACCTCGTCGTCGACATGGAGGGCGTGGACTTCCTCGACTCCACCGGTCTCGGCGTGCTGGTCGGCGGCCTGAAGCGTGTGCGCGCCCACGAGGGCTCGCTGCGCCTGGTGTGCAACCAGGAGCGCATTCTCAAGATCTTCCGTATCACCGGTCTGACCAAGGTGTTCCCGATTCACTCCACGGTCGACGAAGCGGTGGCGGCCACCGACTGACCGCCGGCCCCGGCCGGTGTCCGGGGCGAAGAGTTCAAGCGGGGGACCGGGTTCTCGGCGGCCCGGTCCCGCGACAGCACACCCGTAGTTCCGAGGGGGATGCATGGCCACCGTTGAACTCCGCTTCAGCGCGCTGCCCGAGCACGTCAGAACCGCCCGGCTGGTGGCGGCCGCGGTGGCGCGCAGGGCCGGAGTGGACGAGGCCGTTCTCGACGAGGTCAGGCTCGCCGTGGGCGAGGCCTGTTCACGCGCCGTCGGACTGCATCGCAGCAGCGGGATCTCGGCACCGGTGAGGGTGCTGCTCACCGAGGAGGAGAAGCAGTTCTCCATCGAGGTCGGCGACGAGGCCCGGCACGCGCCGCGCCGCCCCGGGGACGCTCCGGGGGCCGTGGACGAGGCGGAGGACGAGATGGGCCTCGCGGTCATCAGCGGCCTCGTCGACGACGTGGAGGTCTCGGCCGGGGAACACGGTGGGCTGATCAAGATGACCTGGCCGACCACGCCACCGCCGGCCGCCACGCTTCCCTGACACATGCCGCCGCCCGCTCGGCACAGAACACCAGGGCCCTGCTCGGCAGGGCCCTTTGCGTTTTCGCCAACCGTGTCCGCCGGGTACATTGAATTCGTGAACTAATTCACGATCAATCAATAGATCATTTGATCAAGCATTGATCGAGTGTCAATGGTTTTGGGCCATTACTTCTTTCGGGTTTCGTGGCGTGACGTCGATCATTTGCTGAAGAGCGGATGAAGGCCGAATGGGTTTCCCGCGCTCTGTTTTGATCCGGTTCCGCTACCTACAATCCGTCCACATCTTGAGCTCAGCCCAAGCGTCAAGGAGGACGAATGGCGGGGCTTTCCACCCCTCATCAGTTGGGCCATCCCACATCCTTCGCAGCCGCAGTTCTGACCGACGACAATCGGATCATCGTGGCGGTCATTGCGGCCGTCGCGCTGGCCGCGCTCGTGGTCGCAGGCGCCTTGCTGCGCCAGGTACTTGCGGCGGGCGAAGGCACCGACAGCATGAAGAAGATCGCGGAAGCGGTCCAGGAAGGAGCGAAGGCCTATCTGGGCCGTCAGCTGCGCACGCTCGGCGTATTCGCCGTGGTCGTGTTCTTCCTGCTCATGCTGCTGCCCGCGGACGACTGGAATCAGCGTGCCGGACGCTCGGTGTTCTTCCTGATCGGTGCGGTTTTCTCGGCGGCCACCGGCTATATCGGCATGTGGCTCGCCGTGCGCAGCAATGTGCGCGTTGCCGCGGCAGCCCGGGAGGCGACTCCCGCGGAGGGCGCGCCGGCAAAGGATCTCACTGCTGTTTCCCACAAGGCCATGAAGATCGCTTTCCGCACGGGCGGCGTCGTCGGCATGTTCACGGTGGGCCTCGGCCTGCTGGGCGCCTCCTGTGTGGTGCTGGTGTACACGGCCGACGCGCCGAAGGTGCTCGAGGGCTTCGGTCTCGGCGCGGCACTCATCGCGATGTTCATGCGGGTCGGCGGCGGCATCTTCACCAAGGCCGCCGACGTCGGCGCCGACCTGGTCGGCAAGGTCGAGCAGGGCATTCCGGAGGACGATCCGCGCAATGCCGCGACCATCGCCGACAACGTGGGCGACAACGTCGGCGACTGCGCGGGCATGGCGGCCGACCTCTTCGAGTCGTACGCCGTGACCCTCGTCGCCGCGCTCATCCTCGGCACCGCGGCCTTCGGCAACGCGGGGCTGGCGTTCCCGCTGCTGGTACCGGCCATCGGTGTGCTCACCGCCATGATCGGCATCTTTGTGGTGGCGCCGCGCCGCTCCGACCGCAGCGGCATGACCGCGATCAACCGCGGTTTCTTCATCTCCGCGGTGATCTCGCTGGTCCTGGTCGCGATCGCCGTCTACGCCTATCTGCCGTCGTCGTACGCCGATCTGACCGGCGTCACCGACGCGGCCATCACGGGCAAGAGCGGCGATCCGCGCGTCCTCGCCCTGGTCTCGGTGGCCATCGGCATTCTGCTGGCCGCCGTGATCCAGCAGCTGACCGGCTACTTCACCGAGACCAACCGGCGCCCGGTGAAGGACCTCGGCAAGACCTCGCTGACCGGTCCGGCCACCGTCGTCCTCGCCGGCATCTCCGTCGGCCTGGAGTCGGCCGTCTACACCGCCCTGCTGATCGGCCTCAGCGTCTACGGCGCGTTCCTGCTCGGCGGTACGTCGATCGTGCTGGCGCTGTTCGCGGTGGCGCTGGCCGGCACCGGCCTGCTCACCACGGTCGGGGTGATCGTCGCCATGGACACCTTCGGCCCGGTCTCCGACAACGCCCAGGGCATCGCCGAGATGTCCGGCGACGTCGAGGGTGCGGGCGCGCAGGTGCTCACCGACCTGGACGCGGTCGGCAACACCACCAAGGCCATCACCAAGGGCATCGCCATCGCCACCGCGGTCCTGGCGGCGGCGGCGCTCTTCGGGTCGTACCGGGATGTGATCACCACCGGTGCGCGCGAGGTCGGGGAGAGCATCTCCGGCGTGGGTGCGCCGCTGACCCTGATCATGGACATCTCGCAGCCCAACAACCTGGTCGGCCTCGTCGCCGGCGCGGCGGTCGTCTTCCTCTTCTCGGGGCTGGCGATCAACGCCGTGTCGCGGTCGGCGGGGGCGGTGGTGCTCGAGGTGCGGCGGCAGTTCCGTGAGAAGCCCGGGATCATGGACTACAGCGAGAAGCCGGAGTACGGCAAGGTCGTCGACATCTGCACCAAGGACGCCCTGCGCGAGCTCGCCACCCCCGGGCTGCTCGCCGTCATGGCGCCCATCTTCATCGGGTTCACGCTCGGCGTCGGCGCGCTCGGCGCCTTCCTCGCGGGCGCCATCGGCGCGGGCACCCTGATGGCGGTGTTCCTCGCCAACTCCGGTGGTGCCTGGGACAACGCCAAGAAGCTGGTGGAGGACGGGAACCACGGCGGCAAGGGCAGCGAGGCGCATGCGGCCACGGTGATCGGTGACACGGTCGGCGACCCCTTCAAGGACACCGCCGGACCCGCGATCAACCCGCTGCTGAAGGTGATGAACCTGGTGGCGCTGCTCATCGCGCCCGCGGTCATCCGGTTCTCCTACGGCAGCAACGAGAATCTCGGCGTGCGGATCGCGATCGCGGCCGTGGCACTGGTCGTCATCGCCGGTGCGGTCTATCTCTCCAAGCGGCGCAGGAGCACCGTGGGTGACGAGGACAACACCGCGCACGTATCCACCTCGGCCGATCCTGCGGTGGTCCCGTAGGCGGTCTCACAGCGGGCCCAGCTCAAGAGGACGGGCGGGCGGCGCGTACGACGCGTCGCCCGCCCGTCGTGTGCCCGGGTGCGCTCTCCTCGTGAGTCTTCTCTCGCTTGGTGCAAAAGGCTGCAAGGTGCCCGTTAACGGGCGTCCGAGCAGGGGGCGACGCCGGGAGGGCGTGTATGTTCCGGGCCGAGAGCCACGGAAGGGACCGAACCGGTGAACAAGAAGCTTGCGGCCGCACTGTCCGGCGGTGCGGTACTGGTACTGGCACTGACGGGCTGCAGCAGCGGCAGCGACGACAGCAAGAACGAGGCACTGGACGCCTGGGCCAAGCAGGTGTGCGACGCCGTGCAGCCGCAGGCGAGGAAGATCGCGGCCGCTAACGCCGCCATCCAGAAGGAGACCTCGGACAACAGCGCGCCGGCCCAGGTCCAGAAGACCGACTCGCAGGCCTTCCAGGACATGTCCGACGCCTACAAGGCGATCGGTGCCGCCGTGAGCAAGGCGGGCGCTCCCCAGGTCAAGGACGGTACGAAGAAGCAGCAGGACGCGGTCAGGGAGCTCAACAGCCTCGGCGCCGCCTACGCCTCCCTCAAGCAGCAGGTCGACAAGCTCGACACCAAGGACCAGGCCAAGTTCGCGGACGGTCTGAAGGACATCGCCACCGAGCTGGACAAGCTGAGCAAGACCAGCAGCAGCGCCCTGAAGAACCTGGAGGAGGGCGAGGTGGGCCAGGCGATGGCCCGGCAGCCGAGCTGCAGGTCCGCGTCCGCCGCGCCCGCGAACGGCTGACGCACGCGCGTGCACTGCCGGCGGAAGCCGACAGAATGGGGCCGTGAGTGACTCCAGCCTGTCCGCACTGTCGGCCTCGTCCGCTTCCCCTGACTCGTCCGCCTCGTCCGTCGCATCCGTCTCATCCGCTCCGTCCGCCTCATCCGTTCTGCCCGCCGCCGACCGCCCGGACGTCGCCGCCCGGCTCCGGGACGCCCTGCTCGGCGCCTCCTTCACCGCCGACGGACTGCTCGAGCTGCTCGGCGCACCCGCGTACGCGGCCCTGGCGCGCGGCGAGACCGTTCCCGCGCTGCGGGCCACCCGCGGCGGCACGCCGCTGGAGCTGCTGAGCCGGCTGTTCCTGCTGCAGCAGCCCGTGCCGCACGCGCGCGTGGCGGACGTCCTGCCCGTCGAGGAGTGCCTGGAGACCGGCTGGCTGGTGCGCGCCGGCGCGGACGGGCTCGCCGCGACCGTGGACGTCCGGCCGTACGGCGGACCCGACGGCGAGGACTGGTTCATCGTGTCCGACCTGGGCTGTGCGGTCGGCGGGGCGGGAGGCATCGGCGACCGCCGGGAGGACGTCGTCCTCGGTGTCGGCGGCGCGTCCACGACCCTGGCCGGCATCACGGTCCGTACGCCCGTCGGCTCCGTGCTCGACCTCGGCACCGGCTCCGGCATCCAGGCGCTGCACGCCGGCCGCCACGCCACGCGTGTGACGGCGACCGACGTCAACCCGCGCGCGCTGCACATCACCGCCCTGACGCTGGCGCTGTCCGGCGCGCCGGCCGCCGATCTGCGGCAGGGCTCGCTGTTCGAGCCGGTCCGCGACGGCGAGACGTTCGACCTGATCGTGTCCAATCCGCCGTTCGTGATCTCTCCCGGCGCCCGGCTGACGTACCGCGACGGCGGGATGGGCGGGGACGATCTGTGCCGGGTGCTCGTCGAGCAGGCGGGGGAACGGCTGAACGAGGGCGGGTTCGCGCAGTTCCTCGCCAACTGGCAGCACGTGGAGGGGGAGGACTGGCAGGACCGGCTCAGGTCATGGGTGCCCCACGGGTGCGACGCGTGGATCGTGCAGCGCGAGGTGCAGGACGTCACCCAGTACGCCGAGCTGTGGCTCAGGGACGCCGGCGACCACCGTGCCGACCCGGCCCGGTACCGGGCGCGGTACGAGGCCTGGCTGGAGGAGTTCGAGGCGCGCAAGGTCAGGGCCGTGGGCTTCGGCTGGATCACGCTGCGCCGGACCTCCTCCGCGGTGCCCTCGATCACCGTGGAGGAGTGGCCGCACCCGGTGGAGCAGCCGCTCGGCGAGACCGTGCGGGAGTACTTCGCCCGCCTCGACTACCTGCGGAGCCACGACGACGCGGCCCTGCTCGACGACTGCTTCCGGCTGGCCCGCGAGGTCGTCCAGGAGCAGATCGGCCCGCCCGGTGCCGAGGATCCCGAGCACGTCGTGCTGCGCCAGAACCGCGGGATGCGCCGTGCCGTCACCGTGGACACGGTCGGCGCGGGTTTCGCCGGTGTCTGCGACGGCACCCTGAGCGCCGGCCGCATCCTGGACGCCATCGCCCGGCTGACGGGCGAGGACTCGGTCGTGCTCCGCGACCGCATGCCCGCCCGGATCCGGCTGCTGGTGGAGCAGGGCTTCATCGAGCCGGTGGGCTGACCCCGTCCGGCCGGTGCTCGCCGACGCCGCTTTCCTTCCGTTTCTTCCTGTTTCCTTCCTGCTTTTTTCTTCTCCGGTCAGTTTCGGTCATGCGGCGCGGAGCGCGGACAGAGGGGCGGACGGAGCGTGCGGGCATCCGTCCGCCCGGCGTCCGCCGGAGGGTGGCCCGGCCGTCGCCCAGGGGTGCCGGCCTTACCTGCCGGGGCATCCGGAAAAGGGGGAGAAAACCCGTGAGCGGAGCGGGCCGGCGATCTTCGCGGAAACGGTGTTCTTCCTGTTCGGAGCGGTGTTGCCGGGGTGGGCGACGGTGCGGGTGCGGCACCGGGAACCCGTCGTCCCCGAGGCCGGCCGGACCGCGTCGGCGGCCGTCGCGGCCGTGGGCGCCCTCGCCGCCCCGGCCCCCGGGTGTGCGGTGCTTCACGCGGTGCCGCGCATGCGTGTGAGAACCGTCGCATCACCGCGTTTTCCGTAACCGATGGGTCACCTTTCGTGCAAGTGTGAAAGAGCTGGTGAGCACTCCGGGCGGCAGGAAGGGCAGAAGTCGGGTTACCGTTCGAGTGGCCGTTGCGAGCTTTTCCCGTTTGACACGGGGGCGGGATGTACCGTCACACTCCGCAGCGTCACCACGACCCGATCCCCGGGAAAACAGGGCCCGGGAAGCCCCAGCGTCGACCGGAGAGAAGAGCGAAGTTGTCCCCGACCAGCGAGACCGCAAAGGGCGGCCGCCGACTCGTCATCGTCGAGTCGCCTGCCAAGGCGAAGACGATCAAGGGCTACCTCGGTCCCGGCTATGTCGTCGAAGCGAGCGTCGGGCACATCCGCGACCTTCCCAACGGCGCCGCGGAGGTTCCCGAGCAGTACACCGGCGAGGTCCGCCGGCTCGGTGTGGATGTGGAACACGACTTCCAGCCGATCTATGTCATCAACGCGGACAAGAGGGCCCAGGTCAAAAAGCTCAAGGATCTGCTGAAGGAATCCGACGAGCTGTTCCTCGCCACCGACGAGGACCGCGAGGGCGAGGCCATCGCCTGGCATTTGCAGGAAGTGCTCAAGCCGACGATCCCGGTCAAGCGGATGGTCTTCCACGAGATCACCAGGGAAGCCATCCGCGAGGCCGTCGCCAATCCGCGCCAGCTCAACCAGCGGCTGGTCGACGCCCAGGAGACCCGCCGCATCCTCGACCGTCTCTACGGCTACGAGGTCTCGCCGGTGCTGTGGAAGAAGGTCATGCCGCGCCTGTCGGCCGGCCGCGTCCAGTCGGTCGCGACCCGGCTCGTGGTCGAGCGGGAGCGCGAGCGCATGGCGTTCCGCTCCGCCGAGTACTGGGACCTGACCGGCACCTTCTCCACCGGCCGCCCGGGCGATCCGAGCGACCCGTCGTCGCTGGTCGCGCGCCTGCAGACGGTCGACGGCCGGCGCGTCGCCCAGGGCCGTGACTTCGACTCCCTGGGCCGGCTGAAGAGCGAGAACGTCCTCCACCTCGACGAGGCGGGCGCCCGTGCGCTGGCCGGCGCCCTGGAGAACACCCGCTTCGTCGTACGGTCCGTCGAGTCCAAGCCGTACCGCCGCTCCCCGTACGCCCCGTTCCGGACGACGACGCTCCAGCAGGAGGCCAGCCGCAAGCTCGGCTTCAGCGCGAAGACCACCATGCAGATCGCGCAGAAGCTGTACGAGAACGGCTACATCACGTACATGCGTACGGACTCCACCACCCTGAGCGACACGGCGATCGCCGCCGCCCGCGCCCAGGTGGAGCACCTGTACGGCGCCGACTATCTGCCGCCGCAGCCGCGTACGTACACCGGAAAGGTCAAGAACGCCCAGGAGGCGCACGAGGCGATCCGCCCCTCGGGTGATCGTTTCCGCACCCCCGCCGAGACCGGTCTGACCGGTGACCAGTTCAAGCTCTACGAGCTGATCTGGAAGCGGACGGTCGCCTCCCAGATGAAGGACGCGACCGGGAACAGCGTGACCGTCAGGATCGGCGGCACCGCGGCCGACGGCCGGGACGTCGAGTTCAGCGCCTCCGGCAAGACGATCTCCTTCCACGGCTTCCTGAAGGCCTACGTCGAGGGCGCCGACGACCCGAACGCCGAGCTCGACGACCGTGAGCGCCGTCTGCCGCAGGTCGCCGAGGGCGACGCCCTGAACGCCGAGGAGATCACGGCCGACGGGCACGCCACCAAGCCCCCGGCCCGCTACACCGAGGCCACCTTGGTCAAGGAGCTCGAGGAGCGCGAGATCGGCCGCCCGTCGACATACGCGTCGATCATCAGCACGATCCTCGACCGCGGCTATGTCTTCAAGAAGGGCACGGCCCTGGTGCCGTCCTTCCTGTCCTTCGCCGTGGTCAACCTCCTGGAGAAGCACTTCGGGCGGCTCGTCGACTACGACTTCACCGCCAAGATGGAGGACGACCTCGACCGCATCGCCCGCGGCGAGGCCGAGGCCGTGCCGTGGCTGAGGCGGTTCTACTTCGGCGAAGGCGCCGACAAGGGAGGCAAGGGCGGCGCCGCCGACGCGGGCAACGGCGACGGGGACCACCTCGGCGGCCTCAAGGACCTGGTGACCGACCTGGGCGCCATCGACGCGCGCGAGGTGTCGTCGTTCCCCGTGGGCAACGGCATCGTGCTGCGGGTCGGCCGCTTCGGGCCGTACGTCGAGCGCGGCGAGAAGGGCACCGAGGGGTACCAGTCCGGCGACGTCCCGGCGGACCTGGCGCCCGACGAGCTGACGGTCGAGCTGGCCGAGGAACTGCTGGCCAGGCCGAGCGGCGAGCGCGTGCTCGGGACCGACCCGGAGCCGCCGCACCACCCCATCGTGGTCAAGAGCGGCCGCTTCGGCCCGTACGTCACCGAGGTGCTCCCCGAGGGCACCCCGAAGACCGGCAAGAACGCGGTCAAGCCGCGCACGGCCTCGCTGTTCAAGTCGATGTCCCCGGAGACGGTGACGCTGGAGGACGCGCTGAGGCTCATGTCGCTGCCGCGCGTCGTCGGCGTCGACACCGACGGCCAGGAGATCACCGCGCAGAACGGCCGCTACGGCCCGTACCTGAAGAAGGGCTCGGACTCGCGCTCGCTGCAGTCCGAGGAGCAGATCTTCACGATCACGCTGGAGGAGGCCCAGGCGATCTACGCCCAGCCCAAGCAGCGCGGTCGTACGGCCGCCAAGCCGCCGCTGAAGGAGCTGGGCGAGGACCCGGTCAGCGGCAGGCCGGTCGTGATCAAGGACGGCCGCTTCGGGCCGTACGTCACCGACGGCGAGACCAACGCGACCCTGCGCTCCGGCGACAGCGTCGAGACGATCACCCCTGAGCGCGGTTTCGAGCTGCTGGCCGAGAAGCGCGCGAAGGGACCGGCCAAGAAGACCGCGAAGAAGGCGGCCGCCAAGAAGACGGCGGCGAAGAAGACGGCGTCCACGGCCGCGAAGAAGACCGCGGCGAAGAAGACGACCACCGCGAGGAAGGCGGCGGCCACGAAGGCGGCGGCCTCCGGGGCGACCGCTTCCGGCACGGCGGAGGACTGAGCGCGGGCGGCACAGGACCGCCCGCGCGAGACACCCCTTCGCACGCACCCCCTTCGCCCTGGGCAGCCCTTCGCGGCTCCTGGCACAGGGCGCACTCCGGCATCACCGCTGTGCTGCCGGGGCATGTACACGTTCATGCAGTCACCGTGTGTCGTCCGTACGTCCGGATAGGCTGAACGCATGACGCGAGCCGAGCACCAAACGGCCCACATCACCGCACCCGACGACGCTCTCGCAGCCGATTCCCGTGAGCGTGCCGTCCGCTCCCTGCTGCGCCGACCGCAGCTGAGGCGACTGTGGAGCGCGCAGCTGGCGGGAGGCGTCGCGGACACCCTGGCACTCCTGGTCCTGGTCGTCCTCGTCCTCCAGGCGGCGACCGCCGCCGGTTCCTTCGGCGGGGGCTACCGGGGCGTGGCCCTCGCGGTGACACTCGTCTTCGTCGTCCGCACCCTGGCGACCCTGCTCTTCGGGGCGGTCCTCCTCGGACCCCTCGCCTCGCTCACCGCGCCGGACGGCCCGCTCGACCGCCGCTGGACCATGGCCGGCGCGGACGGCGTGCGCGTCGTGCTGATGATCGTCGCCCCGCTGTGGATCGACTGGACGCCGGGCAGCGCCCTGGCCTGGCTCCTGGTCACCGTCTTCGTGACCGGGATCGCCGAGCGCCTCTGGACGGTGTGCCAGGAGAGCGCGGCCCCCGCGCTGCTGCCGGCCCCGCCCCCGGAGGGCGCCACGGTGCGCCCGCTGCCCGACCACATGGACGCCCTGCGCCGCCTGTCGCTGCGCACGGCCTTCCTGGCCGTCCCGCTGGGGGCCGCCACCCTGGTCGCCGCGTCCCTGTTCAACAACCTCCTGGCCACCGGCATCGCCTGGTTCGACCGGCACCAGGCGGCCTTCGGCTCCTATGTCGCGGCCGGGCTGTTCGCCGCCTCCCTGTCGGTGCTGACCTCCCTGGAGCTGCCCGGCACGAGCACCCCGCGTCCGCGTTCGCCGCTGGAGGGGCTGCGCCGCCCGAGGACGGGCACCGGCGCCGACAAGGGCCGCACGGGGGTCGTCCCGCTGCTCGTGCTCGCCTGCGCGTCCGTCGCCGGGGCGATCGCCGCCGCGGTCGCCGTCTGCGTCCTGCACGCCATCGACCTGGGCGGCGGCCCGGTGCTGTACGGGCTGACCGTGCTCGCCCTCACCGGCGGGGTCGCCGCCGGCATCCGTACGGCGCCCAGGGCACTGGTCTCGCTGTCGCGGCGCCGGCTGCTGGCCCTGGCGGTCGCCCTGGCCGGCGTCGCCCTGCTCGCCGCCGGACTCGTCCCCGACGTCACCACCGTTCTGCTGCTCCTCGTCCTGGCCGGTGTGGGCGCGGGCGTCGCGGCCAGCACCGGGCACACCCTGCTCGACCAGGAGACCGAGGACTACCGCCGGCCGCGCATGACCGAGCACCTGCACGCGGTGGTGCGGGTCTTCGTGGCGCTCGGCGTCGTCCTCGCCCCCGCGGTCGCGGCCGGGATCGGCCCGCACCGCCTGGAGCACGGCCGGTTCGTGTTCGCCCACGGCGGCGCCGCCTTCACGCTGATGCTGGTCGGCGCGCTGCTGCTGCCGGTGGCCGCACTGGTCCTCGCCAAGGGCGACGACCGCTCGGGCGTGCCGCTGCGGCAGGACCTCGTCGACGCCCTGCGCGGCGACGACCCGGTGACGGCACCCGCGTCCTCCGGCTTCTTCATCGCCATCGAGGGCGGCGACGGGGCGGGCAAGTCCACGCAGGCCGAGGCGCTCGCCGACTGGATCAGGTCCAAGGGCCACGAGGTCGTCCTCACCCGCGAGCCGGGCGCCACCCCCGTGGGCAAGCGGCTGCGCTCGATCCTGCTCGACGTGTCCTCGCAGGGCCTGTCCCACCGTGCGGAGGCGCTGCTGTACGCCGCCGACCGCGCCGAGCACGTCGACACGGTCGTCCGGCCCGCCCTGGAGCGGGGCGCCGTGGTGATCAGCGACCGCTACATCGACTCGTCGGTGGCCTACCAGGGCGCGGGCCGCGACCTGTCCCCGACCGAGATCGCGCGGATCTCCCGCTGGGCGACCGGCGGACTGGTCCCGCATCTGACCGTTCTGCTGGACATCTCCCCGGAGACGGCCCGCGAGCGGTTCACGGAGGCGCCCGACCGCCTGGAGTCGGAGCCCGCCGAGTTCCACGCGCGCGTACGGGCCGGATTCCTGGCGCTGGCCGCCGCCGACCCCGGCCGGTACCTCGTGGTGGACGCCGGGCAGGAGCCCGAGGCCGTCACCACGGTCATCCGGCACCGGCTCGACCAGGTGCTGCCGCTGTCCGAGGCCGAGCGGAAGGCCCAGGAGGAGGCCCGCAGGAAGGCCGAGGAGGAGGCGCGGAAGAAGGCCGAGGAGGAGGCCCGAAGAAAGGCCGAGGAGGAGCGGCTGGAGCGCGAGCGCCAGGAGCAGCTCGCCCGGCTGCGCGCCGAGGAGGAGGAACGCAAGCGGCGCGAGCTGGAGGAGGCGCAGCGGCGCGAGGCCGAACGGCAGGCCGAGGAGGCCCGGCGCCGTGCCGAGGAGGCCCGCCGCAAGGCGGAGGAGGAGCGGGCCCGGCTGCTCGCGGAGGAGAAGGCCCGGGCGGAGGCCGAGGCACGCCGCAGGGCCGAGGAGGAGCGGCGGCGCCTGGCCGAGGAGGAGGCCCGGCTGCGGGCCGAGGCCGAGGCGCGGCGGCTGGAGAAGCAGCGCAAGGCCGAGGAGGCCCTGCTGCGGGCCGAGGAGGCCCGGAAGGCGGCGGAGCAGGCCGCGGCCACCGCACAGGCGGGCCCGCGGCCCACGCCTCCCGCGGCCGCGCTGGTGCCGCCGGAGGCGGCGACCGTGCCGACGCCGGTGGTGAAACCGTCGGACGCGTCGGACGCGCCGGGCGGGCCGGCGGACGAGACGGCGGTGCTGCCGCCGGTGGGGGAGTCCTCGGGCGAGAGCTCCCGCGGGGCCTTTCGCGGATCCGGGGAGGCCGGGGACTTTGACTCCGAGGTGACCGCGAAGCTGCCGCAGCCGCCGGTGCCGCCGCAGGCCGCGGACGAGACGGCGGTGCTGCCGCCGGTGGGGTCCGGCGGTGCCGCCGACGAGACGGCGGTCCTGCCCCCCGTGCGGGACGAGAGCCCCGCGGACCGCGTTCCCCCCGGCTTCTTCCGGAACGAGCCGGCGGCCCGGCCCGGCGAGGACACGGAGCGTACGCGGGAGCTGCCCCAGGTGGGCGCCGAGAGCACCGCTCCCCGGCGCCGGCGGCGGCCGGAGTGGGCCGAGAGGACACCGCTCGACGACCTGCCGACGCTGGCCGACGAACTGCTGGGGCCGCGCGAGGACGACCGTGAGGACGACAGGGGGTCCGGCGACGGGAGCGACGGTGGCCGAGGACGCGGCCGGCGGCGCTGAGTTCCCCGACGGGGGGCGGGCGACGGCAGCCCGCCCCCCGTTGTCACCTCCGTTGTCAGGGGCTCCCCGCACAATGGATCCCGCACCACGGACCAGGACGAAAGGGCGCCGCGACCCATGAGCGTGTGGGACGACCTCGTCGGGCAGGAGAAGGTCGTCGAGCAGCTGAGTGCCGCTGCCCGGGACGCCGATGCCCTGGTCACGGCGGCCGCCGCCGACGCGCCGCCGCCGGAGGCGTCGAGGATGACGCACGCCTGGCTGTTCACGGGACCGCCCGGCGCGGGGGTCCCGCAGACGGCGCGCGCCTTCGCCGCCGCCCTGCAGTGCGTGAGCCCCGACCGGGCCCTGGGCGGAACCCCCGGCTGCGGCTTCTGCGACGGCTGCCACACGACGCTGGCCGGCACGCACGCGGACGTCACCACGGTGACGGCCGTCGGCACCCAGATCCTGGCCGAGGACATGCGGGACACCGTCCGCAAGTCGTTCACCTCCCCGGCGGGCGGCCGCTGGCAGGTGATTCTCGTCGAGGACGCCGAGCGGCTGAACGAGAAGTCCGCCAACGCCGTCCTGAAGGCCGTCGAGGAACCGGCGCCGCGCACGGTCTGGCTGCTGTGCGCCCCCTCGCTCGAGGACGTCCTGCCCACGATCCGCTCCCGCTGCCGCCAGGTGACCCTGCGGACACCGTCGGTGGACGCCGTGGCCGACATGCTCGTACGCCGCGAGGGCGTCGAACCCGAGGTCGCGGCCGCCGCCGCCCGCGCCACCCAGGGCCACATCGACCGGGCCCGCCGTCTGGCCACCGACCCGGCCGCGCGGGAGCGCCGTGCCGCCGTTCTGAGGCTTCCGCTCCGCCTCGACGACATCGGAGGCTGCCTCAAGGCGGCCCAGGAGCTGGTCGACGCGGCGGCGGAGGACGCCAAGGCGCTCGCCGAGGAGAGGGACGCCAAGGAGGCCGAGGAGCTGAAGGCGGCGCTGGGCGCGGCTCAGGGAGGCCGGCTGCCCCGCGGGACGGCGGGGGTGATGAAGGAGCTGGAGGACAAGCAGAAGCGCCGCCGCACCCGGACCCAGCGCGACAGTCTCGATGTCGCCCTGACCGATCTCACCGGCTTCTACCGCGACGTTCTGGCCCTCCAGCTCGGCTCCCGCGTGGCCATCGCCAACGCGGACGTCGAGGACGCCCTGGAGCGGGTCGCCCGCACCAGCTCCCCGGAGTCCACGCTGCGCCGCATCGAGGCGATCGCCGCCTGCCGTGAGGCCCTCGACCGCAATGTGGCCCCGCTTCTGGCGGTGGAGGCGATGACGATGGCCCTGAGAGCGGGCTGACGAGAGGGGCGCCGCTTAGGCATGCCGGGGCACATGGCCCCGGCGTGTCGCGCACGGAGAGCGACGATAGAGTCGCCGAGCGTTACTCTCGCTGGATGCACATCAGGCGTACCCCACGTCCGACTCATCGTCATTCCCGTCATTTCTGTCATTCCTGCCATTCCTGTCGTCCCCGCACCCGCACGGCCCGCACCCTGCTGGCGGCGGCCACCGCGCTGCTGCTGGTCCCGGCCTGCTCCCCCGGAGGCGAGCCGCAACGCACCGCCCCCGTGGCGGAGACGGTGCGCTCCTCGTCCGTGCCGCCCGCCCTGGCGTCGTACTACGGGCAGAAGCCGGCCTGGAGGGACTGCGGGGTGCCCGGCTTCGAGTGCACCACGATCAGGGCACCGCTCGACTACGCACGACCCGGCGCGGGCGACGTCCGGCTGGCCGTCGCCCGCAAGAAGGCGACCGGTCCGGGCAGACGCCTGGGCTCCCTCCTGGTGAACCCGGGCGGGCCCGGCGGCTCGGCCGTCACGTTCCTGCAGCAGTACGCCGCCACCGGCTATCCGGCACAGGTCCGCGCCCGCTACGACATGGTCGCGATGGACCCGCGCGGCGTCGCCCGCAGCGAGCCGGTCACCTGCCTGGACGACCGGGCCATGGACGCGTACACGCAGACGGACGTCACCCCCGACGACCGCAGGGAGACCGACGCGCTCGTCGACGCGCAGCGGAAGTTCGCGGAGGGCTGCGGCGCCCGCGCCTCCCGTCTGCTCCGGCACGTCTCCACCGCCGACGCGGCACGGGACATGGACATCCTGCGGGCGGTGCTGGGCGACGACAGGCTGAACTATGTGGGCGCGTCGTACGGGACCTTCCTCGGGGCGACGTACGCCGATCTGTTCCCGGACCGCGTGGGCCGCTTCGTCCTGGACGGCGCGATGGACCCGTCCCTGTCCTCACGCCGGCTGAACCTGGACCAGACGGCGGGCTTCGAGACGGCGTTCCAGGCGTTCGCGAAGGACTGCGTCCAGCACAGCGACTGCCCGCTCGGCGGCCGCGGCACGACACCGCGGCAGGTCGGCGACCGCCTCGCGGCCTTCTTCCGCCAGCTCGACGGCCGGCCGATCCCCACCGGCGACGCGGCCGGCCGCCGCCTCGGCGAGGCGCTGGCCACCACGGGGGTGATCGCGGCGATGTACAACAAGGCGACCTGGCCGCGGCTGCGCACGGCCCTGGCCTCGGCGATGGAGAAGAACGACGGCGCCGGTCTGCTCGCGCTGTCCGACAGCTACTACGAACGCGACGCCGGCGGCCGCTACAGCAACCTGATGGCCGCCAACGCCGCCGTGAACTGCCTGGACCTCCCGCCCGCCTTCGCCGGCCGCGAGGAGCTGGAGAAAACCCTCCCCGCCTTCGAGAAGGCCTCCCCGGTCTTCGGCCGCCCCCTCGCCTGGTCCTCCCTGAACTGCGCGTACTGGCCGGTCAAGGCCGTCTCCGCACCGCGCCGCATCGAGGCCAAGGGCGCCGCCCCCATCGTGGTCGTCGGCACCACCCGTGACCCGGCCACCCCCTACCGCTGGGCCCAGTCCCTCGCCGGCCAGCTCTCCTCGGCCCGTCTCCTCACCTACGACGGCGACGGCCACACCGCCTACAACCGCGGCAACAGCTGCGTCGACTCCACGATCAACACCTACCTCCTCCAGGGCACCCCGCCCCCGAACGGCAAGCGCTGCACCTGAGACCCGGTGCGGGATCCCGTACACGCCCCGGGCGCCCCGGGGCGTGTACGAAGCACCCCGGGAAACTGTGTAGACTTACCCACGTTGCCGATCGCACCACGGTGCGACAGCGCGCCGCTTTAGCTCAGATGGCCAGAGCAACGCACTCGTAATGCGTAGGTCTCGGGTTCGAATCCCGAAAGCGGCTCGGGCGAAAGCCAGGTCGGATCTCAACCGGCCTGGCTTTTTTCTTGAGGTCCCGGCTCGGGTTCCCGGGGTGTACGCGGTGCGGAGGCAAGGGGGCGCACCCGGGCAGGCTGCCGGCCGGCGCAGGCGGTCGGCCGACCGGATGTCCTCACCTTCCTCTTCCCGGCGGTCACGGTGCGTGACGCCCCGACCGGTGTGGCCTGCTGTCCCTCGGCGTTCCGGCCGGCGGACAGGGCGGTGTCGTCCTGTGCCTCCTGCCGGTGGGTCACGGCCATGAGGGCGGCGTCGTCGTCCAGGCGTCCGCCGGTGTGCCGGGCCAGATCGGCGAGGAGGGTGTCCAGGATCGCGTCGGGATTCGTCGGGAGAGGGCGGGACAGGGAGGGCACGGGGTCGTAGAAGACGCCGCGGCGGTCGCGGGCCTCCACCACGCCGTCGGTGTACAGCACCAGGGTCGCGCCGGGAGGCAGGGGGTACTGCTCCACCGGCACCCGTTCGCGGCCCAGATCGCCCAGGCCCAGCGGCAGCGTGGGCTCGGCCGGGGTGAGCGGGCACGCCCGGCCCTGGTGGACGAGGAGCGGCGGGCAGTGCCCCAGATTGGACAGGCGCAGGAGACAGCCGTCGGCGGGGATCTCGATGACGGCGGCGGTGGCGAAGGACTCCTCCCCCTCGGCGTCCTCGGAGTTCAGCTCCCGCATGCGCTCCTCCAGGCGGGCGACCACGCCGGGCAGGTCGGGCACCCGGATCGAGGCTTCGTGGAAACTGCCCAGCAGCCCGTTGACGGTCTTCACCGCCCCCACCCCTTTGCCGCGTACATCGGCGATCATCAACCGGATCCCGTAGGGGGTGGAGTGGATGGCGTAGAAGTCGCCGCCGATGGCGGCCTCCCGCAGGGCGGCCTGGTACCGGACGGCCACGTCCAGCGGCCCGATGCGGGCGGGAGGCATGGGGAGCACCGCGCGCTGGACGGCCTCGGCGACCTCGCGGGCGTCCTTCAGCTCCTTCCGGTAGCGGCTCATCATCCGGTTGAGAACGGAGGCCAGGACCGTCAGGACGACCATGCTGGAGAGCTGGACGCCGTAGGCGAAGAAGGAGCCGCCGCTGATGAGGAGCGTCTTGGCCTCCCCGACGGCGATCGCCACCACCCCCGTGGTGATCGTGCCCGGCAGGGAGAGCACCGGGGCGGCCAGCAGGGGCGCGGCCGCCAGGAGGGGGAAGGTGTTGACGTGCGGGGTGAACAGGCCGAGGACGACCGCGGCGACGACGGCCAGGGCAGGCAGAAAGGACGGCCAGCTCCTCGGACCGATCGGGTAGGTGCGGTGGTGTCTCATCTCCTGCTTCCCTGCACTCCTCACGCGGTCGCGGGAGAGCCTCAGATCCCAGTCTGTGCCGCTCCCCGCCCCGCGGCGACCGAGGCCCGGCCGGCACGCCGGAGCGGATGACGGACCAGAACGGACGACACAGCGGACGGCCCGGGCTTCGGCCCGGTGGGCGACGAGGGAAGTCAGGGCCCGGGGAGACGGACCGGGTTTCCGCCCGGACACGCCTCGACGGTCTCCACCGCCTGGCCGTGGGAGTGCTCGTGGTCCGCACGGGAGACGGGGCCGAGACGAGGGGTGGCCGGAAGGCACGGGGCGGTGTGGACCGGCCGGCCGCCGGCCGTCCGGGGCGGGGCGGGAGGGACGACGGGGGCGGGGGTGTTCACTTCGCGTCGGCGTAGCACTCCACCACCGCCGTGGTGAACGGGAACCGCACCGGGGTCTCGCCGAACGTCAGCCGTCCCGCCAGCTCCGCCGCCTGCCCGATCGCCTCGACGACCCTGCCGGCCTCCTCCTTGGGACAGTGCACGATCACCTCGTCGTGCTGGAAGAAGACCAGCTCGGCCGCCATGTCCCGGCAGGCGCGGCGCAGCGCGGCGAGCAACAGCAGGGCCCAGTCGGCGGCGCTGCCCTGGACGACGAAGTTGCGGGCGAAGCGACCGCGGGCGCGGGGGTCGGTGGAGGCGTAGCCCGGCATCCAGCCGTCGGCCGCGGGCGGTACGGCCGGGGTCTCCTGGGGGAGGCCCGCCTCCTCGGCCGTGTCCTCCCGTCTTCCGGCCGGCGGTGGGCAGGTGCGTCCCAGCCAGGTCCGTACGAGTCCGCCCTCCTCGCCGGTCCGCGCCGCGTCGTCGACGTAGGCCACCGCCTGGGGGAAGCGGCGTCTGAGGGCGGCGAGGTTCTTCAGGCCGTCGCCGGAGGTCTGGCCGTAGACCGCGCCGAGCACGGCGAGCTTCGCCCGGGCGCGGTCGCCGGAGAAGACACGGTCGGAGACGGTCTGGTAGAGGTCGGTCTCCCGGCTCGCCACCTCCATCAGAGCGGGGTCGCGGGAGATGGCCGCCAGCACGCGCGGCTCCAGCTGGGCGGCGTCGGCCACGACCAGCCGCCAGCCGGGGTCCGCCACGACGGCCCGGCGGATGACCTTGGGGATCTGCAGCGCGCCCCCGCCATGGGTCACCCAGCGCCCGGTGACCGTGCCGCCGGCCAGGAACTCCGGCCGGAAGCGCCCCTCCCGCACCCAGTCCTGCAGCCAGGACCAGCCGTGGGCGACCCAGATCCGGTACAGCTTCTTGTACTCCAGCAGGGGCTTCACGGCCGGGTGGTCGACGGACTCGAGCTCCCAGCGGCGGGTGGACCTCACCGTGATCCCGGCCCGGGCGAAGGCCTTGATCACATCGGCGGGCAGATCGGGCCGGACCCGGTGGCCGAAGGCGGCCGACACCTCGTCGGCGAGCTCGGCCAGACGGCGGGGCTCGCCGCCGCCCGCGTACCGCTCCCCGAGCAGCTCGTGCAGCACCGCGCGGTGCACGTCCGCGCGCCAGGGCAGGCCCGCCCGGTTCATCTCGGCCGCCACCAGCATGCCCGCCGACTCGGCGGCGGTCAGCAGGCGCATGCGGTCGGGGTGCTCGGTCCGCTCGTGCCGCCGCTGCTGCTCGGCGTAGACCGCGAGCAGGTCCTCAAGGGGCAGGTGTGCGGCCGGGGGTTCGAAGAGCGGGGACTGCGCGCCCGGTGCGGCGGGCCGCTGCGGCGGGTCCGGGGGTACGGGGCCGCCGCGCAGCCGGGCCAGCGCGGCGGCCGCCGAGCGGGGTTCGCCGTGACGTCCCTCGTGGCCGAGGAGGAGCGTCTCGGCGTCCTCGATGTCGTAGCACCGCTCCACGCGCACCCCCGCGGCGAGCAGGCGCGGATAGACCTCGGCGGTGGACCGCCACACCCACCGCGCGACGTCCGGTCTGCTGCGGACCGCCTCGACCAGGTCCGGCTCCCGGAGCACCGGACCGGCGGGCAGCCCGTCCCGGCCGAGGGGGACGATCTCGGCGCCACCGTCCTCGGCCGGGGCCAGGGCCCACCGGTCGGTCATGTCCGTGAGTGTCGCAGGCGGGTCCGACAACGGCTCCGGCCCACGGGCCGGCCGGGGCCGGAACCGCCGGGGCGGTCAGCCCCCGTTCTTCCCCTCCTTCCCTTTCTCCTTCTCCTCCTTGGCCTCCTTCTTTTCCTGCTTCTTTTCCTGCTTCTTTTCCTGCTCCTGCTGTCCGAGCCCCTTCGTCAGCTCCGCCAGGGTCGCCGCGACGTACTCCTCGGTGCGTGCCTTGTCCAGGCCGAGGCCGCTCAGGATGCCCTCGCCGTTCTCCAGCTCCAGCAGGGCCAGCAGGATGTGCTCGGTGCCGATGTAGTTGTGGCCGAGGCGCAGGGCCTCGCGGAAGGTGAGCTCCAGGGCCTTCTTGGCGGCCGAGCCGTACGGGACGAGCTCGGGGGCGTCGGCGGAGGCCGGCGGCAGCGCGGCGTTCGCGGCCTCGCGGACCGTGTCCAGGGAGACGCCCTGGTCGACGATGGCCTTGCTCGCCAGGGACTCCGGGTCGTCGAGCAGACCGAGGATCAGATGGGCGGGCGTGCCCTCGGCGCTCCTGGAGGCCTTGGCCTTCTCATGGGCGACCACGACGGCCTTGCGCGCGCGTGGCGTGTAGCGGCTGAAGCCCTGGCTGGGGTCGAGGTCGACCGACTCCTTGGGCACGAACCGCTTCTGCGCGGCCTGCCGGGTGACTCCCATGCTCCTGCCGATGTCGGTCCAGGAGGCGCCGGAGCGGCGTGCCTGGTCGACGAAGTGGCCGATGAGATGATCCGCCACCTCGCCGAGGTGCTCGGCGGCGAGGACGGCGTCCCGGAGCTGATCGAGGGGATCTTGATGAACCTTCTTGATGGCCGAGATGAGGTCGTCCAGACGAATGCTCGACCTGATGCCGGAATGCGTCATGTGTCAACCGTAAGTTGACACAGGAGGGGTGTCAACCCCGAGTTGACATCTGATGTGCATTCGTCTGTCCACAGGCTGTGGACGGAGTGGACGGACGGGCCGCGCTTCATGACACGATCGACCCGTGAGCAGCTCCAGTACCGTCGACCGCGCATTCGGCGCCGCTCTGTACACCTCGTCCGACGACGCCCTCGACACCGGCGCCTCCCTGCTGGCGGCCGACCCCGCGGCGGACGCCGAACTCGACCGGCGCGGAAGGGACTTGATCGCGGCGGTGTGGCGGCGCGGCTGGCAGCCCGCCGATGTCGCGCGGATCGTGCGCCGGGAGCTGGACGACCTCCATGGACGGCTGCTCGCGGCGCTCGTCCGCGCGCAGGCGGAGGACGACCGCCCGCGCGGACCGCGCTGGACCGCCCAGCTCGGCGAGTTGACCGAGGAGGAGCCGGCCCGCACCGACCGCTTCTCGTACGCCACCGCCGTCCTGGAGCTGTACCGCCTGCTGGTGCGGCTGCCCGCACTCGAACACCTGGATGAACCGGTGGGGGCGTCCCGCCCCGAGTCCCGTGTGCTGACCCGGATCCGGGCGCTGCTCGCCAAGGCGGAGGCGACCGGCTTCCCGGAGGAGGCGGAGGCGCTGAGCGCCAAGGCGCAGGAGCTGATGGCACGGCACAGCATCGACGAGGCGCTGCTCGCCGCCCGCGCCGAGGCCCCCGACGCCCCCGGCGCCTGCCGCATCGGCGTCGAGCCGCCGTACGAACAGGCCAAGGCGATGCTGCTGGACGTGGTCGCCACGGCGAACCACTGCCGGGCCGTGTGGAACGAGCCCCTGGGCTTCTCCACGGTCGTCGGCTTCGAGGCCGACCTGGAGGCGGTCGAACTGCTCCACGTCTCGTTGCTGCGCCAGGCCATGACCGCGATGACCAGGGCCGAGGCGGAACAGAGAGCCGGCGGGCGCAGGCGTACCAGGACCTTCCGGCAGTCCTTCCTCGCCGCCTACGTCCACCGCGTCGGCACCCGCCTCACGGCTGCCGCCGAAACCCAGGTCACCGAGGACCTGCTCCCCGTCCTGGCGAGCCGGGACGCCGCGGTCGCCGACCGTCTGAACCGTCTGTTCCCGGAGACGACCACCACGCGCCTGCGCGGCGTGACCGACGCGGCGGGCTGGACGGAGGGCGTCCGGGCGGCGGAGCGGGCCGAGATGACGGCCCGCCCGCGCCCGCGCTGAGGCGCCGCCCACCGGGCCCGGCGAGGTCGTCAGTCGCCCACCTGCTGGAAGGCCGTCACCGACGCATCGGGGTCGGACGCGTCCTTCTTGCCCTGCACCGGGCCGTAGGACCACTCGAAGTCCTGGCTGTCGTCCGCTCCGGGCAGGCCGAGCCTCAGCGACGTCGCCGCGAGGCTCCTGGCGTCGCCCTCCTCGCCCCGTACGTAGGTGAGGGTGAAGGACGCCGCCCCGTCCTCGGTGAGGGTGAGCTTCTCCGGCTGGGAGGTCCTGTCCTCCGGGACGGTCGCCGTGGTGCCGCCGGCGGACAGGGTGACCCTCGGAAAGCCCTCCAGGGTGCACGAGGCGCCCCGGTTGGTGAGGGTGACGGGCACATTGCCCGTGTCCCCGGCCGCGGGCGCGGCGTTGGCGGGGCCGACCTGCACCTCGATGTCGCCGATCCGGCAGGCGGAGCTGTCGGTGTTCTTGTTCCCGGAGTTCCCGGAGTCGCCGGCGTCGCCGCCGCAGGCGGTGAGGAGGAAGGCCGCGGCGAGGGTGGTGACGATGATCGGACGGGCGCGCATGAAGTGATTCCTCGGGTCGTGACGATGATCAAGGATCATCACGTACGAGCGTGCGGCGCGGTTGCCCGCCCCGCCACCGGCCTCCGCGAACGTCAGGAGCCCAGGCTCGCCGTGGGCAGGCCCGACGGTAGCGCCGGGCCCTTCGAGCCGGTGGACATCTCCTCGCCGGGATCACCCTCCCGAGTAACCCGGAGCGTGGGCCCGTTGACGGACTCCGCCGTGCTCGTCGTACGAGCCTCGCACATGCCGAGGCGGACCAGGTGCCCGACGCCCTCCTCGCCCGAGTTCCCCAGCACGCGGTCCGGCCGTACAGGGTCCGGTTGTACGCAGTCCGGCCTTACGCGGTGCGGCCTGCCGGGAAGAGCGCGGGCTGCCCGCTGATGCGAGCCGGTCGCCGGTACGTCCCGCTCACAAGAATGTTTTTTGTTGGAACACCGGGGCCGCGGTACGCGTCTCTTTCCAGTGCATGAAGGATCCGATCCGGACGATTCGGCACGGATGACGATGCAGAAGATCGTGAACGAGGAATGACGTGTGCATGGCTTGCGAGGGTCGAGGGCAGGCGCCCCGGTGGCTTCGGTGAGCGGGGCGTCAGTGGTGTAGCGACTGAACCACTCCGCGTGCACGTGCATCTGCTCATGCATATGCACGTGAACGCAGCTATGATCCAAACCAGTTGACCGATGCATCAATGGCCACACCAGCCAGTGCACCACCGGGGAGCGACCTGTGGACCACGACGTTGAGGGCGGGTACGGGGGGTTCGACGTGTACAACGGCATGGCGGCCACGCGACTGCGTGGGGTGGTCTGGCAGAAGAGCCGGCACAGCAACTCGCAGGGTTCCTGTGTGGAGTTCGCGAGGCTGCCGGGCGGGGAGGTGGCCGTGCGCAACTCCCGCTTCCCCGACGGTCCCGCCCTCGTCTACACGCGCGCGGAGATCGAGGCGATGCTGCGGGGCGTCAAGGACGGCGAGTTCGATCACCTGATCGCCGGGTGACATCCCTCAGTCCCGGCGCATCGGGGCGGGCGACGCACAGTGCGCGGACGCCGCGCATGAGGGCACGGAAGACACGGCAGTGCGCGAGGCCACGGCCTGTCAGCCGGAGGGGCGCAGCCGGAACAGCGCCCAGACCACTTTGCCGTGCAGGGTGCCCGCCAGCGGGTGCCAGCCCCAGCTGTCGCTGAAGGAGTCGACGAGGAACAGGCCGCGGCCCGACTCCGCCGAGAAGTCGTCCGTCTCGCTGACGACCGGGCCCTCCTGGCTGGGGTCGCGCACCGCGCACACCAGCCGTTCGGTCCAGTACAGCAGATGCAGGCGTATGTACGGGCCGGCGTCGTGCGGCGGTGCGGTCGGCGCGGGGTCGTGGCGCCCGGTCCGTCGGCCCTTGTCGGCGGGGTGGTGCAGGGCGAGGGGCAGTCCGTGCCGCAGGGCGTTGGTGACCAGTTCGGAGACCACCAGGCAGACCTCGTCGAACCGGTCGCTCAGCTCCCATTGGCCGAGCATGCTCCGGGTGAACCGCCGTGCTTCGCGCACCGCTTCGTAGCGGGTGGGCAAGGCGCAGGAGGCGGCGCTGGACACGGCCGCGGGATCCAGCGGCGGAAGGCCCTGCCGTAACGGCTCGAGCATGGT
Organism: Streptomyces thermoalcalitolerans; assembly: GCF_039525155.1. Classification (NCBI taxonomy): domain Bacteria; kingdom Bacillati; phylum Actinomycetota; class Actinomycetes; order Kitasatosporales; family Streptomycetaceae; genus Streptomyces; species Streptomyces thermoalcalitolerans. Next base: position 22,331 of record NZ_BAAAHG010000048.1, on the reverse strand, counting down.
CGATCCATTCGTCCCCATGCGAGGCACTCCCGGGAATTCGCGGTCGATGCGATGTGGCGGTGGCGCGATGCCATCGTTTCGGATGCGCACACCAGATGCAAGGGCAGATGCACGTGCACGTGACCGAATTGGGGCGTCCCATGCCGCTTGTTGGCCATTTTTTCGTTCACCGTTCACCTCCTTCCCGGTCCTTCCCGGCCTTCTGCTTCCTGCTTCCGCTCCTTACCCGCTCCCTGCCTGTGCCTCGCCTGTTCCTCGTCCGCCCTCTGTCTTCTGTCCTGTGTCTTTCCCTTGTTCTCCCTCTTGTTCCCCCTCGTTCTCCCCGTTTTCCTCGTTCCCGTCTTGTCGGCCTCCTGTCCGTTCCTCACTGTCTGCGCCTCGCCGCCGGCCGCCCGGTTCCCGCCTCCGCTCTCCGTTTCCGTAACCATGCGAGTACAGCTCGAAGTGATTTAGTGGCAGACTGCGGCCCCTGAAGAAGGTTTGGGGAGGCTGGCGAACGTGAGCGTGGGAGAGCCAGGATCGGTGGTGCGGCGCATGCTGCTCGGCTCGCACCTCAGACGACTGCGTGAAGCTCGGGGGATCACACGCGAAGCGGCCGGATACTCGATCCGTGCCTCGGAATCGAAGATCAGCCGGATGGAGTTGGGCCGGGTGAGCTTCAAGACCCGGGATGTGGAAGACCTGTTGACCCTGTACGGCATCACGGACGAGGCGGAGCGCGCCTCGTTGCTCTCCCTTGCGAAGGAGGCCAACGTCGCGGGCTGGTGGCACAGTTACTCCGACGTCCTGCCCAGCTGGTTCCCCACCTACGTGGGGCTGGAGGGCGCGGCGTCGCTGATCCGTGTCTATGAGGTGCAGTTCGTGCACGGGCTGCTGCAGACCGAGGAGTACGCCCGCGCGGTCGTCCGCCGCGGTATGCGGGGCGCGAGCGAGGCCGATGTGGAGCGGCGGGTGGCGCTGCGGCTCGAGCGGCAGAAGTACCTCGTCTCCGAGAACGCGCCCGATCTGCACATCGTGCTGGACGAGGCCGCCCTGCGCCGTCCCCACGGTGGCCGGGAGGTGATGCGCGGTCAGCTGCAGCACCTGATCGAGATGTCCGAGCGGCCCAATGTGCGGCTGCAGGTCATGCCGTTCAGCTTCGGCGGGCACGCCGGCGAGTCCGGGGCCTTCACGATCCTCAGCTTCCCGGAGCCCGATCTGTCGGACGTGGTCTATCTGGAGCAGCTCACCAGCGCCCTCTACCTGGACAAACCCGAGGACGTCGCCCAGTACGAGAGAGTGCTCCAGGAGCTGCAGAACGACTGCCCCAGCCCGGACGAGAGCCGCGACCTGCTGCGCGGGCTGCTGCAATTGTCGTAGAGAGCCGTCGCGGAAAGCCGCCGCGGGGAGTGCGTCACCGCGCCGGGATTCCATCGCCATGGCGGACTTCTCCGGCGTGAAGGACTTCTCCGGCGTGGGTTTTCGGCCGAAGGTCGTTTTCCGCTCCAACTCCTTTTGCGCGCAAGTACGATGGCGCCACATCAGACCGCAGAAGTGATCGGGAGTTGCTCGGGTCCCGACTGCTTCGTCCGCCTCGGCAGCAGGGGATTGAGGGATCAGATGGCGTCCTACTTCACCGACCTGGCCCAGCAGTACATCGACGGTGAGTGGCGCCCGGGCAGCGGTTCCTGGGACATCATCGACTTCAACCCGTACAGCGGCGAGAAGCTGGCCTCGATCACCACGGCCACGGTCGACGAGGTGGATCAGGCCTACCGGGCCGCCGCCCGCGCGCAGAAAGACTGGGCCGCGGCCAACCCCTATGCCCGCCGGGCCGTTCTCGAGAAGGCGCTGCGCCTGGTCGAGGAGCGGGAGCAGGAGATCACCGAGGTGATCATCGCCGAGCTCGGCGGCACGCATCTGAAGGCCGGCTTCGAGCTGCACCTCGCCAAGGAGTTCCTGCGCGAGTCGGTCCACCTGGCGCTGCGTCCCGAGGGAAGGATTCTGCCGTCCCCGGTCGACGGCAAGGAAAACCGCGTCTACCGGGTGCCGGTCGGTGTGGTGGGCGTGATCAGCCCCTTCAACTTCCCGTTCCTGCTGTCCCTGAAGTCCGTCGCTCCGGCCCTCGCCCTCGGCAACGGCGTGGTGCTCAAGCCGCACCAGGACACGCCGATCGCCGGCGGCACCCTGATCGCGAAGCTCTTCGAGGACGCGGGGCTGCCGGCCGGTCTGCTCAATGTCGTCGTCACGGACATAGCCGAGATCGGCGACGCCTTCCTGGAGCACCCGGTCCCGAAGGTCATCTCCTTCACCGGCTCCGACAAGGTCGGCCGGCACGTCGCCACCGTCTGCGCCTCCCACTTCAAGCGCTCGGTGCTGGAACTCGGCGGCAACAGCGCGCTGGTCGTCCTCGACGACGCCGACCTCGACTACGCGGTCGACGCGGCCGTCTTCAGCCGGTACGTCCACCAGGGCCAGGTCTGCATGGCCGCGAACCGCGTCCTGGTCGACCGTTCGGTCGCCGAGGAGTTCAGCGAGAAGTTCGCCGCCAAGGTGAGGTCGCTGAAGGTCGGCGACCCGAGCGACCCGCAGACCGTCATCGGGCCGGTGATCAACTCCATTCAGGCGAACGCCCTGTCGAACGTGGTCGAGCAGGCCCTCGCGGAGGGGGCCACCGCCCTGGTGCGCGGCAGCATCAACGGCAACCTCGTCGAGCCGTCCGTCCTGACCGGCCTGCCCGCCGGCTCCTCCCTGCTGCGGCAGGAGGTGTTCGGCCCGGTCGCCTTCATCGTCCCGTTCGACGGCGACGAGGAGGCGGTCCGGATCGTCAACGACACCCCGTACGGGCTCAGCGGCGCCGTCCACACGGCGGACATCGAGCGGGGTGTCGCCTTCGCCCAGCGGATCGACACCGGCATGTTCCATGTGAACGACGGCACCGTCCACGACGAGCCGATCGTCCCCTTCGGCGGTGAGAAGCACTCCGGCGTCGGCCGTCTGAACGGCGAGACGACCGTGGACGCCTTCACCACGGTCAAGTGGATCTCGGTGCAGCACGGGCGGAGCAGGTTCCCGTTCTAGGGATCCCAGCTCCAGGAATCCCGGAGCGGGTTCTCCTTCCAGGAATCCTGGGGAATACCGGGAATCCGGCGCGGCCCCGTGCTCTGCCCGGCGGACCTGGAACGGTCCGGCCGGGCCGGCGGCAATACCCTGGAGCGCATGTCAGCGATCCGTCTGCTGGTGCTGGGCGCCGTCCGTCAGCACGGGCGGGCCCACGGCTACCAGGTGCGGAGCGACCTGGAGTACTGGGGCGCGCACGAGTGGTCCAACGCCAAGCCCGGCTCGATCTACCACGCCCTGAAGCAGATGGCCAAGCAGGGGCTGCTGCACGCGCACGAGACCGCCCCCTCCACGGCCGGCGGTCCGCCCCGCACCGAGTACGAGATCACCGACGCGGGCACCGAGGAGTACTTCCGCCTGCTGCGCGAGGCCCTGGTCGCCTACGAGCAGAAGGTGGACATCCAGTCCGCGGCCCTCGGCTTCCTCGTCGACCTGCCGAGGGACGAGGCGATCGCCCTGCTCAAGGAGCGGGTCCGACGGATCGAGCAGTGGCGGACCACCGTCGTCGAGCGCTACCTCCCCGAGGGCGGCCCCGAACAGCTCGGCCACATCGGCGAGATCATGAATCTCTGGCTCCACCGGGCCGACTCCGACGCCGCCTGGACCCGGGGCCTCGTCGAACGCCTCGAACGCGGCGCCTACACCTTCGCCGGCGAGGGCGAGCCGTTCATCGGCGTTCTGGCCGAGGGCCAGGAGAACCCGTACGCGACGGGGGAGCGGCACCCGGAGGACGACCGCTGACCGGGCGGCGGATGCGCGGGCCGGCCCCGCGCCCCACGGCGGGATCCGCACGGCGTCCCCGAGTGAGGGAAGCCGCCCCCCCTCCTGGTGAGGGAAGCCGTCCTCTAGTGATGGAAGCCGGTGGCCGCCTTCCGGTCCCGGGTCTGCGGGTGCGGCTGGCGGCGCAGATCCGGCAGCAGACGGGCGAGGTCCTCGACGAACATCTCGGCGAGGTCCATCGAGAAGCCGTTGCGGCAGACCACGCGCAGGACGGACAGGTCCTCCCGGTTCGGCGGGAAGGTGTACGCGGGCACCAGCCAGCCGTTCTCGCGCAGTCGCCGGGAGACGTCGAACACGTCGTACGACGTGATGTCCGCCGCCGTGGTGAAGGCGAACACCGGCAGCTGGTCGCCGCGGGTCAGCAGCCGGAAGTCGCCGAGGGCCTCGATCCGTCCGGCGAGATGGCGGGCCACGTCGCGGGTGGACTGCTGCACCAGCCGGTAGCCCTCGCGGCCCAGCCGCAGGAACGTGTAGTACTGCGCCACCACCTGGGCGCCCGGCCGGGAGAAGTTGAGGGCGAAGGTCGGCATCTCGCCGCCCAGATAGTTGACCCGGAAGACCAGCTCCTCGGGCAGCGCCTCCCGGTCGCGCCACAGCGCCCAGCCGACGCCCGGGTAGACCAGTCCGTACTTGTGCCCCGAGGTGTTGATCGACGCCACCCGCGGCAGACGGAAGTCCCACACCAGGTCCTCGTCGAGGAAGGGCGCGACCATGCCGCCCGAGGCCCCGTCCACATGCACGGGGATGTCCAGGCCGGTTCGTTCCTGCAGGGCGTCCAGCGCCGCGCACAGCTCGGCGATCGGCTCGTAGGAGCCGTCGAAGGTGGAGCCGAGGATGCCGACGACCCCGATGGTGTTCTCGTCGCACAGCTCGGCGGCGGCCTGCGGATCGAGGTGGAAACGGTCGCCCTCCATGGGGACCTGACGGGCCTCCACCTCCCAGAAGGTGCAGAACTTCTCCCAGCACACCTGGACGTTGACGCCCATGACGAGGTTCGGCCGTACGTCCCGTGAGGGATAGCGGTCGGCGTTCCGCTTCGCCCACCGCCGCTTGAGCGCCATCCCCGCGAGCATGCACGCCTCGCTCGACCCGGTCGTCGAACAGCCCATGGCGGCCGACGGATCCGGTGCGTTCCACAGATCGGCGAGCATGGCCACGCAGCGCCGCTCCAGTTCGGCGGTGCGCGGGTACTCGTCCTTGTCGATCATGTTCTTGTCCTGGCACTCGCTCATCAGCAGGCCGGCCTGCGGCTCCATCCAGGTGGTGACGAACGTGGCCAGGTTCAGCCGGGAGTTGCCGTCCAGCATCAACTCGTCGTGCACGAGCTGATACGCCGTCGCGGGCGCCAGGGGCGCGTGGGCGAGCCGGTGCTTGGGCGGGGCCTCGGCCATCTCCACGGCCGGGTCGGCCTCTCCGTAGAAGGGGTTGACGGCCAGGGGGCGCTCGTCGGATTCCTGGTGTCCTTGGTGAAGCGGCATGGACGTGTCTCCTGTGGGTCGGGCGGGATCTGAGCGGGAGAGACGGGAGAGAGGAAGGGAGAGAGAGGAAGAGAGGGGAGAGAAGGGGAAGGGTCAGCGGATCGCCCTCCCGTCCTGCGAGAGCTGCATCTGCGGCCGGCCGGTCACCAGCAGCCAGGCCGGCAGCGAGGCGATGCACAGCAGAGCGAGGACCGTCGGCGGGGACACGAGGATCGCGGCCGTGAGCAGGCTCAGCCAGCCCTGCCGGGTGACGGCCAGGAGCATGCCCAGCACGCCCGCCGCCACGGCCGGCGCCAGGGACACCGCCGGCACGAGCGCGTGCGCGGTCAGCCCGAGCGCGGCGCCGACGAACACAGATGGGAAGATCCGGCCGCCGCGGAAGCCGCAGGACGCGGCGACCAGCAGCGCGGCCAGCTTCACCACGGCCATGGCCGCTAACTGCCCCGCCGTCCGGCTCTCGGGGTCACGGACCAGCTCCGCGACCTCCGACAGCCCTTTGAAGAGCGTCAGAGGGCCGCCCAGCGCCCCCAGCAGGCCGAGCACGAGCCCGCCGGCGGGCAGCGCCAGCATCGGGTGCCCGAGCCGCGCGAAGGCCCGGTGGACGTACGGGAAGGCGTACACCGCGGCGAGGCCGAGCAGCGCCGCCGCGGGGGCGATCACCAGGACGGCCGGCAGATCCGTCCAGCGCGGGTGGCCGGAGCGGGGCAGGCCCAGGGCGAAGGTGGGGCGGGCCACCAGGGCGGTCGTCGTGGCGCCCGCGGCCCCGGCGGCCAGCGGCGCGAACAGGTTGTCCCACAGCGCCCCTTTCATCGGCCGCCCGGTCAGCGCCTCGGAGAGCACGAGCGCGGCGGCCACCGGTGTGCCGAACAGGGCGCCGATCGTCGCCGCCTCCGCCAGCACCGGCCACAGCGTGTCCGGTCTTCGGGGCAGCAGCCTGCGGCCCAGCCAGAACGCCAGGGCCGCATTCGCCATGATGACGGGGCTCTCCGGACCGAGACTGGGCCCGCCGGCCAGCATCAGCATGGCGGCGACCAGCAGTCCCGGCAGCACGGCCGGCCGGAGCGGGGCGGCCGTCAGGCCCAGGGTGGCCGGATCGGGACCGGCGTGCCCCGGTGCCTTCCACACCACCAGGCCCACCAGGACCCCGGTCGCGGTGAGCACGACCAGCATCCACACCACCGAGTACCGGCCGATGCCCAGGGCGTCGGGCAGGTTCTGCCACAGCACCCTCTGCAACTCCTCGGCCAGCCTGCTCACCAGCAGGAACACCAGGCTGGAGCCGACCCCGACGGCCAGTGCGGGCAGGAGCAGCGGCAGCAGGGCACGGGCCGGGGCGGCGGGGGTCTGCTGCGCGGTGTCCTGGGCCACGGCCTCACCATAAACGGGCGAAAACCAGCAAAAGCGGCACAACATCCGGAAGGGGAGTGCGGGAAGGCCCGGAAAAACGTGCTTGCACCTCACGCAACGTGAGGCCCCATCGTGGAGCGCGTACCGAGAAAGGAGCGGACGTGAGCTACTCCGTGGGGCAGGTCGCCGGCTTCGCCAACGTCACGGTGCGCACCTTGCACCACTACGACGACATCGGCCTGCTCGTCCCGAGCGAGCGCAGCCACGCGGGGCACCGGCGTTACAGCGACGCCGACCTCGACCGGCTGCAGCAGATCCTGTTCTACCGGGAGCTCGGCTTTCCGCTCGAGGAGATCGCGACCCTGCTCGACGAACAGGCGGACGGAAGAGCGGACCCGCGCACGCATCTGCGTCGCCAGCACGCACTGCTGACCGCCCGGATCGAGAAGCTGCAGAAGATGGTCGCGGCCGTGGAGCACGCCTTGGAGGCACACAACATGGGCATCAACCTCACACCTCAGGAGAAGTTCGAGGTGTTCGGGGACTTCGACCCGGACCAGTACGAGGACGAGGTGCGCGAGCGCTGGGGCGACACCGACGCCTACCGGCAGTCCCGGCAGCGGACCGCCTCCTACACCAAGGAGGACTGGAAGCGCCTCACCGAGGAGCTGAACGGCATCCACCGGCGCATGGCCGACCTGATGGCCTCCGGCGTACCGGCCGACTCCGAGGAGGCCATGGACGCGGCGGAGGAGCACCGGCAGTTCATCACGCGCTCGTACTACGACTGCGGGCACGAGATGCACACCTGCCTGGGCGAGATGTACGTCACCGACGAGCGCTTCACCCGGACGTACGAGAAGGTCCGCCCCGGTCTGGCGGTCTACATGCGGGACGCGATCGTCGCCAACGCGGCCCGGCACGCCTCCTGACCCCTGTCCTGGCCCCTGCCCCGACTTCTGTCCTGGCTCCTGCCCGATCCCCGTCCCGGCTCTGGCCCGATCGCTTCCGGGCCAGGAGCCGGGACGGCCCGTACGCGCACACCTTCGTGCTCGCATCCGCGCCCCGGTCACGTCGTCCGTCGCCGGTCCGCTGCCGGCCCGTCGCCGGTCCGCTGCCGATTCGCTGTCGATCCACCGGTTCGTCCGTCACGGCCGGTACGTCCGGCCGGGCCACTGCCGCCGCCGTGCCCCCTGATGTCCAGGGAGCACGGCTTGACGTGAGCGTGCCCACATCGCCTCCCCCGAGGACTGCGTGGAACCGGGGGCGTATACCGTGCGTTGGTAGCTTTGTGCGGCAGTGAGATTGAGGCCGCGCCTCGACGCCCCGATGCCGTACTTCCCCCTCCCGTCAGGAGTCCGGAACTGATGACCCTTGCCCTCGGCCCGAGTTGGCTGGATCCGAACTACCTGCTCGACACATTCGGCATCTGGGGTCTGCTCCTCATCGTCTTCGCCGAGTCCGGCCTTCTCATCGGCTTCTTCCTGCCCGGCGACTCCCTGCTGTTCACCGCCGGTCTGCTGATCACGTCGGGTCAGATGGACTTCCCGCTGTGGTCGGCCATCGTTCTCATCTGCATCGCCGCGATCCTCGGTGACCAGGCGGGCTACATGTTCGGCAGGAAGGTCGGCCCGGCGATCTTCACCCGTCCCGACTCCCGCTTCTTCAAGCAGGAGAACGTCACCAAGGCCCACGAGTTCTTCGAGAAGCACGGCCCCAAGTCCCTGGTCCTGGCCCGCTTCGTCCCCATCGTGCGCACGTTCACGCCGATCATCGCGGGCGTCAGCGGTATGCGGTACCGCTCGTTCCTGATCTTCAACATCATCGGCGGCATCCTGTGGGGCGCGGGGGTGACCCTCCTCGGGTCCTGGCTGGGCAACATCCCCTTCGTCAAGAACAACATCGAGGCGATCCTCGTCCTGATCGTCCTCGTCTCGGTGGTCCCGATCATCATCGAGTTCCTGCGCGCCCGTTCCCAGAAGAAGAAGGACCCCGAGGAGCCGGCCGGCCAGGAGCCCTCCGCCCCGTATCAGGAGCCTCCCGCCCCGTACCAGCAGTACCAGCAGCAGGCGGAGCAGCAGCCGGTCATGGACGACGCCACGACCCGTCTGCGCCGCATCGAGCCGCCGCACCAGTACGGCAACCAGGGCCGGCCGCAGCAGCACCCCCAGCAGCCGTACGGCAACCAGCAGGCCCCCTACGGCCCGCAGGACCCCTACGGCCGGCCGGGCCCTTACGGCCAGCAGAACTCCTACGGCCGGCCGGGTCCCTACGGGCAGCAGGGCTACGGCCAGGGTCAGCAGGGCTACGGCCAGCAGAACTCCTACGACCAGCAGAACTCCTACGACCAGCAGAACTCCTACGGCCGGCAGGGTCACTACGGCCAGAACCCGCAGCACCCGGACAACAGCGGCTACCACCGCGCCCCCTGAGAGGGCTTCGGGCGGGGGCCGCGTGGACGGCGCTTTCGGGGTCAGAATCCCCGCGTACGCTTGGCGGCCCGGCGCTTCGACGCCGAGGTGCCGCCCGGCGCCCCGAGGAACAGCCGGAAGATCTCCGACCCGAGGTTCACACCGATCGCGATGGCCATGGCGAGCGACGCCGCCTTGGCCAGCGACACCAGCCCCTGGTCGATGTCGTTCTGCGCGATCGCCAGCAGACCGAAGTACGTCGCCGAACCGGGCAGCAGCGGACCGATCGCGGCCGTGGTGAAGGGCAGCGCGGACGCGAACCGGTACCGCGACAGCAACTGTCCGAACAGGCCCACCAGACCCGCCGCCACGGCCGTGGACGCCACCGGCGATATCCCGCCGACGTGGTGCATCGCGGCGTACACCGACCAGGCGACGCCGCCGTTGAGCGTCACCCACGGCACGGTGGAGCGCTCCTGCTGCAGCAGCACGGCGAAGGTCAGCGACAGCAGCATCGACGCGGCGATCTGCAGCACGGGCCGCTCGCTGATGCCGAGGGCCGCGTCCGGGTCGAGCGGGGCGCCCAGCTTCACCCCGAAGTACAGGACGACCAGCACCCCGGTGACGATGCCGACGAAGAGGTACATCACCTCCAGCAGGCGTGCGGTGGCGGTGATGTGGAAGCCGGTCAGACCATCCTGCACGCTCGCCACCAGTGCCCGTCCGGGCAGCAGCGCGAACAGCCCGCCGGTGATGACCGCGGACGCCTTCACGTCGACGTGGGAGAGGGTGAGCGCGACGCCGATTGCGGCCGGCGGCATCGCGGCGACCGTGAACTGGTAGAACTCCGGCAGTCCGCGCCCGGCGCACAGCCACGCCAGCCGGTCGCCGAGCATCGCGCCGACCAGGGCCGCCACGAAGACGAGCGGGCCGCCGCCGACGAGCAGGGAGGCCGCGCCCGCCAGCAGCCCGGCGGCCGCGGTCAGCACCCAGCCGGGGTAGGGGTGCCGGTTGCGGCGGATGTCCGCCAGCCGCCGGTAGGCCTCCTCCAGGGAGACATGGGTCTCCGGGTCGCTCAGATCGTCGACGAGCCGGAAGACGGCCGCCAGACGGGTGTAGTCGGTGCCCCGGCGCCGTACCGTCCGGGACGCCGTGACGGGGTCGTCCACCAGGGACGGCTGGTACGAGATCGACAGCTGGGTGAAGGTGACGGTCGGCTCGCAGCGGTCCAGGCCGTAGGAACGGCAGACCGCGAACATCGCGGTCTCCACGTCCTCGGCGCCCTCACCGCCCGCGAGCAGCAGCTCGCCGATGCGCAGGGTCAGGTCGAGCACACGGGGGACGGCCGGGCCGCCCTCCTCGGTCCGCTGCACCGGCTCGGGCGCCGGCCGCTCGGCCACCGGCATGCGCAGCATGGTGCGCATACGGTCCTGCCAGGGGGCGTTCCTGGCCGGGCCGACCACCGGCACACCGCTCGGCGGGGTGAAGGCGTGCGGGGCCCGGCGGACGCCGGAGGTGCCCGGCGGGCTGAACGCGGACCCCCCGGGCTCCGCGGCCGGCGGCTGCGGAAGACCGAGCCCCTGCGGGACCGTGAACTCGGAGGTGGTCTCCGACTCGCTCTCCGTCCGGGGAACGGTCAGGCCCTCGGGCACGGCGAACCCGGACGTCATGGACGACTCGCCGTCGCCCGTCCGGGCCGACGGCATCAGCCGGACCCGGGTCACCGAGGACCCCTCGGGAGCCTTGAACGCGTTCTTCGTCCCGTCCGACCGCGGGGTGCGGTCCTCCACATCCGTCACTGAGCAACGCCCCCTGGACGACACCTTCCGCCCGCTTCGTCATCCGCGGATCCACCCCGGACGTCTGTGGATCCGCCCCGGACGCCTGCGGATCCGCCCCGGACGTCTGCGGATCCGCCCTGCGCGGAGACAGCCGCTGCGCGCGGGTCCCCGTACGGACGCGCCTGGACGTGGGCAGAACAGGAACAGGCCGCACCGGCCCGGCGGGGTGGTACGGCCCGAGAACGACGGACGGCTCAGTGGCCGCCACGCTCCTGGAAACGCTTCATGGAACGCTCGATCTCGGCCTCGGCCTCGGCGCGGCCCACCCAGTTGGCGCCCTCGACGGACTTGCCGGGCTCCAGGTCCTTGTACACCTCGAAGAAGTGCTGGATCTCGAGCCGGTCGAACTCCGACACGTGGTGGATGTCCCGCAGGTGCTCGACGCGCGGGTCGGACGCCGGGACGCACAGCAGCTTGTCGTCGCCGCCCGCTTCGTCCGTCATACGGAACATGCCGATGGCACGGCACGTGATGAGGCAGCCGGGGAACGTCGGCTCGTCCAGGATGACCAGCGCGTCCAGCGGGTCGCCGTCCTCGCCGAGGGTGTTCTCGACAAAGCCGTAGTCGGCCGGGTAGCTGGTCGACGTGAAGAGTCGACGGTCCAGGCGGATACGACCGGTCTTGTGGTCCACCTCGTACTTGTTCCGCGAACCCTTCGGGATTTCGATCGTGACGTCGAACTCCACCTGTGGCTCCTCCATGATCAGCACATACTTCTGGTGATTAAGTGTCCCTCACGCAGATGTGTGATCGCGAAAGGGGCTGGTGGTCGTGCCGGAGCTGAGGGCCTGGCGTGCCGCGAGACCGCGTCTGGCCCGTCTGGCACGGGCCGCACGGCCGCGTCTGGCACGGGTGACGCAAGCCGTGAAGCCGCGGGCCGTACGGTTCGCGCGGGCTGCCGGACCACGGCTGACGACGCCGAAGACCTGGCAGTACACGGCGGGTGCCGCCGCGCTCGGGCTGGCGCTCGCCGCCGGTGCGGTGACCGCCGCCGGTCCCTGGGACTCCACAGGCCAGCGTACGGCCGAGCGGAAGCGTGCGGCTGCCCTGGAACGCACGGGTGGCACAGATCACGGACGCCGAAACGATACGTCCGACAGGTCGCGTACGCGTGATGTGTCCGCCGGGCAGGCCGAGCCCGCGCCCAGCGCCCTGCCGGTGCTGGTGGGGATCGGCGAGGCCGGCGGCCCGGTGGAGCCGGTGTCCGGCGGCCAGGGCCTCGCACAGGCCCTGGACCCGCTGCTGCGGGACCCCGCTCTCGGCGCCCGCCGCTCCGCCTCCGTCGTCGACGCGGCCACCGGCGAGCAGCTGTACGGCCAGGGGGCCGACGAGGCGCTCACCCCCGCCTCCACCACCAAGATCGCCACCGGTGTCGCCGCGCTGTCCGCGCTCGGCCCGGACCACCGGCTCACCACCCGCGCCGTCCTGGAGCCCGGCGCCGGGGAATCCGGGGAAGCCTGGGAATCCAGGGAATCCAGGGAATCCGGGAAAGCGGGGAAAGCCGGGAAGGTCGTCCTGGTCGGCGGCGGCGACCCCACGCTCACCGCCCGGGAGGAGGCCCAGGGCTGGGCGAGCCTGCGCGACCTCGCCCGCAGGACGGCGGCCGCGCTGACCAAGCAGGGGGTGACGAAGGTGGCACTGTCGTACGACACCTCGCTGTACGCCGGTCCCGAACTGCACCCCATCGGCGCCAACGAGAACATCGCCCGGGTCACCGCCCTGATGACCGACGAGGCCCGCGCCGACGACTCGGCCAGCGGCCCCGCCCCGCGCGTGGCCGACCCGGCGGCCCATGCGGCGGCCGCCTTCGCGCGGCTGCTGTCCGAGGCCGGCATCTCCACCACGGAGGCCGGCCCGGCCCGGGCGACCGCGCGTGCGAAGACCCTGGCGGCCGTCTCCTCGCCCCCGCTGTCCGACCTGGTCGAACGGATGCTCACCCACAGCGACAACGACATCGCCGAGGCCCTGGCCCGCCACACGGCCATCGCGACCGGGGCCCGCCCCGACTTCGCCGGCGGCGCGGCGGCGATCGAGGCCCGGCTCCGGAAGCTCGGCCTCCCCCTGGCGGGCGCCGCGTTCCACGACGGCAGCGGGCTGAACCGGGCCGACCGGCTCACCGCGCGTCTGCTCACGTCCCTGCTGCTCAAGGCGGCCGACCCCGCCCACCCCGAGCTCCGCCCGGTCCTCACCGGCCTCCCGGTCGCCGGCTTCACCGGGACCCTGAGCGGCCGCTACGCGGGCGACACGGCCGACGCGGCCGGCCTGGTCCGCGCCAAGACCGGCACCCTGACCGGCGTCAACACCCTGGCGGGCACGGTGGTGACCCGGGACGGCCGCCTGCTGGTCTTCGCCTTCCTCGCGGAGGACACCCCGGGCCAGGAAGCGGCCCAGTCGGCCCTGGACCGGGCGGTCGCCGCCCTGATCGGCTGATCCCGCCGCCGGCCCCGCCGCGGACGGCCGCACCCTTGGGGGCGAAGCGGGGCGGCGGGGCGAACCGGGCGGCGGGCCCCGCCCGTTCGGCCCCCAGGGGGACGGGCGGCCCCCGGGAGAACCGGCCCGGCCCGTGACGGTGAGCGACCGGACGAGCGGTCCCGGTTCCCGCCCCCCGCGGGAAACACCGCACCGGTCGAACCAGGTCGGCCCGCCGCACCTCGCCGCCCTGCCAGGAGTGGCGGGGCTCACGTACCGTTGACCCATGACGAGCATCGGTGGTGCCGCAACTCCCGGGATGGTCGACTGGAACATCGCGGTCGCGACCGCGACCCGGCTCGTGCGGCCGGGCCCCGAGGTGAGCCGGGACGAGGCCCGGGCCGTCGTCGCGGAGCTGCGCCGGCACGCCAAGGCCTCCGAGGGGCATGTCCGCGGCTTCACCCGGCTGAACACCGACGAGCTCCACGACACGCCCGTCCTCGTGGTCGACCGCCCCGGCTGGGTCCGGGCGAACGTCGCCGGCTTCCGGGAGATCCTCAAACCGCTCCTCAGCAAGATGCAGCAGCGCCGCGGCAGCACTCCCGGCGGCGCGGTCCTCGGCGCCGTCGGCGGCAAGATCACCGGCGTCGAGCTCGGCATACTGCTGGCCTTCCTCGCCTCCCGCGTCCTCGGCCAGTACGAGACCTTCGCCCCGGCCACCCATGACCTCCCCGCCGGGGAGAACGGCGGCGGCCGGCTGCTGCTCGTCGCGCCGAACGTCGTCCATGTCGAGCGGGAGCTCGACGTGGACCCCCACGACTTCCGTCTGTGGGTGTGCCTGCACGAGGAGACGCACCGCACGCAGTTCACCGCCGTGCCCTGGCTGCGCGACCACCTCGAGGGCGAGATCCAGGCCTTCCTGGCGGAGACCGACGTCGACCCCATGGCCTTCCTGGAGCGCATCCGCGACGCCGCCCAGTCGCTGATCGGCGGCCGTCCGGAGGGCGAGGAGAACGACGGCGGCCGTTCCCTGGTCGAGCTGGTGCAGACCCCGGCCCAACGGGAGATCCTCGGCCGTCTCACCGCCGTGATGTCCCTCCTGGAGGGCCATGCCGACTATGTGATGGACGGAGTGGGCCCGGACGTCGTGCCGACCGTCGCGGAGATCCGCGAGAAGTTCCAGCAGCGCCGCGACAAGGGCGCCTCCCGTCTGGACATGGCCCTGCGCAAGCTGCTCGGCCTGGACGCCAAGCTGCGCCAGTACCGGGAGGGCGAGCGGTTCGTCCGCGTGGTCGTCGACCAGGTCGGCATGGACGGTTTCAACCGGGTGTGGACCTCCCCGAACACCCTCCCCACCAAGGCGGAGATCGCCGAACCGGCGGACTGGATCGCGCGGGTGCACCGCAAGACCGAGCCGTGAGCGCACCAGGATCGAGCCAGGAACGAGCCATGAGCGAGCCATGAACGAGTCATGACCACACCGGTGACCGCCGCGGACCGGCTCCGGTCGGCGGCAGGCGGACGCCCTTCCAATCACCCGTCCGAGGGACCGTGGGCGAGGGGCAAGCGTGCGATGCTCGGGGAAAGCCCCGTTTCTGTCACCATCTACACACTCTGAGTGACCGGTATCGGGATCATCCCCGAAGACTTTCGTGAAGGGAACCGGACATGGGTCCCCATCCTGCGGTCGCGGCGATACGCCTGGCGGTACGCCGCGTTCTCCACGACATCCTGAACGAGCAGAACCCTCCCCGCTTTGCGCCGTCGGCCCCGCACGAGCGTCCGCCCGCACCGCTCGTGCTCGTGGCCTGCTCCGGCGGCGCCGACTCCATGGCGCTCGCCTCCGCCCTCGCCTTCGAGGCCCCCAAGCTCGGCATCCGGGCCGGCGGGATCACCGTCGACCACGGCCTGCAGGCCGGCTCCGACCAGCGCGCCGCCGAGGTCGTCCAGCGGCTGCGCCGGCTCGGCCTGGACCCGGTCGAGGCCGTGGCCGTCACCGTGGGCCGCGCGGGCGGGCCGGAAGCCGCCGCCCGCGACGCCCGCTACGCCGCCCTCGACGCCGCCGTCGAGCGCCACGGCGCCCGTGCGGTCCTGCTCGGTCACACCCGGGACGACCAGGCCGAGACCGTGCTGCTCGGCCTCGCCCGCGGCTCCGGCATCCGCTCCCTGTCCGGGATGGCCGCGGTCTCGGGGGTCGACGGCCGTTACCGCCGTCCCTTCCTGCACATCGACCGGCAGACCGCTCGTACGGCCTGCATGGTCCAGTCCCTGCCCGTCTGGGACGACCCGCACAACACCGACCCCGCCTACACCCGCTCCCGGCTGCGCCACGAGGGACTGCCCGCCCTGGAGAAGGCGCTCGGCAAGGGTGTCGTCGAGGCCCTTGCCCGCACCGCCCAGCTCTCCCGCGACGACGCCGACGCCCTCGACGCCTGGGCCAGCCAGGCCGAGGCCACCGTCCGCGACGAGGCCGGGCGGCTGGAGTGCGCCAAGCTCCATGAGCTGCCCCCCGCCGTGCGCCGCCGTATCCTGCGCCGGGCCGCCATCGACGCCGGAGCCCCGGCCGGTTCCCTGTTCGCCCGGCACATCGAGGAAGTCGACCGGTTGATCACCGGCTGGCGCGGTCAGGGGGCCATCAACCTCCCGGGCCGGGTCGTCGCCCAGCGGCAGGGTGGCAGACTGGTGATTCGGCAAGGCTGAATCCTTCCCTCAGGAGGGGAGAGGGGCCGGTCTCCCCCTCCGGGGAGGCCGCGCGGCCGGCCGCCCCCACCGGGGCGGGCCGGAACAGCCGGTGGGACGACCGACCGAAAGTGATGCGCGTGGACGCGAAAGACATGGGTGCCGACCTCAAGCAGGTGCTCATCACCAAGGAAGAGATCGACGCGAGGCTGGCCGAACTGGCCGAGAAGATCGACGCGGAGTACGAGGGCAAGGACCTGCTGATCGTCGGCGTCCTCAAGGGTGCGGTCATGGTCATGGCGGACCTGGCCCGGGCGCTGTCCACCCCGGTCACCATGGACTGGATGGCCGTGTCCTCCTACGGCGCGGGCACCCAGTCCTCCGGCGTCGTGCGGATCCTCAAGGACCTCGACACCGACATCAAGGGCAAGCACGTCCTGGTCGTCGAGGACATCATCGACTCCGGCCTGACCCTGTCCTGGCTGATCTCCAACCTCGGCTCCCGCGAGCCCGCCTCCCTGAAGGTGTGCACGCTGCTGCGCAAGCCGGAGGCCGCGAAGGTCGACATCGACGTGGAGTGGGTCGGCTTCGACATCCCCAACGAGTTCGTCGTCGGCTACGGCCTGGACTACGCCGAGAAGTACCGGAATCTTCCGTTCGTCGGTACGCTCGCCCCCCACGTCTACGGCGGGTGAACCCCGAAGGGCTCATGAGCCGTACGTTGATCGGGAACCCCGGCGGTTCCGGAGCCGTTGGAGCGTGCAGACGGGAACGCCAGTCCTCCTGTGCCGCTTCGGGCGACAATGCTGGGGTACCGTCGGAAGAACTGTCTTATCAGACTCACTATGGCAGGAGGGACGGGGCGGCACAGCTCCGTATGGATGGACGTGAAGCGATACTTCCGTGGGCCGGTCATGTGGATCGTGCTGGCCGTCCTTGCCGTGGTCGTGTTGATGAACGTCGTCGGCGAGTCCGGCGGCTACAAGACGGTGGACACGGGCCAGGTCGTCGCCGCGATCAATGACAACAAGGTCCAGCAGGCCAAGCTGACCACCGGTGACGAGCAGACCATCAAGGTCGAGCTCAAGGACGGTCACAAGATCGAGGGCAGCTCGAAGATCCAGGCGAGCTACATCGGCGACCAGGGCGTGGCCATCGCCAACACGCTGCAGACCAAGTACCAGGACAAGCAGATCCCGAAGGGCTACACGGTCTCGCCGACCAAGCAGAACGCGTTCGTCGGCATCCTGCTCTCCCTTCTGCCTTTCGTCCTCATCGTCGTCGTCTTCCTGTTCCTGATGAATCAGATGCAGGGCGGCGGCTCCCGGGTCATGAACTTCGGCAAGTCCAAGGCCAAGCTCATCACCAAGGACACCCCGAAGACGACGTTCGCGGACGTCGCCGGCGCGGACGAGGCCGTCGAGGAGCTCCAGGAGATCAAGGAGTTCCTGCAGGAGCCGGCCAAGTTCCAGGCCGTCGGCGCGAAGATCCCCAAGGGTGTGCTGCTCTACGGCCCGCCCGGAACCGGCAAGACCCTGCTCGCGCGTGCCGTCGCGGGCGAGGCCGGTGTGCCCTTCTACTCGATCTCCGGTTCCGACTTCGTCGAGATGTTCGTCGGTGTCGGTGCCTCCCGGGTCCGTGACCTGTTCGAGCAGGCCAAGGCGAACGCGCCGGCCATCGTCTTCGTCGACGAGATCGACGCGGTCGGCCGCCACCGCGGTGCCGGCCTCGGCGGCGGTCACGACGAGCGCGAGCAGACGCTGAACCAGCTGCTCGTCGAGATGGACGGCTTCGACGTCAAGGGCGGTGTGATCCTCATCGCCGCGACCAACCGCCCCGACATCCTCGACCCGGCGCTGCTGCGTCCGGGCCGCTTCGACCGGCAGATCGCCGTCGACCGCCCCGACATGCAGGGCCGTCTGGAGATCCTCAAGGTCCACCAGAAGGGCAAGCCGGTCGCGCCCGATGTCGACCTGGCCGCCGTCGCCCGCCGCACCCCCGGCTTCACCGGTGCCGATCTGTCCAATGTGCTGAACGAGGCCGCGCTGCTCACGGCCCGCAGCAACAAGAAGCTGATCGACAACCAGATGCTGGACGAGGCGATCGACCGCGTGGTCGCCGGCCCGCAGAAGCGGACCCGGATCATGTCGGACAAGGAGAAGAAGATCACCGCGTACCACGAGGGCGGTCACGCCCTGGTCGCGGCGGCCCTGCCGAACTCCGACCCGGTCCACAAGATCACGATCCTCTCCCGCGGCCGTGCCCTCGGCTACACGATGGTGCTGCCGGAGGAGGACAAGTACTCGACCACGCGCAACGAGATGCTGGACCAGCTGGCCTACATGCTGGGCGGCCGCGCGGCCGAGGAACTGGTCTTCCACGACCCGACCACGGGCGCGGCGAACGACATCGAGAAGGCCACCGCCACCGCCCGCGCGATGGTGATGCAGTACGGCATGACCGAGCGCCTGGGCGCGATCAAGTTCGGCGGTGACAACACCGAGCCGTTCCTCGGACGTGAGATGGCTCACCAGCGCGACTACTCGGAGGAGGTCGCCGCGCTGGTGGACGAGGAAGTCAAGAAGCTCATCGAGAACGCGCACAACGAGGCCTGGGAGATCCTGGTCGAGAACCGCGACGTCCTCGACAACCTCGTCCTGGCCCTGCTGGAGAAGGAGACCCTGGGCAAGGAGGAGATCGCCGAGATCTTCGCCCCCGTCGTCAAGCGCCCGCCGCGGCCCGCCTGGACCGGCTCCTCCCGCCGTACGCCGTCGACCCGCCCGCCGGTGCTCTCCCCGAAGGAGCTCGCCCTGACCAACGGGGCGAACGGCGCGACGCCGGCGATCAGCACGATCAAGTCCACGACCACCGAGTCCGCCCCGGCCACGGAGCAGGCCACGGAGGACCGTTCGGACAGCTGACGGATCCGGCGCCGGGTTGTAACAGACCCGGAATGTCTGCCGCGTCCCCCAGGTTCTAGCCTGGGGGCGCGGCATTTCGTATATGCGCAGATCAGGCACATCAGGAACGAGGTTCATATGACCGACCCCGTGACGCTGGACGGCGAAGGGACCATCGGCGAGTTCGACGAGAAACGCGCCGAGAACGCCGTACGCGAGCTCCTCATCGCGGTCGGCGAGGACCCGGACCGCGAGGGGCTGCGGGAAACGCCGGCTCGCGTGGCCCGGGCGTACAAGGAGATATTCGCGGGGCTGTGGCAGAAGCCCGAGGACGTCCTGACGACGACGTTCGACCTGGGACACGACGAGATGGTCCTGGTGAAGGACATCGAGGTCCTGAGTTCCTGCGAGCATCACCTCGTTCCCTTCGTCGGTGTCGCCCATGTGGGCTACATCCCGTCGGTCGACGGAAAGATCACGGGGCTTTCGAAGCTGGCCCGGCTCGTGGACGTCTACGCCCGGCGCCCGCAGGTGCAGGAGCGGCTCACCACGCAGATCGCCGACTCCTTGATGAAGATCCTGGAGCCGCGCGGTGTGATCGTCGTCGTCGAGTGCGAGCACATGTGCATGACGATGCGCGGGGTCCGGAAGCCCGGGGCGAAGACCATCACCTCGGCGGTGCGGGGACAGCTGCGGGACCCGGCCACCCGCAACGAGGCGATGAGCCTGATCATGGCGCGCTGACCCGGGGGCGGTGGCGTCCTTTCGGGGGTGTCCGCGGGGGACGGCCGTGCCGACGGCCACGGCTTCCCGGGCGAGGGGCATGCCGGCCGGCGGTCATGCCGGCCGGCGGCCCGGGCCGCCGTCATGCCACCGGTTCGGCTCCGGCGGGGTCGTGGTCGTCGTCGTCCGGCAGCTTGCAGACCCGTTCGAGGAACAGGGCGGCCGCTATGACCGCGATGCAGGCGACGACCGAGAAGCCGGCGTAGACGGCCTGGTCGCGCCGGGCCGGGATGTCGAGGAGTTCCAGCAGGACGACGCATGTGCCGCCGTACATGCCGGCGACCAGGGCGGCGACCAGGGCGCTGGCCTGACCGAAGACGACCGCACGGGCGGCCATCAGGGGGTCGACGCCCTTGGCGTCGGGGCGGCGCTCGCGCTGGGCCTTCAGCCGGGAGCGCAGGGAGAGCGCCGTGGCCAGCAGGACCGTGGCGATCAGAGCGAGGACGATGGGGGCGGCCAGGGGAACGCTGGGGAGCGTCCCCACCGAGTTCCACAGACGGGCGGCCGCCCAGGACAGCACCCCGGCGACGACGAACACGCCGGCCAGCAGCCTGATGCGCAGCTCTCTCACGGTGTTCCCTCAGCTCCCCCGGACTGGTGGTCGGTCGCCTGTTGTGCGCGGGTGGGCGGGTCGCCCGGACCGTGCGGATCCCGTCCGGTGCGCCGCCCAGACCTTAACGACTACTCGGGCAGCCGGAGTTCCAGGTCCTCCCGTGGTTCGACCCCTTCGCGGGTGACCGCGGCCAGCAGGTCGGCCACCGGGCCCCGGCCGGGCAGCTGGGCCTGCGGGTCCACGTCGTGCCACGGGACGAGGACGAAGGCGCGTTCATGGGCGCGGGGATGGGGGAGCGTGAGAAGCGGGTCGTCGGAGACGGTGCCGGCGTAGCAGACGATGTCGACGTCGAGGGTGCGCGGACCCCAGCGCTCGGTGCGGACCCGGTGGAACGCCTCCTCGATGGCCTGGGCGCGCTCCAGGAGGGAGGACGGCGGCAGGGTCGTCTTCAGGATCACCACCGCGTTGAAGTACGACGGCTGGGTGCCGGGCTCGACGCCCCAGGGCTCCGTCTCGTAGACCGGCGAGACGGCCTTGACACGGATGCCGGGGGTGTCCTCCAGGGCGTCCACGGCCCCCTGGAGGGTCTCCAGGCGGTTGCCGAGGTTGGAGCCGATCGAGATCACGGCCCGCTGGGGGTTCTGCAGGGTGCTGTCGGCGGCGTCGACCCTCTCGACGACGGAGGCGGGCACCGGCTGGACGGTCGGGTCGCCGTGCCCCTGGGTGAACGGTGCGGTCATGCTCGGCTCCGGGTGATGGTGACGGTCACGTCGTCGAAGGGGACCTTGATCGGTGCGTCCGGCTTGTGGACGCAGACCTCCACCTCCTGGACCTCCTCGTGCCTCAGACAGACCTGGGCGATGCGCTCGGCGAGCGTCTCGACGAGGTTCACCGGCTCGCCCTCCACCACGGCCACGACCTCTTCGGCCAGGATGCCGTAGTGCACGGTCTTCGCCAGATCGTCGTCGGCCGCGGCCGGCCGGGTGTCCAGGCCCAGGACGACGTCCACGAGGAAGGTCTGGCCCTTCTCGCGCTCCTCGGGGAACACGCCGTGGTGGCCGTGGGCCCTCAGGCCGCGCAGCGCGACACGATCCACGCGAAATCACTCCTGCAGTCGTCGGTGGTGACCGGCTCCTGCCGCAGGTGGGCGGCACCCCGGTCCCGGACGAATCTACCCGCGGGGGCCGGCAACGCCGGGCCGCGGGCGGGCCGGGCGAGCCGGATCCGGGAGGTCTCCTCGTGCGTTTCCCCCGGGGATGTGGCCGCTCACCAGGCAGGGACCGGCCCTTTTCCGGAATACGTGATTCCGGTCACGTTCCGGGGTCGCACGGCAGAGGGCCACCCGCTCAGACGGACGTGTCGTCGTCCGTGCTTTCCCCGCCCCCGCCGCTCTCGGTGTTCTCGGTGTTCTCGGCGTTCTCGGCCAGCACCGGGGAGGCGTGACGGGACCAGAGCCTCCAGCCGACAGGAGTGCGCCGGAAGACATTGGTGGCGACGACGATCTGCCCGACCAGTGGGCCGAGCTCGCCGCCGCCGGCGGGGGCGGGACCGCCGCTGAGGATGTTCTCGGTACAGGTCACCAGGGCGGTGTCGCCGGCGACCGAGATGCGGACGTCGGTGAGGAAGAACTGGATGTAGTCGGTGTTGGCCAGGATCAGTGCGAAGGAGCGCAGGACCTCGCCGCGTCCGGTGAGCACGGGCCAGCCGGGATGCACGCAGGAGACGACGCCGGTGCCGGCCGGGTCGTGATGCCCGTCGTCGACGCCCAGGTCGTCGGGGGAGAGCCAGAGCGCGGACAGCTCGTCGAAGTCGCCCCGCTCCAGGGCCTCGTAGAAGGCGGTGTTGGCGGCCTCCACCTCCTCGATGTCGGTGGGGGAGGCGCTCACCGGGCTCCCTCGGGGGAGAGCGGGCCCGGCGTGCGGCCGTCGGCGGTGCGCCGCTCCGCCACGGCGTGGGCGACCCGTACCGCGTCCGCCGTCGCACGGACCTCGTGCACACGGACGGCCCAGGCGACGGCGTGCGCGACGCGCGCGGAGACGGCGGCGGTGGCG
>NZ_BAAAHG010000047.1:0-49631 GCF_039525155.1 Streptomyces thermoalcalitolerans | reverse complement strand
GCGGCGCCGCGCCGGACGCCTGTACGGCCCCGCCGGCCCCGGCCCCACCCTGCCCCCGCCGGTCCGGGCGGCCGTCGACGCGGTGCGGCGCGAGCTGGAGCGGGCACCGTTCCGCGCACCGGAGGCGGACCGCCTCGCCCGGCTCGGGCTCGACCGCAGGGCCCTGGCCGCGGCCGTCTCCGCGGGCGCGCTGCTGCGCATCGGCGACGGAATCGTGCTGCTTCCGGGAGCGGACGTCCGGGCCGCCGAGGTGCTGCGCCGCCTGCCGCAGCCCTTCACCCTCAGCGAGGCGCGCAAGGCGCTGGGCACCACCCGCAGGGTCGCCGTGCCGCTGCTGGAGTTCCTCGACGCGCACGGCCACACCGAACGGGTGGACGACCGGTACAGACGCTGCCGGACGGACACCGCGGGAGACGGAGGCGGACGGGAATCGAACCCGCCTGCCCGAGATCCTCGGGCACCTCGGTTTTGAAGACCGGGAGGGCCACCAGGCACCCACACGCCTCCACCGCCCGACAGGCTATGCGCAAGGGCCCCGCACGGCACGCCGGCGGACACCGGCGCGCCGGAGCAGCCCGTACGACGGCACCCGTACGACGGCACCCGGCGCGCCGTACAGGACCGCGGAGCCGGACCACGGAACCATGACGGAAACCGACGTGAGAGCAGGAGACCCGGCATGACCGCCACCGCCGACACCCCCGTACGACTCACACAGTTCGCCCATGGCGGCGGCTGCGCCTGCAAGATCCCGCCGGGCGAGCTGGAGGACGTGCTCGGCGGGCTGTCGGCCGCGCTCCCGGCCGCCGGCGACACCCCGCTGCTGGTCGGGCCGGCCACGGGCGACGACGCGGCCGTCGTCACGCTGCCCGCGCAGAGCGGCGTCGCGCAGGCCGTGGTCGCCACCGCCGACTTCTTCACCCCGGTCGTCGACGACCCCTACGACTGGGGGCGCATCGCCGCCGCCAACGCGCTGTCGGACGTGTACGCGATGGGCGGCCGTCCCGTCGTGGCGGTCAACCTGCTGGCCTGGCCGCGTGACGTCCTGCCCCTCGACCTGGCCCGCGAGGTGCTGCGCGGCGGGCTGGAGGCCGCCGCCGAGGCCGGCTGCCACGTGGGCGGCGGGCACAGCGTCGACGACCCCGAACCCAAGTACGGCATGGCCGTCACCGGTCTCGCGGACCCGGCGCGGCTGCTGCGCAACGACACCGGGCGCCCCGGACTGCCCCTGACCCTGACCAAGCCCCTCGGCCTGGGGGTGCTGAACAACCGTCACAAGGCCACCGGCGAGCGGTTCGCCCAGGCCGTCGCCACCATGACGGCCCTCAACCGCGACGCCTCCGCCGCCGCCCTGGCCGCCGGTGCCGCCTGCGCCACCGATGTGACGGGCTTCGGCCTCCTCGGTCATCTGCACAAGCTGGCCCGCGCCTCGGGCGTGACGGCCGTGGTCGACACCGCCGCCGTGCCGTACCTGGACGGAGCCCGGGAGGCCGTGCGCGACGGCTACGTCAGCGGCGGCACCCGGCGCAACCTCCAGTGGGTGGCCCCGCACACCGACTTCGGCGGCACGGACGCCGACACCCGCCTCCTCCTGGCCGACGCCCAGACCTCCGGCGGTCTCCTCGTCGCCGGGGAGATCCCCGGTTATCCGGTGATCGGCGAACTCGTCCCCCAGGGGCCCCATTCGATCGTCCTGAGGTGACCGGCCGGCCGGCGAGGGCCGGCCCCCGTACGGGGGGAAGGACCCAGCTCCCCGTACGGGGGAGGAAAAGAGAAGCACGAGAGGAGGAAGCGAGGGAAGGGAGGGAGGAGAAGAAAGAGAAGGAAAAGAGAAGAAAAAAAGAAGGACGGGAGAGGGAAGCGAGGGCAAGGACGGCCGGCTCGCGGCAGGGGAGAGGCCCGTTCGGCGGGGGAGGCCCGTCCGGACGCCGCCCGTCCCCGGGCCGGTCCGCTGCGGGACGCTCACGGCTCGGGCCGCTGCCTCAGATGCGCGTTGTGCCAGGCGATGGCACGCCGGATCTGGGACTCCTGCAGGCCGGTGCGGCAGCCGAGCTGCCCCATGGTGAGGGACCGGGTGCCGCCGCTCAGGGCACGGCCGATCTTCGCGGCCCACAGCTCCTCCGGCACGAACGCGCGGCCCTCGTACTTCTTCCGGATCGCCTCGAGGTGCTCCTCGCAGCAGGCGACGACACGGCGCAGGCCGTCGGCCCAGTCGTCGGTGGGATGGACGGCGGAGGAGTCGGCGACACGACCGCGCACCGCCTCGTTCTCCGGGAAGACCGCACCGCACAGATCGCACAGCTCCGACGGCAGCGGCCGGGATGGCCGTGCCCGCTTCCTGCGTTTCCACATCGGGGGCTCCTGGGCGCGGTATGTGTCAGATCATAGGAGTAGCCGTGGAAGCCGGTGGCCAAACCCCGGTGCGGAAGGCGGTGACGGTCAGTCGGCCAGGTGGCGCTGGATCCAGTCGGCGGCGGTCCTGCGGAAGGTCCTGAGGCTGTCCGAGCGCCGGAAGTCGTGCCCCTCGTCGCGCAGGACGAGAAGCCTCGCCTCCACCCCGCGCTCCCGCGCGGCCCGTACGAACTGTTCGGACTCACTCGGCGGCACATTGCTGTCGTGCTCGCCGTGCACGGCCAGCACCGGGACGCGCAGCGCGTCGACACGGCTCATCGGCGACAGCTCGTGCAGCAGCTCGCGGTCGCGCTCCGGGTGTCCGTACTTGTAGGCGGCCGACCGGGCCAGCCACGGCTCGGTGCCGGCGAAGAACGTCGTGAAGTCCGATATGCCGCACACCGGGACGCCGGTGCGGAACAGATACGGATGCCACACGAGGGACGCCATCACCAGATAGCCGCCGTAGGAGTGGCCCATCACGGCCAGCCGGTGCGGGTCGGCCGGGCCCTCCAGAACGGCGTGGGAGGCGCAGTCGGCGACGTCGTCGATCGCCGCGAACCTCCCCCTGCCCAGATCCGCGTCGACGAAGGAGCGGCCGTACCCGGAGGAGCCGCGCACATCGGGGGCGAAGACGTCCAGTCCCCGGCCCAGCAGCTCGTGGTACAGCGGGTCGAACACCGGGCGCTCCTGCTCCTCCGGACCGCCGTGCAGATGCAGCACGCACGGTGCGGGCTCCGTGGGCGGGCGGCCCGGTGCCCGGTAGTACCAGCCGCCCAGGTCCAGCCCGTCCCGTGCGACCGGGCGCATCGGCACCGGCCGTACGGGAGGGTGGGATCCCGGGGCGACGTCCTCGTCGCGGGAGGACCACGCGGTGCGCAGGGCGGTGCCCTGGGGCAGCCACCACACACCGGGCCGGCGCAGCGATCCGGACAGCGCCACGACGGGGGCGTCCGGGTCGGGGGTGACGGCCACCTTGGTGACGACCTCGTGGGGAAGCGGTACGGCGCGGGGCGGCCCGGCGTTGCCGGGCGCGGTCGGCGCGGCGACCTCCAGCTCGCTGACACCGCGGACGTTCCAGGACAGCACGGCGCTGCGGCCGTCGCGGTCCAGGGCCAGCAGCTCCAGGCCGCTGTCGTCGCGTCCGGCGGCCACCGTCAGGCTCAGCCGGCGGCCCTGCCGGTCGAGGGCGACCGCGTACAGGGCGGCGTGTTCCCGGGCGTGGTCGCTGCGCAGCCACAGGGTGCGGGCGTCCGGCGTGAACGCGCCGATCCAGGGGTCCCCGTCGGCGACCGGCACCTCGCAGGTCACCCGCAGATCGCGTGTACGGACGACGAGCGCCTCGCGCCGGCCGCGCGGCCCCCGGCGCAGCAGCACCAGCCGTCCGTCCCGGCTCACGTCGCACACCCGCAGGGAGGCGGCGTCGCGTTCGCTGGCCAGCAGGACGGGGGCGGCCGAGCCGTCGGGGGCGACGAGGTACGCCGACAGGGTCCTGGGCAGGGGTTCGGCGGCCACGGCCGGGTCCCCGGCGGCGGCCGGCGGGTGCGGCGGCGCGGTCAGCAGGGCCGTGCGGCCGTCGTGCACGGCCCGGCCCCGGGGAGTTCCGGCGACCGTCACCGCGAGCGCCGAACCGTCGTGCGTCCAGCAGCCCAGGTGGGCGGAGCCCCCCGGCTCGCCGCCCGCCAGGATTCTCCGTTCCGTGCCGTCGGGGCGTACGCACAGCACGCGTGTGTGCTCGCCGCCGCCCGGAGCGGTGGTGTACGCGATCCACTGCCCGTCGGGCGACCAGGCCACCTCGACGACCGGATGCGGGTCGGCGTCCAGCAGGTGCACGTCGTCGCCGTCGACCGGTCCCGTCCACAGCTGGGGGACACCGGTCCGGTCGCACACGAAGGCTACGTGCCGTCCGTCGGGATCCACCGACGGGTACCAGCACCCGTGCGAGACCAGCAGCGGCGGCAGCGCGTCCACGGGGACGGCCGCGTCCGGCAGGAGCACGGGCTCGGGCGAGGGCTGCGCCTCGACGGGCCACACCCCACCGGGCAGCTCGGTGGCGACCGCACGCACACAGGGGTGCACAAAAGGGTCCGCACCCTCTGCCCGGGCTGTTCCCGCCCCGTCCGCCGCGGCCCGGTCCTGCGGACCGCCGGCCCGGTCCGGGGGCGGCGGCAGAAAGGTGCCGGTCACCGGATCCCGTGGGTCTGCAGCCATATCTCCAGCAAGGCGACCTGCCACAGCGCGTTGGCTCCGCGCCGGGTGCGGTGGGTGTCGGGAGCGGCGAGGAGTTCCTCGACGCAGGCACGGCGGAAGACGCCGCGGGTTCTCGCCTCGGGGGCGGAGAGGGCCTCGCGGACCCGTTGCAGCACCGGCCCGGCCATGTGCTTGATCGCCGGGACGGGGAAGTAGCCCTTGGGCCGGTCGACGACCTCCCGCGGCAGGATCCTGCGGCCCGCGGCCTTCAGCACGCCCTTGCCGCCGTCCGCGAGCTTGAGTCCGGGCGGGCAGGCGGCGGCCAGTTCGACCAGCTCGTGGTCGAGGAACGGCACCCGGGCCTCCAGCCCCCAGTCCATCGTCATGTTGTCGACCCGCTTGACCGGGTCGTCGACCATCATCACGTGCGTGTCCAGCCGCAGCTCCGCGTCGAGCGCGGTCTCGGCGCCCGGGGCGTCCATGTGGGCGCGCACATAGTCGCCGGAGACGTCGCGCGCGGGCAGCACGGCGGGCTCCAGCATGCGCGCGAGGTCGGCGTGCGACCGGTCGAAGTAGGTCTCGGCGTACGCCTCGGCCGCCCGCCGGCGCGGCACCCGTGCCATCGCCGGATACCAGTGGTAGCCGGCGAAGACCTCGTCGGCGCCCTGGCCGCTCTGCACGACCTTGACCTCCTTGGCCACCTGCTCGGACAGCAGGTGGAAGGCCACCACGTCATGGCTGACCATGGGCTCGCTCATGGCCAGCACGGCCCCGTCGAGGGCCTGCGAGATCCGGTCGGAGGGGACCATCAGCTGGTGGTGGTCCGTGCCGAAGTGACGTGCCACCAGGTCGGAGTAGAAGAACTCGTCGCCCTCCTCGTCGGCCTCGGACTCGAAGCCGACGCTGAAGGTGGCCAGGTCCTCCTGCCCCTCCTCGGCCAGCAGCGCCACGATGAGGCTGGAGTCCAGGCCGCCCGACAGCAGCACGCCCACCGGCACGTCGGCGACCGTCCGGCGGCGTACGGCGGTGCGCAGGGCCTGCAGGATCGCGTCCGTCCAGTCCTGGGCGGTCAGACCGGCGTGCTCCGGGCGGCGGGTGTAGCGGGGCTGCCAGTAGCAGTGGTCGCGGCAGGTGCCGTCGGCCTCGACGACCCGGACCGTGGCCGGCGGCAGTTTGCGTACGCCGCCCAGCACGGTGCGGGGCGCGGGCACGGTGGCGTGCCAGCTGAGGTACTGGTGCAGCGCCACGGGGTCGAGCGAGGTGTCCACGCCGCCGCCTGCCAGCAGCGCGGGCAGCGAGGAGGCGAACCTCAGCCGGCCGGGGGACCCGGCGAGATACAGGGGCTTGATGCCCAGCCGGTCGCGGATCAGGACCGTCCGCCCGCTGTCCTGCTCGACGATCACGACGGCGAACATGCCGTGGAAGCGCTCGACGCAGGACGCGCCCCACTCCTGGTACGCCTTCAGCACCACCTCGGTGTCGGAGTCCGAGAAGAACCGGTGCCCGCGGGCCGTCAGATCGGCCCGCAGGGCCCGGTAGTTGTAGATGCACCCGTTGAACACGCCCACAAGACGCGCCCGCGGATCGGCCATCGGCTGCGCCCCGCTGTCCGACAGGTCGATGATCTTCAGCCGGCGGTGTCCGAGAGCGACGGGGCCCTGCGACCACAGCCCGCGTCCGTCGGGTCCGCGGGGGGCGAGCCGGTCGGTCATGCGCTCGACCCCGGCCAGATCCGGCCTGCTGCCGTCGAAGCGGATCTCGCCGCTGAGCCCGCACATCAGACGGCCCTCCCTTCCACGGCGGCGCCGGAGCCCGTCCGGGGCCTCGCGCCCGCGTCACGGCGCCCGTCCTGCGGACGGACGACGGGGCGTTTTGGACAGGCCCCGGGAACGGCCGGGCGGTCGGAGGCGGTGGGGGAAGCGGGGGCGTGGGACATGGCGGAAATGCCTCTCCTCGAACGGTTGTGCGGCCCTGGGGGCGACGGGCGGTGCGGCGGGCCGGGCGGGCGGACACCGGGCGGCGGGCGCCGCCCGTCAGGTTCCGGCCCCGTCGGCGACCGGCCTGGGGCGGTGGGCACGGGGGGGTCCGGCCGGCGCGGCCGGGCGCGGGGCGGGCACGCCGCGGGTCTCGGCGACCAGCAGGTCGACGCCGGCGAGCAGGTCCTCGGCCTGGGCCGCCCGCCGCAGCCGGTGCGCGGCGCTGCCGTCGGCCAGGGCCCGGGCGAGCAGTTCCTGCACCGTCTCCCAGTCGCCGGACGCCTCCAGCGCCGGGCGCAGCCGGGCCGCCATGCCGTGCAGCACCACCCGGGCGGGGGCGGCCCGCCGGGTGACCGGATCGATCAGCGGGCCTTCGAGGCCGGAGCGGGCGGCCCGCCAGGTGGCGGCCCGCAGCCACGCGTGGCGGCCGTCGCACCAGGGGCCGTTCCCCCGGGCCAGCCGGTCGCACGCGTCCCGCACCAGGGCCCGGAAGAGTCCCGCGACCAGCACGACCGTCTCCACGCGCGGGCAGGCGTCGCAGATCCGCAGCTCCAGCGTGCGCTGGTGCGCACAGGGCCGTACGTCGTGGTAGATCATGCCGCTGTCGCTGATGACGCCCATGCGGATCAGCTCCTCCAGCGCGGCGTCGTAGGCGGCGGCGTCCGGGTAGTGGCCGGCCGGCCCGGCGGTGGGCCAGCGCTGCCACAGCATCGTGCGCCAGCTCGCGTAGCCGGTGTCCGCACCGAGCCAGAAGGGCGAGCTGGCGGACAGCGCCAGCAGCGGCGGCAGCCACGGCGAGACCAGGCACATGGCGCGCACGGCGGTGTCCCGGTCGGGTACGTCGACATGCACCTGCGCACTGCAGATGAGCTGCTCGTCGGCGACCCTGCGGTACTCGTCGGCCATGTGCCGGTAGCGGCGGCCCGCGGTGACCTGGCCGGGGGTCACCCGGGCCAGCGGCACGGTGCCGGCGGCCACCGACACCAGGCCCAGTGAGGAGGCCGCCGCGTCCAGCCTGCGCCGGGAGGCGGCCAGGTCCGCGTGGAGGGCGTCGAGGGTGTCGTGCACCCCGCTGTTGCTCTCCACGACCGACGGCTGCAACTCGGCCGTGAACCCGGGTCCCTCCAGCCGGCCCAGTACGGCGCGGGCGCGCGGCACCAGCCGGCCGCTCTCCACGTCCAGCACGTGGAACTCTTCCTCTGCCCCGATGCGCAAGGTCACGGTCTTCCTCTGCTCTCGCGATCCGTCCGCTCAGCGCAGGGCCCGGTGCACCGAGGCGGTGGCAAGGCCGTACACCGGATGCGGTACGACGTCTGACGCCCACGGCTTCCGGCCCCGCGAGGCGGGACCGGTCACCCCCAGGGCGGTGGCCGGGACGTCACTGCCTGTCATGGCAGCGGTGCCGGGCACCGGTCCGGCCACCCGGTCCGGCACCCCGCTGGAGCCGCGCAGCGGCATGTCCCCGCAGGCGGCCGGGTCCGCCGCGGGCGTGTCCGCGGCACCGGCCGGCAGGCCCTGGGTCACTGGGCGCATACGGAGCACTTCCTCGGGGACGAGCCGGAACGGGTCCTCCGAGTCCCCCGTGACACCGCCGTGAAACAAGTGAGCGGGAGCGAGGACGTCCTCAGCGGACGTCCTCGGCGCCGGAGGGGACGGGGCTCAGCCCCAGAGGGGATAGGTCGTCGTCCGCTGGTAGCCGTCCGGCCGCGCGGCCGGGAAGACCAGGCTCAGCCGGGTGAAGTGCTGCGTGCCGGGACGCTTCTTCCAGGGCTCCGGGCGGTCGAGCCGCACGATCACCGGGTACGAGTGGAACGTGCCGGCCGCGCAGTACGGCTTGCAGTCGTTGACGGAGTTGACCCCCCTGGCCACCGCGGACTCGCCGTTCCACTGCGACCAGCGCAGGGAGGACAGACGGCTGTTGCCGTCACCGCAGGCGAGGATGAAGGTGTCGGGGCGGGTCCGGGGCTCGAAGGAACAGTCCACGAGCACCGGCTTGTCGTCCGGCTGCCCCGTGGGATGCGCCGGACGCGTGTGCGCGGGGGAGGCCGATGCGGTGACCGCCGTGCTCATGCTCGCGGCGAGCAGGC
The DNA here is from genome assembly GCF_039525155.1 of Streptomyces thermoalcalitolerans. NCBI lineage: Bacteria > Bacillati > Actinomycetota > Actinomycetes > Kitasatosporales > Streptomycetaceae > Streptomyces > Streptomyces thermoalcalitolerans. The sequence continues at coordinate 40,987 of NZ_BAAAHG010000047.1, read as the reverse complement.
CCGCGGCGCAGAGCGTGACCGCTGTCCTCACTGACTGTCCGCCCATGTTCACTCCCGGCCGACGGCGTCGTGACTCATGCACGACGCTACGGCTGGGGCGGGCGGCGCACCACTCGTGCGGAGGAGCCGTCGCCGGGACCCCGCTGGCACGCCTCGCACAGGTCGTGCCTGCCGTCGCGGGTGACGACGGTTCCCCAGCCCAGGCAGTGGTCGCAGGTGCGGGCCAGATTCAGGTCGGGACGAGGAGGCGGGGTGGGGCTGGAGGAGGCTCCATGCGCCATAAGAGGGTGCGGCTCCTTGCAATCGCTGGACAAACATATGCCATTTTGTCCGATTTTAGGAAAATGTCTAGCCTGGGGAGAACATTCAGAGGATTCCGCGGCCGACGTCCTTGTGCGGGGCGCCGGGGAGACACGTCCCCTCGGGGCGATGGGAGGCGCATCCCCCGACAGGGAGGCACACCCCTGGAAACGCACTCCTGGAGATGCGGAAGCGCACCTGCGCACCTCTAGAGACGCACCGCCTCGCTCGGACGTACCGCGTCGACGGCGATGCGCAGATGGCGCGGGCCGCGCAGCACCGCGTTCCGCCGGTAGGGCGGCGGATCCTCCACCAGGCGGGGGTTGTCCAGACGGCGAGCCAGCTCGGCCAGCGCGAACTGGGCCTCCAGACGGGCCAGCGGTGCGCCGAAGCAGATGTGGATGCCGCTGCCGAAGCCGAGGTGCCCGAGGTCCTCGCGGTCGGGGTCGAACCGGTCGGGGTCCCGGAAGCGCTCCGGGTCCCGGTTGCCGGCGGCGAGGACCAGCCAGATCCTCGAGCCCTTGGGGATCGTGATCCCGCGCAGCTCGATGTCGGCGACACAGGTGCGCTGCGGCAGCAGCTGCACCGGGGGCTCGTAGCGCAGCAGCTCCTCCACGATCCGGACGGACAGCGCGGGATCCTCGCGCAGCCGGTGCAGGAACTCCGGGTGGCGCAGCAGGGTGAGCATGCCGTTGGCGATCAGGTTGACCGTCGTTTCGTGCCCCGCGATCAGCAGCAGCACCGCCGTGCTGAGCACCTCCATCGTCGACATGGCCCCGTCCGGGCCGTGGTCGGCGATCAGGTCGGACAGCATGTCGTCGCGGGGCTCCCTGGCGCGCTGCTCGACCAGCTCGGCCAGATACATGCCCAGCTGCATCCGCGCCTCCTGCGCGGTGCGCAGGAACCCGGAGTCGCCGCTCTGCCGCATGTCCGGGTCGAGGGCGGCGACGATCCGGTCCACCCAGCCGCGGAAGCGCGACTCGTCCTCGCGCGGCACCCCGAGCAGCCGGCAGATGACCGTCACCGGGAAGGGATAGGCGAACTGGTCGACGACGTCGATCTGCCGGGCGTCGCCGAGGCCGTCGATGAGCCCGGTGACGATCCGGGCGAGCTCCCCGCGCAGGGAGTCGATCCGGTGCGGCCGGTGCGGCGGACCGAAGGATCTGTTGGCGATCCGCCGCAGCCGGTCGTGCTCGGGCGGGTCCAGCCGGATGAAGCTCGGCGGCAGCCCCGTGACCTCGGGCTCCGACAGCTCGTCGTCGTCCGGGGCGGTGAGATGGGCGGCGTCGGAGCTGACCCGAGGGTCGTGGAGCAGCCCCAGGATGTCGTAGTACGAGCTGACGGCGTACGGACCGCCTTCCTCCTCCTGCAGCACGGGGGTCCTGCGGAGCTCCTCGTACAGCGGATAGGGATGGGCACGGCTCGCGTGGTCGGTGATACGGCGCAGGAGCGGAGCTTGCGTCATGACGGGTCCTCGGGATGGTCCGGGCGGAGAGGGCCGGGCAGGGCGTGTGGCCGGTCAGTGGCGGGCCGGGGTGAAGACCAGCTGCCGGTCGGCCGGGGAGTAACCGCTGAGCGTCACGGTCGGACCGTGGGTCGGCAGCGACGGGTCGGGGAAGTCGGCCGGCATCGGCGTGCGGCCCTCGGGCCGGCGGTCCACCGTCCGGTACTCCACCGGGAACGGCGCGCCCGTCTCGATCTGCCGCTGGTAGAACTCCAGCCACCGCGAGTTGTCGAAGCTCACGGCCGCGATCACCCGGCCCTGGTGGCCGTACACCCCGACGAACCGCCGCTCGGCGAGCGACCCCTGAGTGATCATGATCTCCTCGCCCATGGTCGGCACGCCGACCGACTTGATGTTCACACCGAACTGCGAGGACCAGAACGCGGGCATCCACAGGTGCGGGCGCCGGTCGGTACCGGCGCTGATCATGTTGTGCGCGGCCACCTCGGCCTGCGCGACCGCGTTGCCCCAGTGCTCCAGGGAGAGGAACTGATAGCCGAACAGCGGATGCGGACAGCGGGCGACGTCGCCGGCGACGAAGATGTCGTCGGTGACGATGCCCCGGAAGTCGAAGGCCCGGCAGCCCGCGTCGCAGGCGATGCCGCGCGGCCCGGCGCCCAGCCCGGAGCCCGCCAGCCAGTCGGTGTTGCGGATCGCGCCCAGCGAGACCACCACGACGTCCGTCTCGACGACGGAGCCGTCGGACAGATGGGCGGCCCGCACCCGCCCCGTCGCATCTCCCTCCAGGCCGGTGACCGTGACCCCGGTGCGCAGGTCCACCCCGTTGTCGCGGTGCAGATCCGCGGCCACCGCGCCGATCACCCCGCCCAGCGCGCCCACCAGCGGCCCGTCCGCGCGTTCGGCCACGGTGACCGCGAGGCCCCGGGCCCGGCAGGCGGAGGCGATCTCCGACCCGGTGAAACCGGCACCGATGACGAACACCCGGTGCGGCGAGGCCGCCAGCCGCCGGTGCAGCCGTACGGCGTCGTCCCGGGTGCGCAGCACGAACACCCCGTCCAGCTGGGCCTCGTCCTCCTTCGGCCAGGGCCGGGCGCGTACACCGGTCGCGATCAGCAGCCGGTCGTAGGGCACCTCCTCGCCGTCGGCCAGCCGCACCCGCTTGGCCGCCATGTCCAGTCCGGTCGCCGCGACCCCGAGCCGCCAGGTCGCGTCGATCTCCCGGAGCCGGGGCAGCCCGGTGTGCTCGGGGGAGGCCTTGCCGAGCAGCACCGCCTTGGACAGCGGCGGACGGTCGTACGGCTCGTAGGGCTCGTCCCCGATCAGGGTGAGCGATCCGGCGAACCCCCCGGCGCGCAGCGCCTCGGCGGCCCTGAGTCCCGCCAGCGAGGCGCCCACGATCACGATCCGCCCCTCGCGCCGGAGCCACTCGTGGAACTCCTCACCCGGCATCGGGCGCCTCCCGCAGCCCCTCCACCGCGATCGCGCCCACCGGGCAGGCCGCGACGGCGCGCGCCACCTTCTCCCGCTGCTCCGTGCCCACCCGCGGGTTGTAGACGAGCGACTCCTCGCCGTGCATGGTGAACACGTCCGGCGCGAGGAACGCGCACTGCGCGTATCCCTGGCACTTGTTGAGGTCGACGACAAGCCTCATCGGTGATCGGCCCTCCCAGCGGCCAGGTCCTCGGAATCACCCGTTCGGCGGGCACCCTCGGACGGCGGTCGTCCGACCCCAGCTTCGGGGCCCCGTACCGTCCCCGCGCGCCGGAACCCTCCGAAGGAGTGACGGCGCCCGCCGGCGCGGCGGACGCCCGCGGGCGGCGGCACCCGTGTCAATTCTTGAGGTAGCCGAGGATGGTCATCATGCCGGACTCGGAGTGGTACTGGTTGTGGCAGTGGAGCATCCACAGACCCGGGTTGTCGGCGTAGAAGTCGAACACCAGCTTGCGGTGCGGCAGCACGATCGCGGTGTCCTTGCGGGTGCCGGTGTCGCCGAAACCCATCAGCGCGAAGGTGTGGCCGTGCAGGTGGATGGGATGCCACATGTCGGTGGCGTTGATCAGGGTGAGCCGGACCCGTTCGCCCTGGCGGACGGGATGGCGCTGCTCGACCGAGTAGGGCCGGTGGTCGAACGCCCAGTTGTACTGCTTCATGTTGCCGGTCAACTTGATCCGGATGTGCCGGTCCGGCTCGCGGTCGGAGTAGGCCACCGAGTCGTCGGGGGCCATGCGCCGGGCCGGCACGACCCGCCTGTCCAGCTCGTCGGGGTGGACGGAGGGCGGCGGAAGGCCCCTGCTCCGGTCGGTCCTCAGCACGGCCAGCGCGCGGGCGTTCTTGCCCTCGGCCAGCGCGACCAGCGGGAACACCCCGTCCTTGGCGGTGACGAGGACGTCGTAGCGCTCGGACATGCCCAGCAGCAGCGCGTCCGTCGTACGGTGCTTGACCGGATAGCCGTCCGTGTGCGTCACCGTCAGCTCGTGGCCGCCGAGGGCCACCCGGAAGGGGGTGTCGCCGCCGGCGTTGATGATCCGCAGCCGGATGCGGTCGCCCGGCCGGGCCCGGAAGACCGACGGGGCGTGGGGGAGACGGCCGTTGACCAGGTAGTAGGGGTAGGCGACATTGCCGCCCATGCCGTCCAGCAGCGTGCTGTGGGAGTGCCGCAGGATCCGGGAGGGGCCACGGGCGGGCGTGTCGTGGTGGGCGTGCCCCGAGGGTCCCCCGCCCATGTCCATGCGGGGGGCCTTGCCCTTGTGCAGCTGCAGGAGTACGCCGTCCGGGGTGGAGCCGGCCACGCCGTCCAGCCAGTCGTCCAGGACCACCACCCATTCCCTGTCGTACGACAGGGGCTCCTTGGGGTCCTCCACGATCAGCGGCGCGTACAGGCCGCGGTCCAGCTGCATGCCCTCGTGCGAGTGCAGCAGATACGTGCCCGGGTGGGACACGGCGAAGCGGTACCTGAAATCCGCGCCGGGTTCGATGGGCGCCTGGGTCAGCCAGGGCACGCCGTCCATGTCGCAGCGCAGCCGCGCCCCGTGGGTGTGCAGTGTCGTGCCGACGGGCAGATGGTTGACGAGCGTCAGATCGAGGATGTCGCCCGCGGTGACCCGGACCTCCTTGCCGGGCACATCATGGCCGTACGTCCAGGTTCTGACGGTCTTTCCGCCCAGGTCGACCGAGGTCTCGGCGGCCGTGAACCTGAAGGTGCGCACCGGTCCGGACCCGCGCTCCCTCTCAACGGCCAGGACCTCGGGGTCGGACGGGTTCACATACCCCTCGGGCCCCTTGGGAACGAAGCCACGACCGCCTTCCGCGGGCCCGGAGTTCCGTCCGGGACCTGAGTTCCGTTCGGGCCCGGAGTTCCGTGCGGGCTCCGAGCTTCGCGCGGACCCCGTGCGCGGGCCGGACTCCGAGGAGCCGGACCCGGAACAACCGGACAGGAGTCCCGCACCGGCAGCCGCGATCGAGGCACTGAGCAGGGTGCGCCGCGTATATGTGTTCATGAGTGAATAACACACGCTTTATGACGGTATGTGGGAGAAGCGCGACGGCGCGTCAGCCGATCCCGGCAACCGAAGTCCGAAAACGGGGCCGCAGGGTGGTCCGCCACCCGGGTGAACCCCTCCCGATACGCCTCGGGCCCGTGCGGCGGCACGCCGGATCCGTGCCCGTGGACTATGCTCGGCCCGAGCGAGCCGCCGGAACTCCCGGGACTCGGCCGTGCGTTGGTCGTCCAAGGAAAGACGCCCCGCTTCCTGCGGGGAGATGCAGGTGCAAGGCCTGCCCAACGCTCGTGGACACGCCCCGCCTCCCCCCGGATGCGGGGCTTTCGTCTTGTCGCTCCGGCCGTCCCCGCTCCGTGTGACATCCGTGTGACATGAGATGTCCATGAAGTTTTTTGGGGTCGTTGAACACTCCCGCGCTCGACTCCGTATGAGGCACGGGGGATTCCCATGCCCGTCCACAACGCGTAGGAGAACTTCGGTGAGACGCAACACGCGCAGACGACCCAAAGGTCCGAGGCGCGCCACGCTTGGAGCGATGGCGCTCATCCTGGGCGGAGGCGGGCTGATGGCGGCCAACGTGTATGCCTCCGCCACCGAAGGCGTCCTCGGCGGACAGTCCGAGTCGGGTTCCGCTCAGACCTGGGCGGCGGCAGGCGCCACGATCAACTGCCCGGACGTGAGCACCCGGATCACCGAGGTGCCGGACGAGGCCAGGGCAGAGGTCGACAAGCAACTCGCGGTACTGGACCAGCAGATCGCCAAGGCGTACCAGCAGGTGCAGAGCGCGGTCCAGGACGGCCGGATGGACGCCGCCACCGTCAACAGCAAGATCATGAAACCGCTCCAGGAGGAGCGGGCCGGCACGATCGGGCGTATCGCGGACGCGATCGACCGTGCCGGGGACCGTCCGGAGGGACTCGACGACCTCGCGGCCTGCACCCTGCGGGACGCCGGCAATCAGAACGGCGGCAATCAGAACGGGGGCGAGCAGTCCGGCGGGGACCAGGGTGGCCAGGACCAGGGGCAGAACGACCAGGGGCAGAACGGCCAGGACCAGGGTCAGCAAGGAGACGGGCAGCAGGGCGGCAACGGTGGACAGGCCGGCAACGGCCCCGTCGTCGCGGACTACGCGGACATCACCACCGTGCAGCCCAATGTGACGAAGCCCCGTGAGGGGGAGAACGCCTCCCGCGGCACCTTCAGCACCGATTGCGGAGTCAACGAGAACGGCCTGTTCAACTCCGACAACGTGATCGTCGCCCCCGGTGTCGCCAACGGCGCCCACCACTTCCACGACTACGTCGGCAACCAGGCCAACACCGCCTTCGCCAGCGACGAGGACCTGGCCCAGGCCGAGACGACCTGCCAGGACCAGCGCGACAAGTCCAGCTACTTCTGGCCCGTGCTGCGCCTGCAGGACGGCACCCAGGAGCGGGACGCCAACTCGCCCGGCGGCGGGCTCGAGGGCAACGTGGGCAGGATCGTGACGCCGAAGGAGGTCACGCTGACCTTCGAGGGCAACCCGCGCAGCAAGGTGACGGCCATGCCGCGCTTCCTGCGCATCATCACCGGTGACGCCAAGTCGTTCGTCAACGGCCCAGCCAACGCCAACGCCTCCTGGTCCTGCACCGGGTTCGAGGACCGGCAGCTGAAGGACAAGTACCCGCTGTGCCCGCAGGGCAGCGACGTGGTGCGCACCTTCAAGTTCCAGAGCTGCTGGGACGGCCGGAACACCGACAGCGCCAACCACCGCACGCATGTGGCGTTCGCCGACGCCGAGGGCAACTGCCCGGAGGGCTTCCGGGCCATCCCGCAGCTGGTGCAGCGCATCGTCTACGACGTCGACGCCCCGAGCCTGGAGGACGGCGGCAAGACCACTCCGCTGTTCGCCGTGGACTCCTTCCCCGAGCAGCTGCACAAGCCGATCACGGACCACAGCGACTTCATCAACGTCTTCGACGACGAGCTGATGCGTGAGGTGGTCGACTGCATCAACAGCGGCAAGCAGTGCGGTGCCGGCGCCGGCCAGGGCGGCGAGCCCGGTGAGCAGCCGCAGGAGCCGCAGGACGAGCCGACCCAGACCACCGAGCCGTCGACCGGCGGCAACGACGGCGCGGGTGCCGGCAAGGACGGCAAGGGCAACGGCGACAACGGCAACAAGGGCAACGGCGACAAGGACAACGGCCAGAACGGCAAGGCGGGCGGCGAGCAGCCGGCCGAGGAGCCGGCGAACGGCGGGGCGTCCACCGCTCCCGGTGCCGTGGAGCCCAAGGCCGACACCTCCCGTCCGGCCGTCCAGGACACCGCGGACGCCGCGCCCGCGGGCGGCGAGGCGGGCACGCCCACCCAGACGCCGAACCCCGGCAACAGCGACCTGCTCGCGGGCGCGCAGACCGAGCCCCAGGCCGTCAGGGGCGGTCTCGCCTCGACCGGAGCCCAGCTGTGGCCGGCTGCCGCCGGAGCGGTGCTGGTGATCGTGGGCTTCGTCCTGCTCCGCCGGATCAGGCGCAGCGCCGCGTGACGCTCCACCGGCCGTGAGGAGGGCGCTCCACCGGCCGTGAGACAAAGGGGCGGCGGCAGGACCGGAAAACCGGTTTTCCGGTCCTGCCGCCGCCCTTTCGTCATCCACTGGGCATCTCGTCATCCACTGGGCGTCTACTGGGCGCGGCTGAGACCCCTGCGGGCGTTGTTGTAGATGCGCAGAAGGTGCTTGGCCACGGCGCACTGGGCGCCGTGGGCATGGCACTGGCGGCAGGTGCGCCTGTGTTCCTCGTAGTCGAAACGTGCTTGCTGCAGAGCATCATCCGAAGACGACATGAGGGATCCTTCGCAGAGAGGTGTCTGACAGCGAGGTGGGCCCTACTCGTCAGTAGGAAGCACCTGCGTCAAAGTTGAGCATGTTACTGCCGGTAGCGAAAAACGGCGTCCGGCAACGCTCTGCGACGAGATCGGGCGGTTCATGGCGCGATACGGCATGCCGTCCCCGGTTTCGTGTGATGCGTTAGACACCCACGCGAAAGGCGCGCCCGGCGGAAACCCGGTGGGAAGGGTGAGAAACCGGTGGCAAGGGGCGAGGGCGCGCGGGCCCGCGGTCCCGGCCGGACGGGCCGGCGCGGCCCGGAGACCGTGAGGACCGTCACGGAGCGGTCCGGAGTGCGATGGGGCCCGGTGGGCAAGCGCAGTGCCGCCCGTATCACCCGTATCGCCCGGCACAACGGCACGAAGCGGTGACACCGGGCCCGGCGGCCGGGTCCGTTCCCCGGCGGACTTTTCACCTGAATGGCCGTTCGTAACGACGTACGAATGGCCCCTCCGGGGTCTCCTGGAGCGAGAGAGGCGTCCATCGAGGGAGTGGAGCCGATCATGTACGAGATGTGTGCAGGAGCCGAGAAGCCCGGAGGGACACTGGTCTGGCACGTCATGGCCAAACGGACGACCACCACCTTGTGCGGCCAGACCCTCAGTCAGCACGTCGACGGCGCGAGCGCACAGCGGGCTGGGCACTGCTCCACCTGCATGGCCCTGTTCGGGAAGCTGATGACCGCACCCCCCGCGGTCGGCTCCCCGGCCGCCACGGACCACTGACCGGAACCCGACCGCCGACTCCCGCCGCTCCGCCCGGACGGCGGGAGTCCGCATGAGAACAGCCCGACCGTTTTTCGGCAACGTGCCCCAATGCCGCATTCCGGCACCCGCCCATGGGTAACACTGAGCGGCGGAAGGGGGAGGTGCGCGACGGTGCTTGCCGGCGCGCCCGTCCGGAGTGTCACGCCGGCCATGGGGAGGGGCGGCGGGGACCGATGGGGGGATGCATGACGCAGTCGTTTCCGGGGCAGCGGCCTGCCTCCGGAGGAGCGCCGGCGGGGAGCCGGACGCTTCCGTTCGTGGTGATCGGCGCCGGGCCGTACGGGCTGTCGGTCGCCGCGCATCTGCGGGACGCGGGAGTTCCGGTGCGTGTGTTCGGGGAGGTCATGGGCAGCTGGCGGCACGCCATGGCGACCGGGATGTTCCTGAAGTCGACGCCCGACGCCGTCGACCTGTCCGCGCCGGAGCCCGGCGGGCGGCTGGCGGACTTCCTGCGGATGCACGGCGAGCCGGAGCTGACCGAGCTGACGCCGATCCCGTGCGAGGTGTTCGTCCGCTACGGGCAGTGGTTCCAGAAACGGTACGTCGGCGAGGTGGAGCCGGTACGGGTGGTGTCCGTCCGGCCGCACCCGTCCGGCCCGGGGTTCACCGTACGGCTGGACGACGGCCGGGAACTCACGGCCAAAGCCGTGGTCGTGGCCACCGGTCTGAACGGACTGGCTCACATCCCCGAGGAGCTGCGGCGGCTCGCACCCACGGGTCCGGGCGTCAAAGCCCCGGTGTCCCACACCAGCCAGCACACCGACCTGTCCCGGTACGCCGGCCGGCGCATCGCCGTGATCGGCGGCGGTCAGTCCGCACTGGAGAGCGCCGCGCTGCTGCACGAGGCCGGCGCCCGGACGCAGGTGCTGGTCCGGGAGAAGAGCGTGCTGTGGGGGACGGTGCCGGAACCGGCCCGGTCCTGGGCACGGCGGATCTGCAGGCCCCGCTCGCCCCTGGGCACCGGCTGGATCCTGGCCGCGGTCTGCCGGGCGCCCGGCGGAGTGCGGCTTCTGCCCCCGGCGGCCCGGCTGCTGCTGTTCCGGCGCGCGCTGCGGCCCTCCGGCGGATGGTGGCTGCGGGACCGGGTCGAGGGCGTCGTACCGGTGCGCACATCACGCCGCGTCGTACGGGCCGAGACGTCCGGCGACGCCGTACGGCTGACCGTTGCCAGGCCGGGCGGCCGCACGGAGGTCCTCGAGGTCGACCATGTGCTGGCCGCCACCGGATACCGGCTCGACCTGGACGCGCTCCCCTTCCTGTCCCCGGAGGTACGGCGTGCGCTGCGGCAGGTGCCCGGCTCGAGGGCCCCGCACCTGAGTGCGGGGTTCGAGTCCTCGGTGCCCGGCCTGTACTTCGTCGGCTCGCTCGCCGCCCCGATGTTCGGGCCGATGATGCGCTTCGTCGCCGGCACCGAGTACGCCGCGGCCCGCCTCGCCCGGGACGCGGCGCGCCGTGCGGTCACGCCTTGACCCCGCCGTGCGCGGGGCCGGGCCGCAGCGGGTGAGGAACCCGTCGGCCCGGCTGGAACCGGGTCCCTCGCGGCCGGAGCGGGCGCTCCGTCCACGAGGGTGCTGCCCTGCGTCCGGTCGCCGCCGGCGCGGGAGACGCCGGGGACGCATGAGCGGGAACCGCCCCGGCCACCGGCATCCGGTCGTCCGGTCCGGCCGCGGCGTTCCGGCGCCCTTTGCCGTTCTCGTGCGTCATTCCCCGTGCGATGCGCGACGCGCCGTGCAGCGGTCTGGAACAGCCGCGCGTCCGGTTCCGGGAAGCGGCTCGGCCGGACCGGACGACCGGATGCCGGTCCGGACCGGACGGACATCCCCGTCGGGCTATACGGAGATGGCATTTGCCTAAAGTCATTAGGCAGGTGTTGAATGCTTCAAGGCAGATGAAGGACGCACGGAAGGAGGCGGTGTGGCGCGCGTGGGGCTGACCACCGAACGCCTGGTCAGGGCCGGAGCGGAGCTGGCCGACGAGGTCGGCTTCGACCAGGTGACCCTCTCGGCGCTCGCCCGGCGGTTCGACGTCAAGGTCGCGAGCCTGTACTCGCATCTGAAGAGCTCGCAGGACCTCAGGACCAGGATCGCCCTGCTCGCCCTGGAGGAACTCGCCGACCGGGCCGCCGACGCGCTGGCCGGACGGGCCGGCAGGGACGCCCTGATCGCCTTCGCAGGTGTCTACCGCGACTACGCCCGTGAACATCCCGGCCGCTACGCCGCGGCGCGGCTCCGGCTCGACCCCGAGACGGCGGCCACGAGCGCCGGGGGCAGGCATGCGCAGATGATGCGCGCGATCCTGCGCGGCTACGACCTGACCGAACCGGACCAGACGCACGCCGTCCGCCTGCTGGGCAGCGTCTTCCACGGCTTCGTCAGCCTCGAGCTGGCCGGAGGCTTCAGCCACAGCGCCCCCGACTCGCAGGAGACCTGGGTGTGGATCCTCGACCGCCTCGACGCGATGCTGCGCGACTGGCCCCGGCTCGCGCCCCATGACCCCGCACCCCCGTCGACCTTTTGAGGACATGAACACCGAGCGCGACTGGATCACCACCCCCCTCACCGCCGACCTCCTGCGCGGCGCCCTCGACCTGGAACGCACCGCGCACGGCCTCCTGCCGCACCGGCTGCCCGCCCGGGCCCGCGCCCAGTGCGCCGACCCGCAGCTCGCCATGGCGGAGTCCCAGCCCTCCGGCGTACGGCTGGTCCTGCGCACCCGGGCCACCGCCGTGGAACTGGACACCCTGCCCACCAAGCGGCGCTACGCCGGCGCCCCGCCCCGCCCGGACGGCGTGTACGACCTGATCATCGACGGGCGTCCGGCCGGCCGGGGCAGTGTGACGGGCGGCAACACCCTGACCGTCGACATGGTCACCGGCACCGCCGAGCACCGGCCCGGCCCGGTGGGCACCCTCCGTTTCACCGGTCTGCCCGGCACCCTCAAGGACGTCGAGATCTGGCTTCCGCACAACGAGACCACCGAACTCGTCGCGCTGCGCACCGATGCCCCCGTCGAGCCCGTACCGGACCGGGGCCGCAGGGTGTGGCTCCACCACGGCAGCTCGATCAGCCACGGCTCCGACGCGGCGAGCCCGGCCACCACCTGGCCGGCTCTCGCCGCCTCCCTGGCCGGCGTGGACCTGATCAACCTGGGGCTGAGCGGCAGCGCCCTGCTCGACCCGTTCACCGCCCGCGCTCTGCGCGACACCCCCGCCGATCTGATCAGCATCAAGATCGGCATCAACCTGGTCAACACCGATCTGATGCGCCTGCGCGCCTTCGCGCCCGCGGTCCACGGCTTCCTGGACATCATCCGGGAGGGCCGCCCCACCACGCCTCTCCTGGTCGTCTCGCCCCTGTACTGTCCCCTCCACGAGGACACCCCCGGCCCCAGCGTGCCGGACCTCGCCGCCCTGGGCGCCGGGCGGCTGCGGTTCCGGGCCGCGGGCGACCCCGCGGAACGGGCGGCCGGCAAACTGGCCCTCGCCGTCATCCGGGAGGAGCTGGCCCGGATCGTCCGGCAGCGCGCGGCCGAGGACCCCCATCTGCACTATCTCGACGGCCGTGATCTCTACGGCGAGGCCGACCACGCCGAGCTGCCGCTGCCGGACGGCCTGCACCCGGACGCCGAGACCCACCGCCGCATCGGCGAACGCTTCGCCGCCCGGGCCTTCGCCGCCGAGGGTCCTTTCGGTGCCGCACAGCCCTCGAGCCACTGCCGCACGACCTGCGGAAACGACCTCGCGACGATCGAGTAGATGTCCGAGTCGTGACTATTCATGGGGGTTGATGCTACAAAGGCCAAATGGTTGAAGCTTCCACCCGCCTGCGGCGCATACCCTGGCGCTCGCTGGCGGGAAAGAGTCCGCGAAGCGTTGCCGGACAGGTGTTCGTGCTGCAGGTGGCGCTGGTGGTGCTGCTGGTGGCCTCCGCGGTCATCGCCCTGGTGCTGCAGTCGCAGCGGGACACCAGGGCCGAGGCCGAGCGCCGGTCCCTCGCCGTCGCCCAGACCTTCGCGCACTCACCGGGCGTCCTGGACGCGCTGCGGACCCCCTCCCCGTCGAAGGTGCTCCAGCCGCTCACCGAGGCGGGACGCACAGCGGCGGGGATCGACTTCATCGTCGTCATGGACACCAAGGGCATCCGGTACACCCATCCGCTGCCCGACCGCATCGGCCATCGCTTCGTCGGGACCATCGGGCCGCCGCTCGCCGGCAAGACCTACATCGAAAGCGTCCACGGGCCGCTCGGCCAGGAAGTCCAGGCCACCGTTCCCGTCCGGAACGAGGGCGGACGTGTGGTCGCCCTGGTCTCCGCCGGGATGAAGGTCAAGAACGTGACCAGCCTGGTGAAGCGGCAGATCCCGATCATCCTGATCGGCGGAGCGGCGGCCCTCGGCGTGGCCACCGGGGTGACGGCGCTGGTCGGCAGGCGGCTGCGACGGCAGACCCGCAGTCTCGCACCGGACGAGATGCGCCGGATGTACGAGCACCACGAAGCGGTGCTGCACTCCGTGCGCGAAGGCGTGCTCATCGTCGACGACGACGGACGGCTGCTGCTGGTCAACGACGAGGCCAGGCGGCTGCTGGACCTGCCGCCGGACGCCGAGGGCAAGCTGGTGACGCAGCTGCCGGGACTGGAAGCGGACATGGTCGAGCTGCTCACCTCCGGGCGGGAGGCCTCCGACGAGGTGCACCTCGCCGGAGCCCGGCTGCTGGCGGTCAACCAGCGGCCCACGGACCGCGACGGAGGCCCCAAGGGCACCGTGGTGACGCTGCGCGACTCCACCGAGCTGCAGGCCCTCTCCGGCCGGGCCGAGACCGCCAGGGAACGGCTTGAACTGCTCTACGACGCCGGACTGGGCATTGGCACCACCCTCGACGTGACCCGTACCGCCGACGAGCTCGCCCGGGTCGTCGTCCCCCGCTTCGCCGACTTCGTCTCCGTGGACCTCGCCGACGGCGTCCTGCGCGGAGAGGAGCCGGCCACCACGGCGACCGGCATGCGCCGCGTCGCCGTACGCGGCATCCAGGAGGACTCGCCCCTGTACGAGGAGGGCCGGCTGATCGACTTCCTGCCCTCCACGCCCCAGGCACGCGGCTACGACACCGGCCATCTGGAGCTGGTGACGGACCTGTCCGCCGAGCAGGGCTGGCACGCGCAGGACCCCAAGCGCGCCGCGGCGATCGTGGACTACGGCATCCACTCGCTCATCGCGGCCCCGATCCAGGCCCGCGGAGTCGTGCTGGGCATGGTCAACTTCTGGCGCTCCAAGGAGCGCGGCTCCTTCGACGAGGAGGAGCTGTCCCTGGCCGAGGAACTGGTCGCCCGGGCCGCGGTCAGCATCGACAACGCCCGCCGGTACGCCCGCGAGCACGCACTGGCGGTCACTCTCCAGCGCAGTCTGCTGCCACGGGCCCTGCCCGAGCAGAACGCCCTGGAGGTCGGCTACCGCTATCTGCCCGCCCAGTCGGGCGTCAGCGGCGACTGGTTCGACGTGATCCCGCTGCCGGGCGGCCGGGTGGCGCTCGTCGTCGGCGACGTGGTGGGACACGGACTGCACGCCGCCGCCACGATGGGCCGGCTGCGGACCGCGGTGCACAACTTCTCCACGCTCGACGTGCCGCCCGACGAACTGCTGAGCCACCTGGACGACCTGGCCGGCAGAATCGACCAGGACGAGCCCTGCACGGACGCCGCCGCGGCCGTCGTCGGGGCCACGTGTCTGTACGCGATCTACGACCCCGTGACCCGCCGCTGCGCCATGGCACGCGCGGGTCATCTGGCGCCCGCCCTGGTCGCCCCCGACGGCAGCGTCACCTTCCCCGACCTGCCGCCCGGGCCGCCCCTGGGCCTGGGCGGCATGCCCTTCAGGACGGCCGAGTTCGAACTCGCCGAGGGCACCCAGATCGTCCTCTACACCGACGGCCTGATCGAGGACCGCAGGCGCGACCTGGACGTCGGCATGGACCTGCTGCGCCAGGCCCTCGCCGGCCACCCCGACCGGCCGCCGGAGCAGAGCTGCCAGGCCGTCCTGGACGCACTGCTGCCGTCGCGGCCCAAGGACGACGTCGCCCTGCTCATCGCCCGCACCCACGCGCTGCCGCCCGACCGGGTCGCCGACTGGGACGTACCGCCCGATCCGGCCGCCGTCGCCGGGATACGCCTCGCCGCCGCCGGCAAGCTCGAGGAGTGGGGCCTGACCGAGCTCGGCTTCAGCATGGAACTCGTCCTGAGCGAGCTCGTCACCAACGCCATCCGCCACGGCTGCGAGCCGATCCACGTCCGTCTGATCCACGACCGCACCCTGATCTGCGAGGTCTCCGACGGCACCAGCACCTCACCGCATCTGCGCTATGCCGCCACCACCGAGGAGGGCGGCCGGGGCCTGTTCCTGGTCTCCCAGATGACCGAACGCTGGGGCACCCGCTATTCGCCCCAGGGCAAGGTCATCTGGGCGGAACTCTCCCTCCCGGGGGCCGGCTCCCCCTGCTGACGGGGGCAGCCGGCGTCCGCCGGCCGCACGAGCCCGTGCACCGCGAGACGTGGGCCGATCGGGTGCAATGGGCCGGATGTTGCTCCGCCGGGGCGACGACAGCCGTGGGTGCGGCGGCACGAGACGGAAGGATGCTCCCGGGCCGCGCGGGACGCCGCGCGGACCCGTCGCGTATCCGTCTTCCGGGAGAAAGCGTGTGCACGGGCCGCATGACCGACTTGATCATCACCTTCCCGGTGCGGCACCGGCCGGGCGCGGAGGGCATGCCGCGCCGGTGCGCCGGCCCTCCCGTGGCCGACGGCGCCACGGCACTCGGCGAGGTCCTTCCATGACGGGCACGGCCGACCAGCCCGACGGCAGACCGCTCAGGCCCGCCGAGATGATCAACCAGGTGGAGGGCTATCTGCTGTGGCAGGCGCGTGTCGCCGAGGCCGAGCAGCGGGCCCGTGCCTTCACCGAGCCGATGCAGTGGCTGACCAGCGCGCAGCGCGAGGAGATCGAGAAGCACTACGTCCGCGACTGCCTGCTGCGGGCGCGGGGGGACCTGCAACGGGTCGCCGACCGGTGCCGGGCGCTGCGCGACGAGTACGAGGAGCGTTACCGTCAGTTGCGGGCACGGTGCCTGGCGTTCGTGCTGGCCGCCCTGGCCGTCCTGGCCGCGGCATGGGTGCTCGCCCTCGCCGTCGCCCGGACCTGAGCGGGACTGCCCCCACCACGGTGGCACATGCGAATCGGCTTGGGCCGTCCCCCGGGGGACGGCCCAAGCCGATTCGCAGGCGGTCGCTTCCCCGCGGGGATCAGCGCGGCGGCTGGTCCTGGCCGGGGTCCTGCCCGCCGAGTTGCTCCCTGAGTTTGTCCTGGGCGGTGTCGACCTGCTTCCTGTGCTTGCCCTGGGTCCGTTCGTCGACGTAGTCACCGGCCTTGTCGACGCCCTTGCCGGCCTGTTCCTCGTGCCCTTTCAGCAGGCCCCTGAGCCTGTCCATCATGCTCATCGCATACTCCTTCGCGCCGTCGTTCCCTCCCAGAATGGCCGACCCCTGTGGGGACTGCATCCGCAGCAGCCGGGAGGAAAAAAGGGGCGGAAGAGGGCGAAGAGAAAGGGAAGGAAGGAAGGGGTGAAAGAGGAGAAATGGGGAGAAAGAGTGAGCAGAGGTGTCGGCCGTCCGTCTGAGCAGGGGACCGGCTGATCCGGACACTGCCCCTTCACACCCGCAATGTCCCGATCCGCACTCCCGGGTCCGGGGAGGACGCGGAGACGGCGCCGGGGACGGTTCCCCTCCCCGGTACGACGACTCTCTTCTCCGGCACAGGGAAGGATGAGAACGCGAGTGGACAGCGGACACAGGAGCGAGCGGAGGAGCGTGAGCGCCATGCGGCACGAGCGAGCAGGCAAGCCGGCCCGGCCCGAGGACCTGATCGACGTCGCTCGGCTGGTGACGGCGTACTACACACTGCACCCCGACCCGGACGAGGCGGGACAGCGAGTGGCGTTCGGGACGTCCGGACACCGCGGGTCGTCCCTGGCGGCCGCGTTCAACGACGACCACATCGCCGCGACCAGCCAGGCCATCTGCGAGTACCGCGCACAGCAGGGCATCGACGGACCCCTCTTCCTCGGCGCGGACACCCACGCCCTGTCCGAGCCGGCCCGGGCCACCGCGCTGGAGGTGTTCGCGGCCAACGACGTCACCGTGCTCATCGACACCGCGGACGGCTACACCCCGACCCCGGCGGTCTCCCACGCGATCCTGACGCACAACCGCGGCCGCACCACCGGTCTCGCCGACGGTGTGGTGGTCACTCCCTCGCACAACCCGCCCGGCGACGGCGGTTTCAAGTACAACCCGCCCAGCGGCGGCCCGGCCGGCTCGGACGCCACCTCCTGGATCCAGGACCGGGCCAACGAGATCATCGCGGGCGGTCTGAAGGACGTGCGCCGCATCCCGTACTCCCGGGCACTGGCCGCGCCCGGCACCGGCCGCTACGACTTCCTGGACGCCTACGTCTCCGATCTGCCGAGCGTCCTCGACCTCGACGCGATCCGGGCCGCGGGCATCCGCATCGGCGCCGATCCGCTCGGCGGAGCCTCCGTCGCCTACTGGGGCCGCATCGCCGAACAGCACCGGCTCGACCTGACCGTGGTCAACCCGCTCACCGACCCCACCTGGCGCTTCATGACGCTGGACTGGGACGGCAGGATCCGCATGGACTGCTCCTCGCGGTACGCGATGGCCTCGCTCATCGAGCAGCGCGACCGCTTCCGGATCGCCACCGGCAACGACGCCGACGCCGACCGGCACGGCATCGTCACCCCGGACGCCGGGCTGATGAACCCCAACCACTACCTCGCCGCGGCCATCTCCTACCTCTACACCCACCGCACCCGGTGGCCCGCCGAGGCGGGCGTGGGCAAGACGCTGGTCTCCTCCGGCATGATCGACCGGGTCGCCGCCGATCTCGGCCGCCGGCTGGTCGAGGTGCCCGTCGGCTTCAAGTGGTTCGTGGACGGGCTGATCGACGCCTCGCTCGGCTTCGGAGGCGAGGAGTCCGCCGGGGCGTCGTTCCTGCGCCGGGACGGCTCGGTGTGGACCACCGACAAGGACGGCATCGTCCTGGCCCTGCTCGCCGCCGAGATCACGGCCGTCACCGGCCGGACGCCGTCCGAGCACTACGCCGGCCTCACCGCCCGCTTCGGCGAACCCGCCTACGCCCGCATCGACGCCCCGGCCTCCCGCGAGGAGAAGGCCCGCCTGGCCAGGCTGTCCCCGGCCCGGATCACCGCCGACACCCTCGCCGGGGAGCCGGTCACCGCCGTGCTCACCGAGGCCCCGGGCAACGGCGCACCCATCGGCGGCATCAAGGTGACCACCGAGAACGCCTGGTTCGCGGCCCGTCCCTCGGGCACCGAGGACGTCTACAAGATCTACGCCGAGTCGTTCCGGGGTCCCGACCACCTCTCCCAGGTGCAGGACGAGGCCAAGCAGGTGGTGCTGGCGGCACTCGCCGGCTGATCCGCACGGGGCGGACCCGCCGGCGACGCGGCCGCTTCGGCCGCCGCGGTCCCCACCGGGGCCGCGGCGGCCACCGCCGCCTCCCGGTCACCGCCCCGGCCGCCACCGTCTCCCGCGGTCACCGCTCAGGGGCCGGTGCCGAGGGAGACCGGAGATCCCCCGCGGGACATGCGGGAGAGTGGCCCGCCTCACATGGCGTGACGGGGGCATGGCCGACACCATGGTCATTCCACCGGCAGGCCGAAGGGATGGAGAATGTTCCGCAAGGTGCTCGTCGCCAACCGCGGCGAAATCGCGATTCGCGCTTTTCGCGCCGGCTATGAACTGGGCGCGCGAACCGTCGCGGTCTTTCCCTACGAGGACCGCAATTCCCTGCATCGGCTCAAGGCCGACGAGGCGTACCAGATCGGCGAGCCGGGGCACCCGGTGCGGGCCTATCTCTCCGTGGAGGAGATCATCCGCGCCGCGCGCCGGGCGGGCGCGGACGCCGTCTACCCCGGCTACGGGTTCCTGTCCGAGAATCCGGAACTCGCCCGCGCCTGCGAGGAGGCGGGCATCACCTTCATCGGCCCGGACGCCGGCACACTGGAGCTGACGGGGAACAAGGCCCGCGCGGTGGCGGCCGCCCGTGCCGCCGGTGTGCCGGTGCTCGGCTCCTCGGCGCCCTCCACGGACGTCGACGAACTGGTCCGTGCCGCCGAGGACATCGGCTTCCCCGTGTTCGTCAAGGCGGTCGCCGGCGGCGGCGGGCGGGGCATGCGGCGGGTGGAGGACCCGGCCGCACTGCGCGAGGCCATCGAGGCGGCCTCCCGCGAGGCGGCGTCCGCGTTCGGCGATCCCACCGTCTTCCTGGAGAAGGCTGTCGTCGACCCGCGCCACATCGAGGTGCAGATCCTCGCCGACGGGCAGGGCAACGTCATCCACCTGTTCGAGCGCGACTGTTCGGTGCAGCGCCGCCACCAGAAGGTCATCGAGCTCGCCCCCGCGCCGAACCTCGACCCCGGGCTGCGGGAGCGGATCTGCGCCGACGCGGTCCGCTTCGCCCGGGAGATCGGCTACCGCAACGCGGGCACCGTGGAGTTCCTGCTCGACCGGGACGGCAACCACGTCTTCATCGAGATGAACCCGCGCATCCAGGTCGAGCACACGGTGACCGAGGAGGTCACCGACGTCGACCTGGTCCAGGCCCAGATGCGCATCGCCGCCGGCGAGACCCTGGCCGACCTCGGCCTCTCCCAGGAGAGCATCACCCTGCGCGGGGCCGCCCTGCAGTGCCGCATCACCACCGAGGACCCCGCCAACGGCTTCCGCCCGGACACCGGCCGGATCAGCGCCTACCGTTCGCCCGGCGGCTCGGGCATCCGTCTGGACGGCGGCACCACACACGCCGGCACGGAGATCAGCGCCCACTTCGACTCGATGCTCGTCAAGCTCACCTGCCGGGGCCGGGACCTCAAGGCCGCGATCGTCCGGGCCCGGCGTGCCGTGGCCGAGTTCCGCGTCCGCGGTGTCGCGACCAACATCCCGTTCCTGCAAGCCGTCCTGGACGACCCCGACTTCCAGGCCGGCCGCGTCACCACGTCCTTCATCGAGCAGCGCCCGCACCTGCTGACCGCCCGTTCCTCCGCCGACCGCGGCACCAAGCTGCTCACCTACCTCGCCGACGTCACGGTGAACAAGCCCCACGGCGAGCGGCCCGACACTGTCGACCCGGTCACCAAGCTGCCGCCGCTGCCCGACGGCGAGCCGCCCGCGGGCTCCCGGCAGCGGCTGATCGAGCTCGGTCCGGAGGGCTTCGCCCGCTGGCTGCGCCAGTCGCCGACCATCGGCGTCACCGACACCACCTTCCGTGACGCGCACCAGTCCCTGCTCGCGACCCGGGTGCGCACCAAGGACCTGCTGGCCGCCGCCCCGGTGGTGGCCCGGACCCTGCCCCGGCTGCTGTCCCTGGAGTGCTGGGGCGGCGCCACCTACGACGTCGCCCTGCGCTTCCTCGCCGAGGACCCCTGGGAGCGGCTGGCCGCCCTGCGCGAGGCGGTGCCCAACATCTGCCTGCAGATGCTGCTGCGCGGACGCAACACCGTGGGCTACACGCCGTACCCGACCGAGGTGACCGACGCCTTCGTCCAGGAGGCCACCGCCACCGGCATAGACATCTTCCGGATCTTCGACGCGCTCAACGACGTGGACCAGATGCGGCCGGCCATCGACGCCGTACGCGAGACCGGGACGGCCGTCGCCGAGGTCGCCCTGTGCTACACGGGCGACCTCTCCGATCCCGCCGAGCGCCTCTACACCCTGGACTACTACCTCCGCCTGGCCGAGCAGATCGTGGCCGCCGGGGCGCACGTCCTGGCCATCAAGGACATGGCGGGACTGCTGCGCGCCCCCGCCGCCGCCACCCTGGTGTCGGCGCTGCGCCGCGAGTTCGACCTGCCGGTGCACCTGCACACCCACGACACCGCGGGCGGCCAGCTCGCCACCTACCTCGCCGCCGTCCAGGCCGGCGCCGACGCCGTGGACGGCGCGGTCGCGTCGATGGCCGGCACCACCTCCCAGCCGTCGCTGTCGGCGATCGTCGCCGCCACCGACCACTCCGACCGCCCCACCGGCCTGGACCTGCAGGCCGTCAGCGACCTGGAGCCGTACTGGGAGAGCGTCCGCAAGATCTACGCTCCCTTCGAGGCGGGTCTGGCCTCGCCCACCGGACGCGTCTACCACCACGAGATCCCCGGCGGCCAGCTGTCCAACCTGCGCACCCAGGCGGTCGCGCTGGGACTGGGCGACCGCTTCGAGGACATCGAGGAGATGTACGCCGCCGCCGACCGCATCCTGGGCCGCCTGGTCAAGGTCACCCCCTCGTCCAAGGCGGTCGGCGACCTCGCCCTGCACCTGGTGGGCGCCGACGTGTCACCGGAGGACTTCGAGGCGACCCCGGAGCGCTTCGACATCCCCGACTCCGTCATCGGCTTCCTGCGCGGCGAGCTGGGCACCCCGCCCGGCGGCTGGCCGGAGCCGTTCCGCACCAAGGCGCTCAAGGGCCGCGCGCCGGGCAAGTCCGTGACGGAGCTGACCGCCGAGGACCGGGAGGGCCTGGAGAAGTCCCGCCGCGCGACCCTCAACCGGCTGCTGTTCCCCGGCCCGACCCGGGACTTCGAGGCCCACCGCCAGGCCTACGGCGACACCAGCGTGCTGGACAGCAAGGACTTCTTCTACGGGCTGCGCCCCGCCAAGGAGTACGCCGTCGACCTCGAGCCCGGGGTGCGGCTCCTCATCGAGCTCCAGGCGATCGGCGAGGCCGACGAGCGCGGGATGCGCACCGTGATGGCCACGCTGAACGGCCAGCTCCGTCCCATCCAGGTACGCGATGCCGCCGCGGCCTCCGACATCCCCGCCACCGAGAAGGCCGACCGGTCCAACCCCGGCCATGTCGCGGCCCCGTTCGCCGGTGTGGTGACCCTCGCGGTCGCCGAGGGCGACGAGGTGGAGGCCGGCGCGACCGTGGCCACCATCGAGGCGATGAAGATGGAGGCCGCCATCACCGCTCCGAAGGCGGGCCGGGTGGCCCGGCTGGCCATCGGCCGCGTCCAGCAGGTGGAGGGCGGCGACCTGCTCGTCGAGCTGGACTGACGGCACACCAGGTGCGGTGGTCTCCTCGCCGGCCCGGCGGGGAGACCACCGCACACGCGCGGGGAGGGCCTGCGCCAGCGGAACGCGGAACGGCCGGTGGCGCGGGGAACACCGCCATGCCCTCGTCCCTCCCCGCGCATCCCCGGCCGTGCGTCCTCGCCGCCCGGGCCGGTCCCGTGCCCCACGGCACGACCCGGACGCACCCCCGGGACCCGGCCCTTTCCCGGCGGACCCGTCCCCTCGGCCCCGGCCGCCCCTCACGTACCATCGGCGGGCACCCCGACACCAAGGAGCCCCCGCCTGTGACCTCCGCCGTCGTACCGGCCACGGACGCCGGTCTGCTGCGCCCGCGTCTGCTGACCCGTACCGAGGACGGGATGCGGCTGCCCGTACTGGTGTGGCCAGCCGGCCCGGGATGGCGGATGATCAGCAACGCCGTGCTGGGCGGTGGCATCGGCGAACGCGGCTGGGTGCTCAACGCGCAGGTGGCCCACGGCTACCGGCGTACCGACCCCGGACACCACCTCGCCGAACTGGCCGGTGCGGCCGGCCTGGACGGGGAGGGAGTCGGCCTGATGACCGCCGCCGACGTCGAGGCCCACGGCCGGGCGTGCGACGGCGGTGCCGTTGCCGTCGCCACCGCGGGCGTCAGAGTGCGCGGATGGGCCGCTTCGCCGGAACCGGGGGAGTGCGGTCCGCAGGCGCCGGGCACGGTCAACGTCATCGCCGCGCTTCCGGTCGCGCTGTCGGACGCCGCTCTGGTCAACGCCGTCATGACGGCCACCGAGGCCAAGACGCAGGCGCTGCTGGAGGCGGGCTACGACTGCTCGGGCACCCCCACCGACGCGGTGTGCATAGCCGCCCGGGTGCCGGGCGAAGGGGAGGAACTCCACACTTTCGCCGGTCCCCGTTCGCTGTGGGGCGCCCGTCTGGCCCGCGCCGTGCACCGGGCGGTGCGCGAGGCGACACCGGTTTCCGGCGGATGAGGACCGGCCCCGGACGGGGACCGGCCCAGGACGAGGAGCGGCCCGGTGCCCACGCCGAGCACGAGAACGCCGGTGGCACCGCCCGCCGGTCGTCGGCGGACGGTCCCACCGGTCTCAGCGGCGCCGTGCCCGGATACCCGGTGCGCCGAGCGCCGTCCGGGCCGCGGCGCCGTCCACGGTCACCGCCGTGGACGGCCCGTCGCCCGCGTCAGCGCCGCACCTTCGCGCCGGCGCACGCGCGCACGGTTGTCCGCGCATGTGCCGTCATGAGCCGCTCGCCGAGGCGGCGGAGGGCTGCGGCCGGGGCCGGCTGAGCTGTGCGGCGAGCAGATGGGCGTCGAGCAGTGCCACATCGGCGGTGCGGTCCGCTCGCGCATAGCCGGCGAGCATGCGCTTGGTGAGCGTGAGCGCCTCGGGGGAGCGCCGCAGCAGTGGCCTGACCCAGGCGTCGACGACCGTGTCCAGTTCGTCGAGGGGGGCCACCTTGTGCAGAAGGCCGATCCGGTGGGCGGTGGCCGCGTCGAAGGGCTCGCAGGTCAGCATGAGTTCGCGGATCCTGGCGGCTCCGTTCTCGGCGACCAGGCGGCCCATGGCACCTCCCCACGCGGGGGGAATGCCCAGCCCCACCTCCGGCATGCGGAACCGGCAGGTGTCCGCCCCCGCGCGAAGGTCGCAGAAGGAGGCGAGTGCGATACCGGCGCCGACCACCCTGCCGTGCAGCCGGGCGATGGTGACCGCATGGGTGTTCTCCAGGGCGTCGCACACGCGGTACGCCTTGTCGACGATACGGCGCGTGGCGGTCCCGGTCGGATCCCCGGCCAGCGCCGCCTGGTACTCGTCGCGGTCGGCGCCGAGGCAGAAGTCGTCCCCCAGGGACGACAGGACCAGCACCTGGACGTCGGGCCGCTCATGGAGGCTGTTGAGCAGGGCGATGAGGTCGTCGAGGGCCGCGTTGTTCAGTGTGCTGTCCTGCCCCGAGGGGTTGAGGCGGACCTGTATGACCGGCCCTTTCTGGTCGACGCTCAGCGCCTTGTACGGGAAGTCGGCGAAATCGTTGGTCATTTCGGTCATGTCAGAGCGACATCCAGGTTCAGCGGGCGTCTGAAGGCCACCCGCGGTGCCCACGCCGGACGGCGTACGAGAGTGAGACGGGGGAACCGCTCGGTCAGCTGACGGAGGAGGGTCTGGGCCTCCAGCCGGGCGAGCGGTGCGCCGAGGCAGTAGTGGATGCCCCCGCTGAAGGCGATGTGCGCCTGCTTGCGGTGCGGGTCGAACACGTCGGGATCCTTGTGCTTGGCGGGGTCGCGATGGGCCGCCCCCACCATGAGGTGGACCATCTCGTCCTTGCGTATCTCGACGCCGCCCAGGACGCAGTCCCGGGAGGCGACGCGGCTGATCACATGGGCCGGCGGGTCGTAGCGTAACGATTCTTCAATGGCTGCGGGGCCCAGATCGGGCTGGACGAGGAGCTGGTTCCAGTACCGGCGGTGCTCCAGGAGCAGCAGTGTCATGGTCGACAGCAGCGTGGTCGTGGTCTCCAGCGCCGCCAGCAGCACGAACAGGGCGAGGTAGTAGACGGCTTCGTCCGCCTTGTCCCGGTCGCTCTCCAGGGTGTCCCAGGTGGCGATCCAGCGTGACACCGGATCCTCACCCGGGTGGGCACGCCGGTGACGCACCAGCTCCGTGAAGTAGGTGCGCAGCTCCGCCGTGGCCGCGTCGGAGATGGCCAGCTGACTGGCGGAGGGCAGCAACTCCTGGGTGAAGACCTGGTCGTGGGTCAGTTTCCGCAACCGGGGGAAGTCCGCCGTCGGCAGGCCGAGCCATTGTCCGATGGTGGCGATCGGCAGTTCCTCGCTGACCAGGGCGTTGAAGTCGGCCTCGCCGTCGCGCAGACGCTCGCCGAGGTTGTCGAGGAGTCCGGTCGTGATGCGTTCGACCGTCCCGCCGATCTCCCGCAGAGTGCTGCGGTCGAACATGCCTGCCGACCGGCGTACCCGGGTGTGCTCGGGCGGGTTGAGCGCGGGCAGGGTCCGGCTCATCTCGCGCGAGGACGGTGCTGTCCAGCGCGTTCCGCTTCCTTGTTGTTCCCGCCACCGTGCATCGGGCTCCAGCCAGTCACGGCTGCGCAGGATCCGGTCGCACAGGTCGAATCCGGTGACCAGATACCCGCCCCAGGGCGCTGCTACGACATCACCCCTCGATCTCAGCTCCTCGTAGATCGGAAAGGGGTTGGCCTGGCCTTTCGCCGTCCGTAGACGTGAGAACAGCGAAACGGCGAATCGTCTGTCGGGCGGCGGCATGACCGCAGTCTCCACGACGGCTCCTTCCTGAGTA
Organism: Streptomyces thermoalcalitolerans; assembly: GCF_039525155.1. Lineage (NCBI taxonomy): Bacteria > Bacillati > Actinomycetota > Actinomycetes > Kitasatosporales > Streptomycetaceae > Streptomyces > Streptomyces thermoalcalitolerans. The sequence goes on along the minus strand of NZ_BAAAHG010000047.1, from coordinate 15,642 downwards.
CCAGCCGCCATGCTTACCCTGACGATGGCCGGAACATACAAGGTGACTATTCCGTTTGAGAGTTGCCTACGTCACTCCCCTCGGGTCCATGCCAGGAATCGGCTGAACAATCCCGCCTTGGGCTTGGACGCGGACGTCGTCGCAGGCCTCGGCGCGGGCGCCGGCGCGGGTGCCGGGGCGGGGGACGCGGCCGTCTCCGGCACCCGGGGCTGCGGCTGCGGGGGCATCGGCGTCACCTGACGAGGGGTGAACCGGACCGGGAGGGACACCAGGGAGCGGCTCCACGGAGCCGGAACCCAGCTCAGGTCCTTGAACGGCACGCGCACTTCGATGTCCGGCAGCCGGTTGAGCAGTGACTCGACGGCGGTGACGGCGATCATGAACGCGGCGTCCCTGGCGGGACAGGCGTGCGGACCGGCCCCGAAGGCCAGATGGGCCTTGGCGCTGAGCTGCTCGCGGTGCTCGGCCAGCCGGGGGTCGGTGTTGGCCGCCGCGAAGGAGATCAGCACCGGGTCGTTCGCCTTGAGCGTCCTGTCCCCCAACTCCACGTCATGCGTGGGGTAGTGGGCCGCGTAGTTGGCGATCGGCGCGTAGTTCCACAGGACCCGGGTGACCGCGTCCTCCACCGGCAGCCCGGGCTGCCAGTCGTCGTCCAGGATCAGGGCGCTGCTGGTGCCGATGGTCGCCGTCAACGGCGCGGTGCCGCCGGAGAGCAGCGTCACGAGCTGGTGCAGCACCTCCTCGTCGGTCAGTTGCGCCGAGTGCTCCATCAGACGGGTCGTCAGGTCCTGTCCGGGACGGCGCCGCTTGAGGGCGATCAGCTCGGCGAGCGCACTGCCCAGCACCTGGTCGGCGTCGGGGGTGCCGTCGAAGATGCCGCTGATTCCCATGATGACGCGGTCGCCGATCTCGGGCGGGCACCCGAACAGGTCGCTGAAGACCAGCAGCGGCAGGGGACGGGCGTAGTCGGCCATCAGCTCGGCCTGACCGAGGCGGTCGGTGCTGAACCGGCTGATCAGATAGTCGGCGGACTGCTGGGTCTGCCGCACCAGCTGAAGCTCGTTGACACTGGCCAGGCTGTCGGTGACCGCCTGACGCAGCCGGGCGTGCGCGGCACCGTCGCTGAACAGCGCGTTGGGCCGGTAGCCCATCATCGGCAGGGCCGGACTGTCCTTGGGAACGCGCCCTTCGTTCAGCGCGTTCCAGCGCCGCGAGTCCCTGACGAACGTAGCGGGGTTCTGCAGGATGTACAGGGCGGCGTCATAGCTGGTGACCAGCTCGACCTGTACCCCGGGGGCGATGTCGACCGGCGCGCTCGGGCCCAGGGCGCGCAGCTGCTCGTAGTGGCTGTCGGGGTCGGAGCCGAACCGGGGGCCGTAGAGCTGGATGTTTCCGTGCGCGGGGCAGCCGGGCGGTGGCTCTTTTATGTCGGGGGGCTGCTGCATGGTGGGTGGCTCCTAGTCGGTGAGGGACAGAAGGTGGTTCACGAGGGTGATGAGAGCCTGCGCCGAGGAACGCCGGTCCCGTACGTCGCAGGAGACGACGGGCGTGTTCGCCGGCAGGTTCAACGCCTCGCGCACCTCCGAGAGGGGGTAGACGGGGGTGCCGTCGAAGTGGTTGACGCCGATGGCGTACGTCAGGCCGAACCGTTCGACCAGGTCCAGGACGGGGAAGGACTCGGACAGCCGCTCGGGGTCGACGAGGACCAGAGCTCCCAGCGCGCCCCGGGACAGCTCCTCCCACATCTCCTTGAAGCGCTCCTGGCCGGGCGTGCCGAAGAGGTAGAGCACGATCTCGTCGCTGAGAGTCAGCCGGCCGAAGTCCATCGCCACCGTCGTGGTGGTCTTGTCCGGAGTTCCAGAAAGATCGTCAAATCCTATGCTGGCTTCGGTGATTTCCTCTTCGGTCCGCAGCGGCTCGATCTCGGAGATGCTTCCGATGAACGTGGTCTTCCCGACCCCGAAGTGCCCCACCACGAGGATCTTCACTGCGGTGGAGACGCCTGAATCCAGGTACACGAATCACGCTCCGAATCGGGCTTTGAGGCCGTCGAGTACCGCGCTGAGGAGTTCTCGATCGACACGTTCGGCACGGGGGACGGGCTTCCTCGTGAGGACGAGACCGTTCTCCTCCAGCTCCGCCAGAAGAATCCGGACGATCCCCAGAGGCAGGTGCGTATGGGCGGCCACCTCGGCGACGGACAGAAAACCGTCCGAGACCAAGTCCAGAACCTGGCGGGCCTCCGGGGAAAGCGTGCGAGCCCTGGCGGAGGCACCCTCGTGCGCGGACACGAGGGTGGTGCGCTCATACGCGTGGTCCGGGGGCAGGGAACGCCCATTCGTGATCACGAAGAGAGGGACTAAGGGGGAGGTCAGCTCCAGGTCCTGGTCCGACTCGTCCTTCACTTGCTGCTCACCGTCCCACGGGGTGCCAGGTATGCGTCCAGCCGGGGTACCGCCTGATGCAGGCGGGTCGTGAACTCCTCGATGTCGGCGTCCTGTTCGGCCGCCGCGGCGAGGAAGGCGCCACGGCCCGCCGAGATGAGGAAGATCCAGCCGTGCTGGAACTCGATCACGGTCTGCTTCCAGCGCGCGCCCTCCTGCACACCGGCGAACTGCGAGGTGGCACGGCTGTAGGCGTGGATTCCCGTCATCGCCGCGGAGATCGTGTCCGCGAGGTCCTGGCTCATCCCCGTGGTCGTGCCCCGGGGAAGTCCGTCGGAGCCCAGCAGCACGGCGTGACGGGCCCCCCGTACGTCCTTGACCGCCTCGTCGAGCTCGGCGATGGCGACCCCTGTCCCGCCGGCGGCCTTCTGCCTGCCCTCGTCCCGGTCGGGCCGCTCGGCCGGGGCCGGGGCGTCCACGCGGGGAGGCGAGGTGAGGTTGTTGCCGAGCCGGGCGACGAGCCGGTGCATGCGGAAGGAGATCTGCTGCATGTCGACGTCGGGCTCAGCCGCCGCGGCCAGGTACGCCCCCTGCCCCGCACCGATCAGGAAGATCCAGCCGTGCGAGAACTCGATGATCGTCTGGTTCCACTGCCTGTCCTCCCCCGGCCCGGCGAAGTGGGCGGTCGCCCGGCTGAGCGACTGCATCCCCGCCATGGCGGCGGCGATGGTGCTCACGTCCTTCCGGGACATGCCCTCGGTCGCCCCGCGGGGAAGGCCGTCCGCGGACAGCAGAACGGCGTGCCGGGCCTTCGGCACGTTGTTCACGATGTCATCGAGCATCCACGACAGGTCTGTGGTCATGAGTCTTCGGACCCTTCGAACGGTGCCGAGGCGAGGTTCCGGCCCGAGAGCGTGCCGCGCTGGAAGGCCCCCAGACTGCGGCCGGCGCGGCCGGCCTCTTCCGACGACGCGGCGGGCGGCTCCGAGGTGTCCTCGGGATCGGGAACACTTGCGATGGGCACCTGGCGTGCCCCTCGCCTGGGCAGACCGTGCGCGGTGCGCGCGACGGACTCCGACCGGGCCGAGGTACTGCGGACGGTGCTGAGCGGGGTCGTCTCGGACGGCGTGATCTCCTCCTCGGTCCACAGCTCCTCGGGCAGCAGCACGACCGCCCGGACACCGCCGTAGCGGGAGACGCCGGTGACGTCCACACGGAAGCCGTACTGCCGTGCCAGCAGACCGATCACGGGGAAGCCGAACTTCGGCTGGGTGCCCAGCTGCGACAGACGGGGGAGGTGCTCACCGGAGAGCAGCGCGGTCGCCTTCTGCCGGTCCTCGTCGCTCATGCCGACACCGGCGTCGTCGATCACGATGCACAGGTTGTTCTGCACCCGCTGGAAAGTCACCTCGATCGGCGACCCCTGCTGGGAAAAACTGGCGGCATTGTCGAGAAGCTCCGCCACGGCGAGCGCAACAGGAGAAACAGCGGACGCCTTCAACGCAAAACCGGTCTGCTGCATGATCTCAACACGCCGGAAATTGCGAATCTGCGACTGTGCGCTGCGCACGACGTCATATACGCTTGCGGCTTTGGTGCGGCGACCCAGCGGCGCACCACACATCACCGCAATGCCCTGGGCCTTGCGCGCCATTTGCGCATTGGCGTGGTTGACTTCCAGCAGATCGCCCAGGACCGCGTGTCCACCGTATTTGCGCTGGATTTCCTCGAGGAGTGTCAGCTGTTCCGCGGCAAGGCTCTGCAAAAAGCGTGCGGAACCCTTGAGGACGGCCTTGGTGCTCTCCTCCGCAGCCTCCTCGGCTTGCCGGATGGCCTCGGCCTGCTGGGCCTTGTGCTGCTGCAACTCACCCCTTAAATTGGCGAGTTGTCCCTCGGCCTCGCTGAGCTTCTGTATCAGTTCGGCCTCGATCTGGTTCTTTTTCGCCGTTATGGCTCTGTTGCGGTGGTTGAGCACCAGGGCCGCCGCAACGGCGACCACCACCGCTGCAGCCAGGCACCAAACAAGTGCGTCTTGATTCATGGAAACCTTTCCTGGCGTGTTGCCTGCCGCCGTCGGCGGATGTACCTCGCGGGATTCCGCGGCACAACCACTCGGAACGACTCGCCGCCGTTGCGCCGAGCGCGAGCCGACTTCAATGCAGCGCCCGGCCGAGTGGGCCGAGGTCACAGACGTGGGGGATGCTATCACTCACATAGGGCATCCATTCGCAAGTGTGTGGGATCGCTCTCGATCGCCCCCGTAAGCCTCCCCTGACCGTGCGGCATACGCTACTTATACGGTCATTTTGTCTAGGGCAGCGACGATGATCATTGCTTGAAGAGTGCACGAGCTTCACAACCGCTGGCTGCTTTTTCACAATCCCGTGGCCGAGGGCGGCCTCCGTCCGCCGGGAGCCGGCGCGGCGCGGAAGGTCTCCGGCCGGGTCTGCCGCCCGGACGCCGTGCGTCCGGGCGGGGCCGTGACCTCACGGTCGGGGCAGGGAGCCGGCGTCACGCCGGGCAGGCGCCGTCGCCGTCGCGCACGCCCTGCCGCCGTGCCCGTGCCGACCGGTGAGAGCGCGGCGGCACGAGGGGCGTGACCGTACAGGGGGAGACGTACAGGGAGGTACAGGGAGAGTGCCCTCCCAGGGGAGAGTGCCTCCGCTCCTCGGCGGTCCCACCGGCCGGGCGGGCGTTCCGAGGGGCGGGAGGTGCTGCAAAGCGCCACCGGGACGAGCACCGTGACATGAGCGCCCCGGGGCGTTCCGGCCGAGAACCGCCAACGGCCGGGGCCGAAGGGCGGCGCCGAAGGTCAGGGCCGCCTCTCGCACGGGCGCTTGGGCGCGCACCGGCCCGTGATCCACCGGTGCACGACGGCCTGCGGCAGACGCCCGTCGGCGGCGATGACCTCGGCGGGTACACCGGCGCGCCAGGCGACCAGAGCCGCTCTGCGCAGTTCGGCGGCACGGGCGGCGAGGCCGGCCTGGTACGCGGCCGCGGAGGCACGGGCGAGCTTGGGGGCGTCCTCGGTCAACTGCCGGGCCGCCAGGCGGACGGCGCGGCGGGCGCGCAGTTGGGCGAGGGTGTTCACGTCGCTGCGGCTGGTCACGTTCGCCATGGGAACCTCCTCGCCCCGCGCAGGGCGGGGCGGACCGGGGGCACGGCAGCCGTCGACGCGGCGGGAGGCCGGGAAGAGGGCTACCGGATGCCCGGGGAGCAGGGGGACATGGGAGCGCGGGACCCGACGGGGCCCGGACTACTACTACTGGAATCCATGTCACTCACCTCCTCCGTGCCGGCAGCGAACCCCTCATCATAGTTGTGTTTTTCCGCGGCTGAGAAGACCGCCGTGGCCGCCGGTCCCGTCATTCGACGGGCCAGGTGTGGACCGGGGCGTTGAGATGCATGTAGTCGCTGTACACCTGCGTCATGCGCCGCAGTGCCTCGTGACGGCCGCAGTGGAGGGTGTCGTCGAGGTGGTGGAGCATCTCCTTCTGCCAGACCGCTCCGTTGCGGCCGGTGACGCACCGCTGCTCGATGATGCCCAGCAGGGGCTCCCGCCAGGCGGCGTCCATCCCGGAGAGCTCCAGCCCCCGGTGCGCCAGCGGCAGCAGCCGCCGCAGGACGAGTTCGGACACCGGCACCTCGCCCATCCCGGGCCAGTACAGCCGTGCCTCGATGCCGTGCCGGGCCGCCGTGTGCAGGTTCTCCTCGGCGGCCGAGAAGGACATCCGGGACCACACCGGCCGGTCCTCCTCCACCAGGGCGCGGGTGAGGCCGTAGTAGAAGGCTCCACTGGCGAGGATGTCGGCGACGGTCGGACCGGCGGGCAGTACACGGTTCTCCACCCGCAGGTGCGGTTTGTCGTTGGCGATGGCGTAGACCGGGCGGTTCCAGCGGTAGATGGTGCCGTTGTGCAGGGTCAGCTCGGCCAGCTCGGGGACGTCGCCGCGGTCCAGCGTCTCCGTCGGGCTCTGCTCGTCGCACAGGGGCAGCAGCGCCGGGAAGTAGCGCAGATTCTCCTCGAAGAGGTCGAAGACGCTGTTGATCCACCGCTCCCCGAACCACACCCGGGGCCGTACCCCCTGCACCTTGATCTCCTCCGGGCGGGTGTCGGTGGTCTGCTCGAACAGCGGGATACGGGTCTCGTGCCACAGCTCCTTGCCGAACAGGAACGGCGCGTTCGCCGCCAGCGCGACCTGGACGCCGGCGATCGCCTGCGCCGCGTTCCAGTAGTCGGCGAACTCCTCCGGGGACACCTGGAGGTGGAACTGGGTGCTGGTGCACGCGGCCTCCGGAGTGATCGTGTCCGTGTAGGTGCGCAGCCGGTCCTCGCCGTCCACCTCGATGCGCAGGTCCTCGCCCCGGGCCGCGAACACCTGGTCGTTGAGCAGCCGGTAGCGCGGATTCTCCGACAGCGCCGCCTCGCCGACGTCCTCCTGCCGCAGGGTGGGAAGGATGCCGATCATGATCAGATGCGCGCCGACCGACCGTGCGCGCTCCTCCGCGTGGTTCAGCGCGGCGCGGATCTCCGACTCCCAGGCGTCGGGGCCGCCCGCCGTCAGCAGGCGGGGCGGAATGTTGATCTCGAGGTTGAACCGGCCCAGCTCCGTGGACCAGGCGGGGTCCGCGATCGCCTCGAGCACATCGCTGTTGCGCATCGCCGGCTCCGCCTCGTCGTCGACCAGGTTCAGTTCGATCTCCAGTCCCACCTGGGGCCGCTCGGACTCGAACCGCGACTCGCGCAGCATCTGCGCGAGCACCTCGAGGCACTCCTGCATCTTGATCCGGTACCGGCGGCGGTCCTCACGGGTGAAGACCATCGCCGGGACGTCACGTCCCATCGGCCCTCCCGGATTCCTCCCGGGGACACCTCATCTCCCCAGCGTCGCACCACCGGGCGAACCTGACCAGGCGGGCGAGGCGGGGCCGGCGGCGGCACGGCACGCGACGGCCCCGTGGAGGAGCCCGGGAAAGGCCAGGACGGCCCGCGACGCCGCCCGTCGGCCCGGAAGAACACGGAAGGACCGGCGACCGGCCGCCGCGGGCCGGGCGCGGTGCCCGGTTGCGGCAGGTGGTGGCCGGCAGCAGACTGAGGCTGGTGGGTCAGGCCCGCCGCACCGCGACCGAAGCCCGTCGAACCGGCCCCGGCCGGCCGGTTCCCGGCTCAGCGCGGACGGATCCGGCACGGCGTCCGCAGCGGTCTTCTGCGCGTCGCTCATGACACCTCCCGCCCGTCCGCGGACCACCGAACGTCCCCCATCCCACAGAGGTGTCCGGCCATGGGCGGCATCAACGGAACGGCCTTGGAGGGCCTGCGCGAGGCGCTGCGCGGACCAGTGGTCGCGCCCCAGGACCCCGGCTACGACGAGGTCCGCAGCATCTACAACGCGATGATCGACCGGCGTCCCGCCGTCCTCGCACGCTGTGTCGACGCCGCGGACGTCAGGACCGCGATCTCCTTCGCCCAGGACAGGGGCGTGGACCTCGCGGTGCGGGGCGGCGGCCACAGCGGACCGGGACTGTGCCTCGTGGACGACGGCCTCGTCCTCGACCTGTCCCCGATGCGCTGGGTGCGGGCCGACCCGGCGACCGCCACAGCACAGGTGGGCGGCGGCTGCCGGCTCGGCGACCTCGATCACGCGACCCACACCTTCTCCCTCGGGATCCCGACGGGCATCAACTCCACCACCGGCGTGGGCGGTCTCACGCTCGGCGGCGGCCACGGATACCTGACCCGCACGTACGGACTCACGATCGACAGCCTGCTGTCCGCCGACGTCGTCCTCGCCGACGGCACCTTCGTCACCGCCTCCGAGACGGACCACCCGGACCTGTTCTGGGCCCTGCGGGGCGGCGGCGGCAACTTCGGCGTGGTCACCTCGTTCACCTTCCGGCTGCATCCGGTGCACACGGTCGGCTTCGCCGTCACGGTGTGGCCCGTCGACCGCACGCCCGAGGTGCTCCGCTGGTACCGGGAGTTCCTGCCCGCCGCGCCGGAGGACCTCTACGGGTTCTTCGCCCTGCTGGTCGTGCCGCCCGGACCGCCGTTCCCCGAGCCCCTCCACGGGCAGCGGATGTGCGGCGTGCTGTGGTGCCACACCGGCGGCCCGGACGAGGACCGGCTGGCCGAGACGCTGACCGTCGTGAACGACCCGGCCCCGCCCGCCTTCCACTTCTCCGCCCCCATGCCCTACACCGCCCTGCAGAGCATGTTCGACCCCCTGTATCCGAAGGGGCTGCAGTGGTACTGGCGCGGCGCCTTCTTCGACACGATCTCCGACGCCGCGATCGACGTCCATCTCCGGTACGGGCAGAGCCTCCCCACCGGCCTGTCGACGATGCACCTGTACCCGGTGGACGGCGCCGCCCACCGGCTCGGAGCGGACGACACCGCCTGGGCGTACCGGGACGCCGTCTGGTCGGGGGTGATCGTCGGCGTCGACCCCGAACCGGACCGTGCCGGCCTCATCCGGCAGTGGTGCGTCGACTACTGGAGCGATCTGCACCCCCACTCGATGGGCGGCTCCTACATCAACTTCCTGGGCCGGCAGGAGGGCGCGGAACGCGTCCGCACCACCTACCGCGGCAACTACGACCGTCTGGCCTCGGTCAAACGCACCTACGACCCCGGCAACTTCTTCCGCGCCAACCAGAACATCCCGCCCGCGGCCGGATGACGGCGGCGGGCGGGGCCGCCCCGCTCCCGCGACGGCGGCCGGTCACAGACTCAGGGTGACGGCGGCGCCCAGACCGCCGAGGCCGAGGGCGAGACCGGCCTCCGGCCATCCCCCCTTGCCCCAGGGGAAGATCCGGTCGACGGCGAGCCGGCCGGGGCCGATGGCGGCGATCGCCAGGGCGACGACGGCGATGGAGACGTTGTACTCCAGGCCGCCGTCGGCCGCCCACAGACCGCGGCTCCCGGTCACGGTCACCATGGCGTTGATCATCACGCCGATCAGGGCGGCGGACGCCAGCGGGGTGAGCAGTCCCAGGGCCAGGCCGAGGCCGCCGAGCAGCTCGGACAGGCCGCCGAACACGGCGTAGACCTCCCCCGGGCGATAGCCCAGGGCCTCGAACCCCCTGCCGGTGGCCGACAGGCCGCCACCGCCGAACAGGCCGAACAGTTTCTGGGCGCCGTGGCCGGCCATCAGCAGGCCGAAGGTCAGCCTGAGGAGCAGAAGCCCCCAGTCCGAGGCCGACGACCAGGGAGCGGCAGTGGGCCGCACCGTCGGTTCCGGGGCGACCGACGTCCGGTGCAGAATGTTTTTTCCAACCATGTGAATACTCCGAAGAACGCCGGAAGACGCGGCAGCCGCGCCTGTCCCCTCTGTCAGGCTTTCGCAAGGGTGCCGCCCCTGCATCCCGGCGCGCGGCGGCCGGAGCGGCCGGTGGCACGACGCCGGGTTCGCACCGGCCGAACGGGTGAAGCGCCGAGGAGGTTCACTCGAGAAAATCGATTCCGCGCATGATCGCCCCGGGATCATGCGCGGGTGAATCCGAATCGCCGCAACACCGTACGCCGCCGGTTCGTTCCGGCCACCCTGGGCGCCGCCGGTGCCTTGTCCCCGCTGGCCGCGCTGGCCGCGCTGGCCGCGCTGGCCGCGGGGGCCGCGGTACCCGCCGCCGCACAGCCGGCCGCCGGGCAGGGCGCCCCCGCACCGAGGGAAGTGACGGCCGCCGAGGCCAGGACGGACGCGTACCTGAACTCGGTGCGCAACCGCCCCGGGCCGCTGCGGGACTTCTTCGTGCGGCTGCCCAAGGGCGGTGACCTGCACAACCACCTCTCCGGCGCGGTGTCCACGGAGTACCTCGTCGAGCTGGCCGCCGAGGACGGGCTGTGCATCGACACCGCGACGACGACCGCCGTCACCCCGCCGTGCGGCCCCGGTACGCGCCCCGCCGCCGACGCCCGTACCGACCGCGCCTTCCACGACGCGCTGGTACGCGCCTGGTCCATGGAAGGCTTCCCGCCCGGCCAGAGCGGCCACGACCACTTCTTCGCCACCTTCGGGAAGTTCGGTGCGGTGACCGGGCGGCACCGGGGCAAACTGCTCGCCGAGGTCGCCGACGGCGTCGTACGCCAGAACCAGTTCTATCTGGAGACCATGGTCACACCGGCGTCCGACGGAGCCCGGCGGCTGGCCGGCGAAGTCGGCTGGGACGACGACCTCGCCGCCCTGCACCGGAAGCTGGTGGCCGGCGGGAAGCTGGACAAGCTGGTGGCCGAGGCCCGCAAGGAGGCCGACGACGGCGACGCCGAGTTCCGGGCCGCCGCGCGCTGCGGCACCGAACGGCCGCGGCCGGCCTGCCGGCTCACCGTCCGCTGGATCTCCCAGGCGTCCCGCGGCAACGCCCCGGAGCGGGTCTTCACGCAGCTGGCGCTGGGGATGCGGCTGGCCGAGAAGGATTCGCGGTTCGTCGCGGTCAACCTCGTCCAGCCCGAGGACTCCGAGGCCGCCCTGCGCGACTACAGCCTGCAGATGCGCATGGTCGGCTATCTGCGCACCCAGTACCCGAAGGCCCATGTCACCCTGCACGCGGGCGAGTTGTGGCCCGGGCTGGTCAAGCCGGAGGACCTGAGGTTCCACATCGAGGAGGCCGTCGGCGTCGCCCGCACCGAGCGCGTCGGGCACGGGGTCGACCTCGTCCACGAGGACGACTGGGAGCGGACGGCCCGTGCGATGGCCGCCCGCCGGATCGCCGTCGAGGTGCCGTTCACCAGCAACGCCCAGATCCTCGGGGTCAAGGGGGCCGACCACCCCTTCCCCGTCTACCGCCGCTACGGCGTCCCGGTGGTCCTGGCCACCGACGACCCCGGTGTGTCCCGGACCGACATCAGCCACGAGTACGCGTACGCGGCCACCACCTACGGCCTGGGCTATCCCGAGCTGAAGGACCTGGCCCGCGCCTCGCTGGAGTACGCGTTCCTGCCGGGCCGGAGCCTGTGGCAGGGCAATCCCACGGCCCAGGGCTACCGCTTCGCCGCGGCTTGCCGCGGTGAACGCCCCGGCGAACCCGTCCGGGCACCGGCCTGCCGGCGCCTGCTGGAGGACAGCCCGAAGGCAAAGGCGCAGTGGCAGCAGGAGGCCGCCTTCGACGCCTTCGAGCGCAGGTACACACGCGCGGTGCGCTGAAGCCCTGCCGCCTGTCGTGCCCGGCACCCCGCAGGGGGCGCCGGGCACACCCTTTGCTCCGGTTCTGCTCCGGACCGCCGTCCCGGTCCGGACACCGTTCCGGCTGCGGCCCTCAGCTGTCGAAGTCGACGGTCAGCGTCTCGGAGACGGGGAACGTCTGACAGGTCAGCACATAACCGGCGGCGACCTCGGAGGGCTCGAGCGCGTAGTTGCGGCGCATGTCGGCCTCGCCGTCGGTGACCAGGGCACGGCAGGTGCCGCACACGCCGCCCTTGCAGGCGAACGGCAGGTCGGGGCGCACCCGGCTCGCCCCGTCCAGGATCGTCGTCCCGCGGGGCAGCGGCGAGGTGGTGGAGCGGCCGTCGAGGGTGACGGTGACCTGGCTGACCGGACCCTCCACGGCGGAGTCCTCGTGACGGACGGTGCGGACCGGCTCGTCGTCGGCGAAGAACAGCTCCCGGTGGACGCGGTCCTCGGGCACACCGAGGTCCCCGAGGAGCTTCTGCGCGCCCTGGACCATCTCGTGCGGACCGCACAGCCACCAGTGGTCCACGCCGCGCACGTCCACGAACCCGTCGATGAGCGCGGCGAGACGCTCGGCGTCCAGGCGCCCCGACAGCAGCTCGGCCTCGCGCGGCTCCCGCGACAGCACGTGCCCGAGCTGGAAGCGGGTGGGGTAGAGGTCCTTCAGGTCCGCGAGTTCGTCGGCGAACATCACCGTGTCGGCGCGGCGGTTGCCGTAGAAGAGCGTGACCCGGGAGCGGGTGTCGGCGGCCAGCACGGACTCGGCTATGGACATCATCGGGGTGATGCCGGAGCCGGCGGCGATCAGGACGTGGTGGCCCGGCTCGGTGAGATCGGGGGTGAAGGCACCGGTGGGCGCCATCACCTCGATGACGTCCCCGGGGCGCACCTCGTGGACCAGCCAGGAGGAGAACAGGCCGCCGGGCACGACCCGCACACCGATGCGGGGGCGGGCGCCGACGGGGGAGCAGATGGAGTACGAGCGGCGTTCGTCACGGCCGTCGATCTCGCGGCGCAGGGTGAGCGTCTGGCCGGGCCGGTGGGCGAACTCCTCCGCCAGCTCGTCGGGTATGTCGAAGGTGATGGCGGCCGCGTCGGCGCACAGCGGCTGCACCGCGGCGACCCGCAGCGGATGGAAGGCCGGACGGCGCCGCGGACGCGCGGGGGCGGCGGACACGGAGGTGTCCGTCGTCGTGGGAGTCGGGCCCATCAGATCTCCTTGACGTACTCGAACGGCTCCAGACAGCCGCGGCAGCGCCACAGCGCCTTGCAGGAGGTGGCGGAGAAGCGGGAGGTCTCCTCGGTGTCCGAGGACCCGCAGCGGGGGCAGGCCACGGCGCGGCGCGTGGCCGACAGCCTGAGCGGCACCGGCCCGCCGGTGCGCCGGGGTGCGGCGAGGGGCGGCGCGATGCCCGCCTCGGCGAGCTTGCGGCGGCCCTCGGGCGTGATCCAGTCCGACGTCCACGGCGGATCGAGCACCGTGCGGATCTCCACCCGGGCGAAGCCGGCCGCCCGCAGCCGCGCGGCGACGTCGGCGCGCATCTCCGCCATCGCGGGACAGCCCGAGTAGGTGGGGGTCAGGCTCGCGACGACCGTGCCGTCCGGCAGCAGCTCGACCCCGCGCAGGACGCCGAGGTCGGCCAGGGTGAGCATCGGCAGCTCCGGGTCCGGGACCTGTCCGGCCACATGCCGGGCACGCCGCTCGTCCAGAGTGGTCACCATGTCGCCTCCGGATGGGCGCGGGCCACGCTCTGCAGCTCGGCCAGCAGAGGGGCCAGGTGCTCGGTGTGGTCGCCCTCCCGGCCCTGTCCGGGCAGGGCCTCGGCCTCGGGCAGCTCCAGCCCGGCGGCGTCGAGGACCTGCCGGAGCACGGTCGTCGCCTCCTCCCGCACCTCCGCCGGGTCGATGCCGAACCCCGGCCGGGAGGCGAAGAGTTCGGCCAGGTACGGGGCGACGCCGGCCAGGGCCGCACACATCCGCCGGTGCGACTCCTCGGTGCCGTCGCCCAGACGCACCGCCCAGTCGGCCGCGAACTGGCGGTGATAGGCGAGCTCGTTGACCCCCTTGGCCGCGACGGCCTTCAGGACCGGGTCCGGTGCGCCGGCCGCGAGCCGCTGGAAGACGGCCAGGCGCCAGCAGGACAGGACCAGCAGCCGGGTGATGGAGAACGCGAAGTCCCCGTTGGGGAGTTCGGCGAGCCGGACGTTGCGGAAGTCCTCGGCGTCACGGAAGTAGGCGTAGGCGTCCTCGTCCCGGCCGCTGCCGTCCACCTGCCCGGTGCGGGAGTACAGCAGCCGTGCCTGGCCGAGCAGGTCCAGGCCGATGTTGGCCAGGGCCATCTCCTCCTCCAGCTCCGGCGCCCGGGTGCACCACTGGGCCAGGCGCTGCGCACCGACCAGGGCGTCGTCACCGAGGGCCAGGCAGCACGCGGCCAGCTCGGCGGCGTCGACCGTGGCCGGCACGGTGGTGTCGACGCCGTGCAGCGGGTCCTCGAACCCGGTGCCGAAGGCCCAGCGGGCGTCCGCGTCCCCGTGGTCCGCGGTCAGGGACAGAAAGACGTGGTCGTCGGTGACGTCGCTCATGCCGTTCTGCTCCTACCTGCTTCTAGATGTGGGGGACGTCGTCGGGGATGCCGTAGAAGGTGGGGTGGCGGTAGACCTTGTCGGCGCTGGGAGCGAAGAAGGGGTCCTTCTCGTCGCGGGTGGAGGCGGCTATGTGCTCCGAGCGCACCACCCAGATGCTCACGCCCTCGTTGCGCCGGGTGTACAGGTCGCGGGCGTGGCTGAGCGCCATCGCGTCGTCGGCGGCGTGCAGCGAGCCCACATGGACGTGGTTCAGGCCGCGCTTGCCGCGGACGAACACCTCGTACAGCGGCCAGTCGTTCCTCGTGCTCCCGGTGGTGCTCATGCCGCCGCTCCTTCCTGGGGGCTCCGGTCCCCGCGGGTCCGCCCGGCCCGGGCGGCCTGCTTGGCCGCGTGGGCGAGCGCCGCCTCGCGCACCCAGGCGCCCTCCTCGTGGGCCGCCCGCCGCCGCGCGATGCGCTGTGCGTTGCAGGGTCCGTCGCCGCTGATCACACACTTGAACTCGGCCCAGTCGGGGGTGCCGAAGTCGTAGTGGCCGCGCTCCTCGTTCCAGCGCAGCTCGGGGTCGGGCAGGGTGACGCCCAGCTTCTCCGCCTGAGGGACGGTCATGTCGACGAAGCGCTGGCGCAGTTCGTCGTTGCTGTGCCGCTTGATCTTCCAGGCCATCGAGGCCGCGGAGTTGGGGGAGTCGTGGTCGGGCGGGCCGAACATCATCAGGGACGGCCACCACCAGCGGTTCACCGCGTCCTGCACCATCTCGCGCTGGGCGTCGGTGCCGCGCATCATCGTCATCAGCAGCTCGTAGCCCTGGCGCTGGTGGAACGACTCCTCCTTGCAGATCCGCACCATGGCGCGGGCGTACGGGCCGTACGAGGTACGGCACAGCGGCACCTGGTTGCAGATCGCCGCCCCGTCGACGAGCCAGCCGATCACACCGACGTCGGCGAAGGTCAGCGTCGGGTAGTTGAAGATCGACGAATACTTCTGCCGGCCCTCGATGAGACGCTCGGTGAGGTCCGCGCGGTCGGCTCCCAGGGTCTCGGCCGCCGAGTACAGGTACAGACCGTGTCCGGCCTCGTCCTGGACCTTCGCGAAGAGGATGGCCTTGCGGCGCAGCGAGGGCGCCTTGGTGATCCACTCGCCCTCCGGCTGCATGCCGATGATCTCCGAGTGGGCGTGCTGCGCGATCTGCCGGATCAGCGTCCTGCGGTAGCCCTCGGGCATCCAGTCCCGGGGCTCGATCCGCTGGTCCTTCGCGATCGTCGCGTCGAACTGCTCCTGGAGCCCCGGCTCCGCGCTCCCGCCGTCCGACCGGACGCCCTGTGACGTGGTCATCGATAACCAGCTCCCCAACCGACCGTTCGTTCGGTACTTAGTGTGTCTGATTCCTGCCGCTCCGGCAACCCCTGGTCCGGGCCCGCCCGAGCCGCCCGGCCGCCGTCCCCGGCCCGGCCTTCCGGCGCCGGCCCGTGGCCGACGCGCCGCCCGGCCCCGAAAGCCGCCGCACAGGTCCCG
>NZ_BAAAHG010000046.1:0-51608 GCF_039525155.1 Streptomyces thermoalcalitolerans | reverse complement strand
CTCACCCTGCTTCCCCTACGCGCAGGGGTGGTCCCGACTGGGTGATCCGAACACTGGCGAAGGTGGTCTGCTTCCCCTACGCGCAGGGGTGGTCCCGACTGGGTGATCCGAACACTGGCGAAGGTGGTCTGCTTCCCCTACGCGCAGGGGTGGTCCCGCTCCCGCCCCGACCGGCATCCCCACCCTGGCCTGCTTCCCCTACGCGCAGGGGTGGTCCCAGGGCGTAGTAGCCGACGCCGAACGCACCGGTCTGCTTCCCCTACGCGCAGGGGTGGTCCCCGCAGCCACCGCTGCTTTGCCTGATGGACCTGCTGCTTCCCCTACGCGCAGGGGTGGTCCCCACTACTGGGAGAACGTCTACCTGGGGCTGCCCTGCTTCCCCTACGCGCAGGGGTGGTCCCGTCGGCCGCAGAGCCGCCAAAAAGGTGTCGTGCTGCTTCCCCTACGCGCAGGGGTGGTCCCGCCTGGACCACGTAGATGTCGATCACGAAGGGCTGCTTCCCCTACGCGCAGGGGTGGTCCCCAGTCCCAATCTGGCTCACGTCTGGGGGCTCTCTGCTTCCCCTACGCGCAGGGGTGGTCCCACGTCGACCCCGAACTCGAAGTAGGCGCCCGGCTGCTTCCCCTACGCGCAGGGGTGGTCCCGGCGTGGTGGTGTATGCCGAGGGCGGCAAGCTCTGCTTCCCCTACGCGCAGGGGTGGTCCCCAGTGGTCGGCGCGCTGCGCAGAGTGCGGCCGCTGCTTCCCCTACGCGCAGGGGTGGTCTCACCACCACTCGGAACCCCCACCCGGGAGGCGCCTGCTCCCCCGTGCGGGGGAAATGGTCTAGCGGCTGAGGTCGAGGCCATGGGCAAAGAGCTGTTGCTCCTTGCCCGCCACGGACACAGGCCCCCGGTCGCCCTTACCTCGAGGGGCGGCCGGGGGCGTCTGCTGCCTGGGGTGCCAGGCGTGTCTCGGCGGTCGTCAGCTCTTGCTTGCCTCCGGGTCCCCGGTGGTGTCGCGCATCCGGTAGGCGGTCCGGTTCGCGTACTGCCGCAGTTCGCGCCGCAGGTAGTCCGCGCGGCCCGGGTCGTACAGCAGGGCCGCTGCGAGGACCCCGCCGCCCACGGCGTCGTAGATCTGTCGCTGCTGGGCCAGGGCGCGCTCCATGATGGCGATGGCCTCCGCCCCTGCATCCAGCTCCTCCCGGCTCACGTCGCCGTCCGTGTCGTCCGGCTGCTGCTGGTCGGCGGCGGCCTGCGCCGGCATCGGGGGCGGCGCAGGAGCGAGCCGGGGCGCGCGGCCCTCGGCGGCCGCCACGGTGAGGACGTCACGCACCTGGTCCGGGCCGGCGAGGTGACGGGGCGGCGGGAGGACGGCGCGGGCCTCGGCGAGCGCGGCCGCGGTGACCTTCCCGCCGGTCAGTTCCCGGGCCTCGCGGTACAGGGCAACCGTCACCTCGGGTCCGTACGTCTTGAGGACGGGCGCTAGCTCCCGGGCCTGCGCCTCGTTGGTGTCTCCAATTGGAGACACCAGGGCAGCGGGCCGCCACGCCTCGATCATCCGGTAGGCGTGGGCCCGCTTCATCTCCCACACATCAGCGACGTAATCCGCGAACGTCGCGTGCGTCTCGCGGTAGAGCCTGGCCCGGTTGATGATCTCCAGCGCCTTGCCCGCGACGATGACGGACTTCCGGAACCCGTGGAGCGCCTGCTCGCACAGGGCGAGGTGCTTGCGTTCGCGTTCGTCCAGCGGCCGCGTCACGGTCTCCGGGACGTCGTACGGCGTGGGGAGCTGCGCGATGTCCAGCGGGGCCGAGATGTCCGCTCCGGTCAGCGAGGCAACCACCGAGGCGGACCGCGCGGCCGCCGGGGTGCCGACGGGCTCCAGCTCGTCGACGTCGTCGGGCTCGTCGCTCCGGGTCGACACCATGGCCAGGGCGGGACGGCGGCTCATGCGGCGGCCTCCTTCGCAGGCAGGATGACGGCGGCGGCCTGGTCGTAGTCCCCGGCCGGGGCCGCCTCGGGCGCGTACAGCCGGATCGGCTGCTCCGCCAGCGGGGCCTCCGCCGCGCGGACGCTGCGCCGGATCGGGACGACGGCCGCCTCCGGGTAGTCCTCCGCCACCTGCGCGGCGAGCTGCCGGGCAAAGGTCGACTTGTCCCACGCGGTCAGCAGCACCGCGCCCACGCGCAGCTTGGGGTTGGTCTTGCGCTGCACGCTGCGGATCGTCCGGTGAAGGCTGGCCATGCCCTTCATGTCCAGGCCGCCGACCTTGATGGGCACCAGGGCCTCGTCGGCGGCGGTGAGCGCGGCCACGGTGACCAGCCCGAGGGACGGCGCCCCGTCGATCAGTGTCACGTCGTACGGGGAGCGGCCGCCGGCCTGCTCCGCCTCCTGGGCGAGCGCGGCCGCCAGGGCCTGCTCCGCCCCGATCGGCCGCTCGTACTCCACCCGGGCCAGGTCCAGGCCGGACGGGACGATGTCGATGCCCTCGAACGCGGTCGGATAGGTCGCTTCGGTCAGCGTGCACTCGTCGAAGAACACCGACCGCAGCGAATGACGCGGGCCGTCCGGATACTGCGGGACTAGCCACACCGACAGGGCGGCCTCCTGGTGGTCGCCGTCGACGACACGCACCCGGTACCCGGCCGCCGCCCACGCGGCCGCGAGCTCCACGGTCGTCGTGGTCTTGCCCGCGCCGCCCTTCTGGTTCACCACGACGAACACGCGCGGTGCGGCCGCCGGGCGAAACGTCGGGGGTACGAGGATCTCCGGCCGCCACTCCCGATACGGGGTGGCGGCGTCCCATGCCGTGACGATCTCCAGCCGGTCGCCCGGCGTACTGGTCAATGACGGCAGCGCCGTCCTTGGTGATTCGGTCATGCCCCGGAACCTAACCTCCTGGGGCGTGACGTTCGCCAGACACCCGGTCGATGCTTCCATGAAGTGATCCGGTATGGGCGTCCAGCTCCTCCTCGCCGCGGATAAAGCGAAAACGCGGGCGCGCTGCATGAGCCGGCGTTCACATCGGTAGGAGGAGCGCTCGCGTGAGGCTGCGGCCCGGAGATAGGTATGCCGGGTCTGGGGTTTTGATGGGACAGGCTGATCGTGCCCAGCGTATGTCGGCCTTGGCGGGGGCCTCCCCGTCGCTTGCGGCGGCCTGTCCGATGAGGTCTGTCTGCTCTCCAGCACACCAGTGCGGCGGCCAGCTGGCTGGCCGCCGCACTCCGCTGAAGTCCACTTCGGGCCCTGCACCTGTAGCAATATGCCAGTGACGTTATCGCTACATGGTTGAGGGCAGCACTTTAGTAGATTCTTCCTCCGTCAGCTACCTGATCTGGGTTTGCTAAGAACTGTTCGATCTCTGCGAAGAAACGACTAAGCTCACTCTTTGTGAGATGCTTTCCAACTTCTTCCCTCCAGTAGTTTTCTTGTGATTCTTCCGGTTCGCGCGGTTCGCAGATCTTGTGACGAAGTGCAGCGATGCGAGCGTGTAGCAAGGTCACCTGCTTGAAGTGCTTTTGCTCTTCATGCAGTACTTCAAGGTAGTCCTTTGCGTCTTCGTCGCCAGACTTCGCTGCCTTTTCCCACCAAATCCTGGCGGCATCGGGAAGGTTCATCACTTCCAGGAGTTCCGCGACACGTCTCTCGTCGGACGGAGTAAGGGCCGATTTCTGCCACTTGCGCACGAGTGACGAGAGTTCTTCGAACGCTTGGAGAGGAATCTCGTTTTTCTTCTCCCAGAAGGCCAGTGCCCGATTCAGAACCCCGGCCGGGGGTCGGCCCTCGGGCCGACCCCCGGCCGTGTGATCCGATACTTCTCCCAGCCTGCGTTCGCCGTGAAGCGCCTGGTCGAAGAGTTCCAGCAAGACCAGTGCCGCAAGGGCGCTCCACCGCTCAGGGGGTGTTTGACTGTTCATGCTGTCACCTCCTCCGACAACGCAGTGATGTCCTTCACCAGCCTTCGCAAGGCTGCTTTCATGTATTTCTGTACGGTATCTTCATGGACGCCCAACTTCTTTGCCACCTCTGAGCGGGGCATCTGCTTGAGTAGGCAGAGGGTCACTACCTCCCTCTGGCGCTTCGGAAGCCCCATAACGAAGCGGTGAATCTCTGCCCGCACTTCAGCAACTTCCGAAAGGCCTAAAGAAGAGCGTTGCTCAGGAAGGTCTTCCGGAGCCGTGGGGATGGCCCTCTGCCGTCCCACCCTTCGAAATTCGTCACGAAGCACGTTTTTAAGGACGGCGCGGCTGTAGGCCTTCAGGCGACCGGGGCCCCACCCTTCCAAGGTGGAGTACTTCTTGTAAATCTTCTCCAACGTAATCTGGACGGCATCTTCAGTAAAATCTTGGTCGCCTGCTGCGCGCGCGATAGCCAGCAAAGAAGGTCTTATCTGAGCGAAATGGTTGTTTGGGTCACCGTCATGCTCGGGGGCCTCGCAGACTTCGTTGGTCAACTTGCCCTCCGATCCGGCGGCCGCAGACGGCTCCCGCCCGGCGGAGGGGAGCGCGGACGGGGCCAACAGGGCGGGTGTCAGACGGCGGCCGCGGGCCGTTCCCAGGCCACGCCGGGCGGGTCGTCCAGGTCGGAGTAGTCCGCCTCATCCATGGCGCGGGTCGGGTCCAGCATCTCGGTGTCCTCGGCGGCCGCGGCCTCGCAGTGCAGGCAGCAGGCGGGCTGTCCGGTCATGTCGGTCTCCTCCTGGTCGGTAGTGGTCAGGTCTTGCGTAGCAGGCCACGCGGTGGGGCGTGGCCGGTTGCGGAAACTGATCAGAGCCCGATGTCCTCGGTCGCGGCGTCCTCCCACCGCTCTCCCTCGTCGACGTACTCCCAGAACACGGGGGAGCTGGGCGACCACCCGCCCTGTGCGCGCAGCTTCTCCACGCGCTTGCCGCGCTTGCGGCCGGTGGTGACCAGGCCGCGCCGGGCGGAGTGCCCGGTGAGATGCACGTCCAGCCCGGCCCGGCGGGCGGCCCGGGTGATGACCAGGCGGCAGGCGTCCGGGCTCAGCCGGTGCGCGCCGAGCCTGCCCACCTGGTCCACCGGCAGGAAGGCCGGATCTCCCGGGGACAGGCCGGCGGCCTCCTTCCACGCGAGCCAGCAGCGCACCGGGCAGGTGTCGGGATTGCTGCCGTAGCGCACCGGCACCGTGCGGGACGGGCGCCCTTTCACGGACGGGACGCGGACCTCCAGGCCCTCCGCGACGAGGCGGATGCCGTCGACGTCGAGCGCGGCGACCTCCGAGGAGCGCCCCGCGATGGCGAAGGCGAGGGTGATCAGGGCGCGGTCACGCAGCCGCGCCAGCTCCGGGAGCCGCTGCGTGCCCCGGCGACGGCCGCCGCCGGGAGGCTTGGGCCGGTCGGCGGGCGCGGTGGCCATCGCGCGCAGGTGCTCCGGGGTCGCGCTCACAGCCTTGCCGCGGCCGCGCTGCGCCCTCGTCTCGTCGGCGCGGATACGGCGCAGCGCCTCCCGGGCCGCCTTGGTCGCCTCCTTCGGCACGTCCACGCCCCGGGCCCGTGCCTCCACGGTCACCCCGGTGATCCGCCGGTTGATCGTGTTCGGCGCGGCCTGCTTCACCTCGTCCAGCCAGACGACGAACGAGACGAGGGAGCCGCGCTGTACGGCGGTGTCCGGCAGCCGGTGCCCGGTGCGCGGGGCGAGCCAGTCCAGGAACTCGCACCACAGCTGCCAGTCGCGGGCGTACCCGGTGCGGGTCCTGTACGGGCGGGCGGCGTCCAGATGCGCCGTGGCGGCCTGGTCCAGCGCGGCGAGGACGGCAGCGGTCGCCTCGTCCTCGCGGACGGCGACGGCGGCGCCGGCCTCCGTCTCGTCCAGCGGCAGCAGCTCCGCCGTGACGACCTCAGCGCTCACGGGTCCTCAGCTCCTCCCGGCGCAGGACCTCCGCGGCCTCCTCCTCGGCGGACAGGTGGGTCACCGGCCCCCACGGCGGCGGTGTCGGGGTGTCGGCCCACTGCCCGGCGATGTGCGCCAGGCGGTTCCACTCCCGGCGGATCGCCTGGCGGAGCTCCAGCGCGTAGGCGGTCGTCCAGTCCGGCAGCTCGTCCCGCCGCGCGACGAGGTGGCGCAGCGTCCCGACGAGGTCTGGGATCACGAGGTCCAGCCCGGTGACCGCGCGGCGGGCGTCGGTGCCGGGCTCGGTGCCGGTGATCGCGTGGGACAGGCGCGCGGACAGGTACTCAAACAGGGCGTCGGCGTGGGCGGCCGTGACGTGGTCGGCGTAGCGGACCGGGCGGAGGTCGCGGGTGTCGTCCGTCGTCGTGTCGGTCATGTCGGGGCGTCTCCTCGGCTGGTGAAGGCCGGTCAGGTGACCTGTCGTCACCCCCTTTTACCGGCTCGGATATTGAATGTTATCCGAGTCGGTAACGCGACGGATGCGAAACACGGCAACAGGCACGACACATGCGACGGCTCGTTGAGCCGGGCAGGCCCGGCCGGGACCGCCCGCCGGAACGGACATCACGAGGAGAGCGCAATGGGACGCAACAAGTCGGCCCGGCAGCAGCGGCAGGACCGGCAACGCCGGGCACGCCAGGCACGGGCGCAGGCGACGGCCGAACCGCTGGTGACCTTCCACCAGGTGAGCACTCCGGAGGAGGTCGCGGCGGCACTGGAGCAGATGCTGCCGACGCCGAAGAGCGGCGACTGGCGGCCGGACGTCCTCGGGCAGGACCGCCTGTCCATGCAGCCCGGCCCGGACGGCTGGCCGCTGATCAACGGGCACCGGGTCACCGAGGAGATGTGCGCGGCGCTCCGGGCCGAGCGGCCGGAGCAGGCCGCCTACTTCCAGTACGAGGACCTGGTGGAGATGGCGCAGGCCATGGGGCCCGAGGTCGACGGGCCGCTGTTCGGCAGGCCCTGGTAGCGGCCGGAAGCGCCGGCGGGCGCTCGGCGGATGGCGTACGCGGCCAGGCTCCACAGGAGTACGAGGGCGAGCGCGGCAAGGTAGAGCGGGGTCATGGACGTCGGTCCGTTCTGCTGGTGCCGGACAGGCCCCGGCTCTCAAGCCTTCGCCCTTGAAGTCGCGCCCAGGACAGTACGGCTCGCCCATGATCCGCGTCACACTCCCCAGCAACCCCACCTGTTTCATAGGTGGTGGCCCTTGCCGCGGTCGCGGACCTCTTCGCCGGGGCAGAAGACCATCACGAGGGGCACCGGGAGGCCACCATGGGGGGGCGCAAGGCGACCTGGTCGTTCTGATTCCGGAGCGCCGTGAGATCGGCATCTCCGCAGGGGAAACCTCCCCGGAGGCACGAACGCCCACCAGCTGGCGGAGCGCGAGCAGCGCCGACCGGGCCTCGGACATGTTCGAGGGCCTCCAAGAGGGTCGTCGCTGGATGGAGGACGTCGACCAGGCCCCCATCCTGAACGACCCGATGCCATCTTCGCCGGCCTGGGCGCGGTGCGCTTCCCCGGCTCCGCCACAGCCGAGCAGGCCGCCGCGAGCGAGCCGCCGCCCTGCACAAGCGGCTACGCCAGCTGCAGGGACGGGACCAGAAGCTGACCGCGGAGAGCCAGTGGCTCAGGACGGCACAGCCCTTTGAGGCAGCCGCCACCTACGAGGGCTTGTCATCGCCGAGCCGGAGCTAGCCGAAGAGCACCAGGCAAGTGCCGCCCGGTACCGCGACTACACCGCCACCCACCACGAACTCGCCGACCTGCTCGGTGCGCAGACCACCCCGTAAAAGGCGTTCCGCGCCAGCCATCTGCCACCAGAATGATCAGGAAGCCGGTTCCGCAGGCGGCTGCCTGCGGAATCAACCACGTGACAAGGAGAGTTCATGTCGAGTCCCGACTTCGCCAACGGCGCCGATCGGTACGCCCACGTACCGACAGCAATGGTGTACGACACGTTCGCCGAGACGGCCGCCCGGCTGACCGGCCGTTATGTCTACCTCTCGGACAACGCGGCCAGCCCTGAGGAGCGCGAGCAGTGGCGGCAGAAGGTGATGGAGCTGCAGGAAGCCGAGGAAGCCGTCCCGCCTTACGACCGGGACCAACTCATCGCGCACATCCAGCGCTGGAAGGCCGAACTGGCGCGGCTGAAGGATAACCATGGCTGAGGCCAGCGACTTCTTCCTCACCGACAAGGAGCTACGCGACCGGTTCGAGGAAGACGTCCGGGACTTCGTCTTCTCCCGCTACACCCCGCAGGAGCAGCCGGTGCTCGTCCTGCTGGGCGGACAGCCGGCGGCGGGCAAGACCCAGGCCATGAAGGCCGCACGACAACGGTACGCCGACCGGCAGCTCGTGCCCTTGACCGGGGACAAGCTGCGTCCGTACCACCCCCGCCACGAGGAGATCCTGGAGAACGAGCCGTGGCTGTTCCCCAACGCCACCGGGCAGGCCTCCGGTGCCTGGGTGCGGATGAGCATCGAGTACGCGCGGGACCACCGCTACAGCCTGATGCTGGAGGGCGTCTTCCGGGACCCGGCCATGACGCTGGCCACGGCCGAGGAGTTCGCCGGACTCGGCTACCGCGTCGAGGTCGTCGGGCTGGGGGTGCGTGCCGAGCGCAGTCGGCTGGACAGCCTGAACCGATTCCTGGAGGGCGGCCGCTGGACACCGCCGGACCTGCACGACCTGGCGTACCGGATGATGCCGGAGACGATCGCGGCCGCTGAGGCCAGCCCGGCCGTGCACCGCATCACCATCACTGACCGCACCGGCGCCGACCTGTATGTCAATGACCGTGCGCCGGACGGACGGTGGACCGGCGAGCCGGCGGCCGTGGACGCCTTGCAAGCCAGTCGGGCCCGGCCGCTGCCCCCGGATGAAGTGGCCGACTGGCTGGGCCTGCACCAGCAGATCGTGACGGAGTTCGCGGTGCGCGGCCAGGTCAACGCCACGTCCATACCCGTGCTGCAGCAGGTGGCCGTCGACGCCGAGACGGTCGCCGCCATGGATCCCGACCCGCAGAGCCCGGCCCGTCTCATGCACACGGCGGTGCGGCCGCTGCTGCGGGTCCTGGCCTCCGAGCCGCTCTCCCCAGGCGCTCCACTGCCGCCGCTGCTGGAACCCGACAGCGTCCTGGCAGCCCGGGCGGAGCGGATGGCTCGGGCGGCCGCAGAGTCAGCTCCGGATATTCCCGGACCGCGGGTGGACCCGGTCCAACTGCTGATCGAGCAGGGCGCGCCAGCGGAGCTGATCGAGCGGGCGCGCACCACCGCACGCGAGGACCAGGCGTACGCGCAAGAGGCGGCCCGACGCGCGAAAGCGCAGAACGGCCACCGGCAGGAAGCCGTCGAGCGCATCTCCACCGAGCTGCAGCGGCGCCAGGGACTTCCGCCCGCGATGCGCCAGGCCGAGGACGCGGTGCGCCAACGCCTGCATGACCGTCTGCACAGGGTCTCGCCGCCGCAGACACCCCCACAGCCCGACGGTCCCCGCATACAAGCGCCACAGCAGCGCCCGCAAGGCCGCAGCCAGTCGCTTTAGCGAGCGGGACCCGGGAGGCGGCTTCCCTCCCGGGTTCTGTTGCCCACGCCGTGCTCAGCGTGCGGTCACCAGTCGGCCCGGTTAGCGGATTCCCCCTGCCGCCGTGCCTGATCGACCGGCCCCGAGGCGAATGCCGACGGGCCGGCCGCCGGACGCGGCGCCGGGGCAGTGGCCCGCTGCTGCCGCCGCTCGGCCGCCTCGGCCTGCTGCTGGGCGGGGGTGAGGTGCCGGCGTCGGCGGAGCTCGGCGTCGGCCTGCTCGGTCTGCTCGTGCAGCCGCTCGGCCCGGGCGTGCGCCTTCGCGGCTTGCTCGCGGGCGTACTGCTGGTCTTCGCGAGCGGCGATGCGGGCCCGCTCGATCAGCTCGCGCTCGGCCCCCTGGTCGGCCAGGCGCTGGGCCACGAGGGCGGCGCCGTCGGGCGCGTCGGCTTCCGCCAGGCGCCGGGCGGCTTCCTCGGCGCGGAGCAGCCGGGCTTGCCGCTGTCTGATCTCCCAGTCCGTCAGCAGCCGCAGCGGCATAGGGGAGTCGAGTCTCAGCGCCTCCGTCGCCGCACCGGGCCACGCGGGCGTGGCGCGCACGGGTTCTTCCGGGGTGCTCACCGGCGGTCTCCTCCTTCGCTCGGTGTGGACACGGGCACTACGCCGACATGCCCGGGGAGCCCGTCGTGGCGGGCGGGGCGGCGGAAGCGGCGACCTTGGGGCGTGGCGCGGCCACCTGTGGGGCGGCGGCGCGGCGGGCTGCGGAGCCGGTGAGCCCGGGCGGCAGGGTGACCGCGAGCCGTCCGCCGTGGTGCTCGGCC
Organism: Streptomyces thermoalcalitolerans; assembly: GCF_039525155.1. Lineage (NCBI taxonomy): Bacteria > Bacillati > Actinomycetota > Actinomycetes > Kitasatosporales > Streptomycetaceae > Streptomyces > Streptomyces thermoalcalitolerans. The sequence goes on along the minus strand of NZ_BAAAHG010000046.1, from coordinate 41,373 downwards.
AGCGTGGCGACGGCCCGCAGGGCGTCGACGTCGGCCTCGGCGAAGCGGGGCGGCTGTCCGGCCCGGGCGCGTTCGGCGTTCGCGGCCTCGGCCCGCTCCACCAGGGCCTGGGCGCTGCGGCCGACGTCACCATAGGGGCCAGCCGCCGGGCCGGGGCCGTCGGGCAGGTCTGCAGCGGGCAATCGCTGCCACGCCTGGCGGAAGGCGACCACCCGGGGGTGGTCGGAGGCGGTGGTCAGCTCCTGCCCCATGGGGGTCTGCCGCCACGCCTGGAAGGCCTGGGCGACCTCCCGGGAGGCCTGCGCGGCCTCCTCGCGCGTCCCGTACGGGACCGGGGCGCCGGTCCGCAGGGTGGCGCGCAACTGCCCCACCTCGGCGGCGTGGTCGCCGACCGCGGCGGCCGAGGCCGGGCGGTCGGGGCGCGGGATGCCGGGGGCGCTGTAAATGAGGGCGGCGTCGCTGAGCTTGAGCAGGGCCTCGGCGGTGGGCAGGTCGCCACCGCGGCGGCCGCGGCGCACCCGGTCGGCGAGGGCCCGCGCGCCTCGGGCGATCGCCGTGGTGGTCCGGATGGAGACCGTGCGCCAGAAGCCCTGTACGCGCAGGTCGTTGCGCAGCTGCTCGAGGTACGCGCCCGCCCGCTCACTGAGCACGTTCCACAGGTGGGTGGTGGCGCCCCGGACGGTCTGCAGCTGCTGCCACTCCGGGAAGTCCTGCAGCGCGGCGGCGTGGGTATCGGCCTGCCGCAGGGCGGCGTTGACCGGCTCCGGATCACGCCGAGCGGGCACGGGGGCGCCGCGGTCGGCCCCGGGGACGGGCGTCGCCTGCCGCTCGCCGTCCGCGCGGGGAGCGGGCACGGCGAGCAGCCACTGTTCCTCCAGCTCGCGCAGCGGTGCCTCGACGGCTTCGAGCAGGTCTTCGACCGTGCCGTGCTCGGGCGGGACGATGTCGGCCCAGGCCTCGGCGACAGTGGAGGCGAAGGCCTGCCTGAGGTCGACGGATTCGTACGCGTCGGCCCCCGGGGCGGCCGGGCGGTTCCCGGTGCGCGTCTCCTCGGGCGGCTGGGTCTCGGATGCCGTCTTGAGCCGCCACTGCGGGGCGCCGTAGGCGTCGTAGAGGACACCGCTTTCCTCTCGCCAGGTCCCGGTCGGCAGGTCGGTGCCGGTCCACAGCGGCAGTCCCTGCTGCTCCCGGGAAGGTGCCGCCGCGGCCCGGGCCAACGCGCGGGCCTGCAGCGCGTCGCCCCGCTCCTGCGCGGGCGGCTCCGGCCGGATGCCGGGCTGGCTCTCCGGCTGTGTCCGGGCCACGGCCGTCTCGGCGGTCTGCGGGCGCTCGCCGCCGACGGCGGCGGGGGCGGGAGCTGTCTCCTCGCGGGACGGCTCCGGTGCCGCCTCGGCGGCGGGTGGGGCGAAGCGGGCCGGGGGTGCCTGAGCCGGTTCGGTGGCGGGCGTGGCCATGGAGGGCTCCTCCGTTCGTTCTGGTGCGGCGGTCTGCGGCCGGGTGGCCGGGGCCTCCGGCGGGGGCGGGGCATCGCCCGTACCGGCTCCAGGCGCAGCGGGGGGCGTGCCGGCGGCGAGCTTTCTGGTGCGCCGCTCCGGCACGGGCGGGTCCTCGGTGGACGGCACCTCGCCGGCCGCGGCCGGTTCCTCGGTGGCCGCCGGTGCCGCGTCGGTGGTGTCGCTGTCGCCCGCCTGTGCCGGGGGTGCTGCGTCCGGCATGGCGTCAGGGTCTGTGTCCGCAGCCGGGGATGCGCTCTGCGGCTCGGCCGCCGGGGCCTGCGGTTGAGAGGTTCTGTGGCCCGCGTCGGCCGCCTGCGGGGGAGAGGGGCGTGTGCCGACGGCGTCAGGCCCTGGCATCGGCTCCCGGAAATCGGCCCGCGAGGCAGGGGAGGTCTGTTCGGTGCTCGCTTCGTCGTCGCCGAACAGCCCGAGCTGTTCCACGGCGGTGCCGACGGTCGTGTCGTAAGTGGTGTGGGCGGCCGCCGGCCCGTCGTCCGGCTGTCCTTCCAGCGCGGTCTGCGAGGGCACGTCGGGCGTGGTTCCGGCCGTCGGCTGGGCCCGGTTCTCCTGCGGGTTGCCGCTGTCCGTCTCCGGTTCCGGCTCAAGGCCCTGGTAGGTGTAGGCGGCGCCCAGGGCGTCGAAGGCTGCCCGCAGGCCGCGGACGGCGCCTTCCCGCTCGTCGAGGGGCGTGTGCCGCGGCTGGTACCACATCTGCTGACGGCGCGACCAGCGGAAGCCGTTGTCGTGCAGCGCCTCGTGCACCATGCGTTCGCCTCGCCGGGTGCCGTGCACGGTCGTGCCCTCGGCGTCGTGCTTGATCAGGACGGTGGCCGGGGGCTGCTCGGCCGCGGGCTCCGGCGCCGGGGGAAGCTCGATGACCGCGCCGGGCGGGGCCGCGAGGATCGCCTCCAGATCCACTGTCAGCAGTGGCTCGGTCTCGCCGCTGTAGAGGGTGATCAGGTCGGCGGAGAGGAGCGTCAGCTGCTCACCTGCCCGGCCTCGCTCTTCGCCGACCTCGTAGATGACGAACGCGCGGGGGCCGCGCGGGTAGACGCCGGCCAGCCGCTCACCGGTGTGGGCGATCTTCTCGGCCAGGTCGAGCAGCGGGTTGTCCGGGTCGTAGCTGTAGCCGACCCCGGGGCGGTCGATGTAGGCGACCACCTCCGCGCCGGAGAGGCCGTGCCTCTGCAGCAGCGGCTCGTAGTAGCGCAGAACCGCCGCGCACCGGGCCATCTCGGGGGAGGGCCCCGTGTGCGGCTCCGGCTCAGCTGCGGCGGAGGGGGCCGCAGCCGCCTCCTGCGTGGTCGGGGTCTCCGTCTGCCGGCCGCCAGCCTGGCCGTGGGGAGCGCGATCGCGCATGGCGCCGGGCAGGTCCTGTGGAGGTGTCTGCTCGGCGTCCTCGGTCTCCGGCTCGGGTGGCGCGGGCGTCTGTTCCCCGGCTGAGGCCGATGCCGCCTCCTGAGGCGGCGGGGCCGACGGCGCGCCGCCCGGTGCGGGGGCTTCCGCGGCGGCTGCGGCAGGCCCGGCCTCCTCGATCGGCATGGCATCGGGGGCCGGCGTCTCTGGCCGCTCCAGGGCGGCGGGCTCCGCCGGAGCCTGGGTGGTGGTCTCGTCCGTCGGTGGCGGGCCGGTTTCGGGGGCGTCGACGGCGGCTGGCTCCTTGAGGGCCGCCGTGCTCGCGCCGGACCCGGTACGGAGGTCGCCGCGGGCCAGGGATCGGGCCTGTTCCTGGATGGCGTGCTCGTCGGCGATGGCCTTGCGGAGTGTGGCGATCTCCTCGCGCAGGGACGCCAGTTCCTCGTTCAGCTCCCGCGCGTACTCCGCGTTCACGCCCGCGGCGCGCTCGACGCGGTCGGCGAGGGCGGCCTCCTTCTCGTTGGCGACGACGAGCCTGCCCAGGGCGCGTTCCTCGCGCTCCTTGGACCGGGCGTGCAGGCGGTAGGGGTTGTCCTCCTTGGGCCGCAGATTGGCGGCGATCTCCTCGCGGCGGCCGCGCTGGGCGGCCACGGACTTGCTGAGCTTGTCGATGTCCTCCTCCAGGCGGCTCAGGAAGCGCTCCAATGCCTGGACGGCGCCGCGCCCGGTGGCCTGGGTGACGTGGGTGGCCTGCCATTGGGCTCGGTCGTCGCGCTGGCCCAGGGGAGTGACGTGGCCCCAGGCGAAGCGCAGGCGCAGCTGACGGCGACCGGCGTGGTCAAAGGAGACTTCCCCGTGGAAGTCCAGGCCGCCCAGTGTGCCGATCGGGACGCGCTGCCCGGGCCGCAGGGACTGGTCGCGGGCGAGTTCCACCATGCGGGTGCCCAGGGCGTCCGCGGCTTCCTCGCGGCTGCGGTAGGTGGCGTCTTCCACGGTCATGGCGAACGCGTCGCCGCTGGTGGGGCGGCGCCGCAGCAGCGCCGCCCGCATCCCCGCCAGGGCCGTGTCCGCTTGGGTGAGGAAGTCGTCCAGGTCGGCGAGCTGCTGGGCGCGGGAGTCCTGCTGCCGGTCCCAGCTGCGGGCCAGGCCCTGGAGCCGGGCGCGTTCGGCGGTGGCCTCCGCGAGCTGGAGGATGGTCGGGTCACCGGAGGACAGCGCGGCGAGCATGCCGAGGTTGATGGCTTCGGCGCCGATGTCCTCGATCTCGCGCAGGTTGAAGTCGCTGCGCTGGATCTGGCTGATGAACCGCGCCTTGCGGGCGAGGGTGGTCAGCCGGAACTCGTCGAAGGTCCTCTCGGTGATGTAGTAGAGGATCCGCACGTCGTCGGGTGTGCCGTCGACCCACGGGACGTTGAGGTTGCCGCGCCGCTCGATGCGGCCGTCCCGCTGCGCCATGTCCGCCGGCCGCCACGGGTAGGACAGGTGGTGCAGCGCGACCGCCCGGTCCTGGATGTTCGTGCCCGTGCCCATCTTCTGGGTGGAGCCGATCAGGACGCTGACCCGCCCGGCCCGGCAGTCGGCGAACAGCTTTTCCTTCTTGCGGTCGGTGTTCGCCTCGTGGACGAAGCGGATGGACTCGCGCGGCAGACCGCGCTCCACCAGCTCCTCGCGCAGGTCCGCGTACAGGTCGGCGCCGTGCTTGGCGGTGCTGCCGGGGGTGCCCTCGTCCAGGAAGACCAGTTGGAGGCCGCCCGGCAGGGGCTGGGGTGTGGGGTCGTGCTGGGAGGCGGGGTAGACGATGTCCTTCGTCTCCCGCCAGATCTCGGCGATCTTCTCCGCCGCGTACGGCAGCTTGCTGCCCAGGTCCTTGCCGCCGGCCCCAGCGTCCATGCCGCTGGCGGCCAGGGCGTCGGAGGCGTCGACCAGGTCCAAATCGAGGGAGGCGCGCAGGCCTTCGCCGAGGGCCTTGAGCACGCCGCCGGGCTTGCGCACCCATGGCTGGTGCGGCAGCGCCTTGATGAACTCCCGCTGGGCCGGGGTGGGCGGGATGAGGACCGTTTCGCCGCGCTGGCCGTCCTCGGTGTGCCGCACGGGCGGCGTGGGCAGGTTGAGGTCCTCGGCCAGGCGCACGTCGGCGAAGGTGCGGTAGGCGGCCATCAGCTCCGGCACGTTGAAGAACCGGGAGAACCGGGCCTTGTAGACGTAGCCGTTGCCCTTCGCGTCGGGCTCCAGTTGGGAGACGACCTCGCCGAAGGTGGCGGCCCAGTTGTCGAAGGCGGCCAGCCCCATCTCTTCGAGCAGGTGCGGGGCGAGGTAGCGCATGAGGACGTAGGCCTCGGTGACGCTGTTGGCGATCGGCGTGCCGGTGGCCAGGGTGGCGACGCGGCCGGAGTCGTTCGTCTCGCGCAGCCAGCTCAGCACCATGTGGAGCTTGGTCGCCTTCGCGGCGCCCTCGATGGCGGCCCCGGGGATCGCCGAGACGGTGCGCAGGTTCTTGTACTCGTGCGCTTCGTCGAGGAACAGGTAGTCGATGCCGGTGTCCTCCAGGAAGACGCCGACGTCGTCGGACATCGACTCGATCTGCTGCTCGATGGTCGCCTCGGCGTTGGCGATGGTGTTCTCGATCTGCTTGACCGTGCGCGAGTCCATGCCGGATTCGGCGGCGCGCTCCAGCTGCTCGCGCAGCGAGGCCGTCTCCCTGGCCAGGTAGGTGCGCTGGGTCTGCGGGCGCAGCGGCACCCGGTTGAAGGCCTCGTGGGTGAGGATCACCGCGTCCCAGTCGCCGCCCGCGATCCGTGCCATGAACTTGGCGCGGCGCTTCTTGCCCAGGTCGCTCGCGCTGATCGCCAGCAGCTTGGCGTTCGGGTAGAGCTCCCGGAACTCGCGGGTCCACTGCTTGAGCATGTGGTTGGGGACCACGATGCACGGTTTCTTGGCCAGGCCGGTGCGGCGCAGCTCCATCGCGCCGGCCGCCATCGTGGCCGTCTTGCCCGCGCCGACGACGTGGGCGAGCAGCGCGGTCGGCTCGTTGACGATCCGGCGGATCGCCGCATTCTGGTGCGGCCGCATCTCCCAGTCGGCGACGAGGCCGGGCAGGGTGAGCGGCAGGGTGCTGTACTCCGGCAGCACCAGGTTGTTGAACTGCTCGTTGTAGAGCGTCGCGAGTCGGGCCGCCCGGTTCTCGTCCGCCCACACCCAGTCCTCGAAGGCGTCGGCGATGAGCTTGGCCTTCTCCTGGGCGGCATCGGTGGCGTCCTGGTCGACGTAGGTGCGGCCCTCGCTGTCGGTGTGGGTAACCCGGATGATGGAGTCCGTCTGCCGCAGCAGGGCCTCGAACAGGGCCTGGGTGGGCCGTTGCGGGGTGCCCCACTCGGCGCGGGCCAGGTCGCCGGCCTTGGCGCCGCGGACCTCCCACACGGTGCCGCCCGCGTGCACGACGCGGGCGTCGTCGAAGCCCAGGTGGCGCAGGAAGTCGTTGTAGACGTCGACCGGGATCCACGGCGCACCGATCTTCGCCTTGATCTCGGACGGGGCCAGGTCCTCGGGCTGCACCCGTTCCAGGGCGGAGACGTTGCCCGCGAACGACGGGGCGCTGGCGGCCCGCTCCCGGGCCGCTGCGAGCTTGGCCCGGACGTTGCCGGACAGGTAGCGGTGGCGCGGCTCCCAGGCGTCGCTCTGGTCCGGGTCGCGGAAGGCCAGACCCGCGTTGGCGCACTGGGCGGCCGCGCTCTCCTCGTCCGTACCGAGCAGGCCGGCCACGCGCGCCATGTCGAGGCGGCCGCCGTCCCATTCCATCGCCAGCGCGATGGCGTCCTCGGCGGTCGCCGCCCGCGTCGGCAGGCGCCGGGGCTCCAGGACCCGGGAGTGCAGCACCTGCTGCTCGGTCGCCGTGCCGGTCTTGTCGTCCCACTCCTCCAGGCCGAACAGCAGCGAGGCGTCGGGGTCGTCGTCGATCCAGGCGTAGGCGGTGCGCTCCTTCCACTCCTGCGGGACCGCCGGCAGGCCCTCGCGCTGCGCCCGCTCCTTGGCCTCCGGCGGGGTGAACGTGTAGGCCTGGCGGGGCTTGGACAGCGGCGGGTTGGTCTTGCGGTAGTCCCGGTAGGCCGTGCGCAGCTCGGCGCGCAGCCGCGCCAGTTGCGGGGTCTCCCCCCGCTCCGCGGTGGCGGCCTCCGCCTCGTACAGGGCCTGCGTCATCGCCTTGAGGCGGATCAGCTGTACCAGCTTGCCGCGCTGGTCGGGGTGGATCTCCAGCGGCACCGCGCGGCCGCCCTCGACGATGGTGGGGTTGCCCTCCGCGTCCAGGCCCAGGGAGCCCTCTGTGCCGCCGAGGACGGCCGGCCGGTCCGTGTCCCCGTCCCGGGCGGCGGCCGCGGCGGTCAGGCCGGCGGCCTCCGCCTCCGCGGCGATGGCGGCCACCGCCACCTCCAGTTCGGCGGCCGGTGAGCGCGCCCCGCGCCCGGTGACCGTGACCTCCGGGCCGAACTGTCCGATCCTGGCGCGCAGGTCGCCGAGCACGTACTCAGGGTTGACGTCGAAGTACGCGTTCACGGCGAGCTCGTCGTCGTGGCCGGGCAGCACCCGCTTGCGGGAGGTCAGCCAGGTCGCGTCGCCGGGCTCCTCGCCCTTGGCGCGGCGCCGCAGGAACAGCACGTCGGTGACCACGTCGGTGCCTGCCGCCTGCGCATGCGCGCGGGCGGGCAGCCGGACCGCGCCGACCAGGTCGCCCAGCCGGTACATCCGCTCACGCGCCACGGGGTCCTCGGCGTCCAGGGTGTAGCGGGAGGTGATCAGGGCGACGATGCCGCCCGGGCGGGTGGCATGTAGCGACTTCAGGACGAAGTGGTCGTGAATCGACAGCTTCAGGTCGGGGTTGTGGACCTTGTCGAACCGCTTGTAGCGGCCGAAGGGCACATTGCCGACCACGGCGTCGAAGCCGCCATCGGCCAGCGGCACCTCTTCCAGGCCGCTGGTGATGATCTCGGCGTCCGGGTACAGGTAGCGGGAGATCGCCGCGGTGGTCGGCTCGACCTCCACGCCGGTCATCCGCACCCCGCGCGGCAGGGTGGGGGCGAAGCCGATGAAGTTGCCGGAGCCGGAGCCGGGCTCCAGGACCCGGCCGCCTTGGAAGCCGAGCCTTTGCACGGCGCCCCACACGGCCTGCACCAGGGCGGCGTCGGTGTAGTGGGCGTTGAGGGTGTTGCGGCGGGCGGCCGCCCATTCGCTCTGCGACAGCAGGGAGCGCACCTGCGCGCGGACGTCGCTGAGGGCGTCCCAGCGTTCCACGGCCCGCTGGTGGGCCTCGTCCGAGTCGAACCCGGCCCGCGCCGGCCGCGGGTTGAAGATGCCCGGCAGCGCGCCCCAGCCCGACCAGCGGGCCAGCACCCGCTGCTCCTCGGCGGTGGCCGGGCGCTGCTCGGCCTGCAGGACCCGGAGCGTCTGCAGGGCCGCCAGGTTGGCACGGACCCGCTCCGCCTGCCCGGACGGGGCGAGGTCCTGCTGCCCCCGCGGCACAAACCGCGGGGGCGGGCTCACATCTCCCGGTGCTCCGTCCCCGGCTCCTTCTCCAGGAAGATCTCCTCGGCGTACACGATCTCCTGCGCCTGCGCGCGCACCGTCCGCCGCGCCGCCGCCCGCTGCCCCGCCGGCACCTGCTGCAGCAGCTCCTGCGTCAGGGTGCCGATCTTCTCCGTCACCCGCAGGTCCAGGGCGTGGAAGAACTCCTGCTGCCGCTCCGGGGGCCCCAGCTCCTGCAGGGCCTGCGGCCGGTACGTCTGCCAGTACTGCTGTGCCAGCCGCCCGTGCCTGCTCAGCTGCGTCACCGCGACCGTCCTCCTCTGCACGCCGTGCGTCCCTAGTCTCTCCCGTGCTCAACGCGCTCTCCCCGTGTCCTCCAGCGCCCCGTCGGCGGCAGGCGCCCTGCTACAGCGGCGGGTCCAGCTCGGCGGCCATCCGCTGTGCCTCGGCCTCGGCCGGGTGCCGCGCCGGGTCGGTGGTGTCGGCGGAGGTGGCCAGGTACAGCTCCCACTCCTGCTCGGCCTGCGGGGGCGGCGGGGGCGGCGGGGGCGGTTCCTGGTGGCCGCCGGCGCAGGCGGGCAGCTTCAGGTGCGGCTTGAACGCGAGCAACGTGTTGATCCACTCGGCCTCGGCGAGCTCGCGCCCGGGCGTCCTGTCGCCCTCGTAGGTGCGCAGCCAGCCCAGGTACAGGGCGGTGAGCATCTCCCGCACCCACCGGTGGCGGTACCAGCAGGGCGGGATCTCGTTGTGCAGCTCGGCGGTGTGGCGCAGCCACTCCACCCAGGTGCGCAGTTCGCGCAGCCGGGCGCGGCGTTCGGGCGGTTCCATGGCCGCCCACACCCAGCGGCGCGGCTGCGGTGCCGTGCCCGGCGCCAGCGGCGTGGCGGGCCACAGGGCGGCCGGGTCGTCCAGGAAGTCAGCCACGGCCCGCCCCTTGCGCCGCAGCCGCCTTGTCCAGGCTCACCGCCTTCTCGCCGGCGGCCGGCTCCGGGGCGGCCAGCAGTCGTTTGAGGTCGCGGTCGCGGAAGGTCAGCCGCATCTTCACCTTGATCGGGGCCTGGTTGGAGTACTGGGCGATCGCGGTGAACTCCTTGAGCTGCTGCAGGGAGTGCACCGGTGCGAGGTCGGTCTCGGTGGGCGAGGTGTTGGTGGAGAACTCGCCGCGGGAGCGGCCGTGGGAGGTGCGCAGGGTCTCGGTGCGCCCGTACAGGCCGGAGAAGTACCGCAGGGTCTCCAGGTCGCCGCAGCCGGGCAGCAGCATGCGCAGCCCGGAGGCGGACAGCACGGTGTTGGCCTTCTGCACGCCGAGCCGGTCGCGCAGCTGGGACAGGTCGTGCCACACGGTCAGCAGGGTGATGCCCATGCCGCGGCCGGTGGTGAGGATGTTGGGCAGGCGGGGGTAGCGCAGCATGTTGCCGGCCTCGTCGACCAGCACTCCCAGGCCGGGGTCGAGGGGCTTGCCGGTGGCGTTGTAGGCGACCTCGGCGCCGTGGATGATCGAGGCGATGATCGAGGTCAGCAGCGGGGCGAAGCGTTCGGCGTCGGCCTCGGAGGCGATCAGGCACACGGTGCCGTTCTTGGTCAGCAGGTCCTCGACGGTGAAGTCGGTGCCGGCGCAGGTCTCGCGGACCTCCTCGTCGGCGTAGACGCGGGCCAGGACGTTGAGGCTGAACTGGATGGAGCCGATGCCGTCCTCGTGCAGCCGCAGCCAGGGGGAGGCGTAGTCGTCAGCGACCTCGGTGTAGCCGTGCTGCAGCAGCACGGAGCGGACGTGGTCGACGGCATCCTTGCCCAAGGAGAGCCAGCGGCGCATGGCGTTGATGCCGCCGCCGGAGAGGTTGGCGGCCAGCAGCACGCCCTTGAGCACGTTCTTGGCCTGGTCGATCCAGGGGGCGGCGCGCTTGTCGTCGCTGGAGGAGGAAGCCTCGGCCATCCAGGCGGCCATGCGGTCGGCGGCCTTGGCGTCGGTGCAGTACTCCACCGGCGACCACTTGTTGGTCTGCCGGCCGGGGATGCCGGCGGGGGCGATCACCCAGACCGGGCCCAGGGCACGGCGGCGGGCGTAGATGACGTCGAGGTCGGCGGCCTTGGTGGTGGTCACCACCAGCGGGCCCTGCCATTCGGCGGCGTTGGGCAGCACCAGCCCGGTGGTCTTGCTGCTGCCGGGCACGCCGAACACGGTCGCCGAGATGTTGGGCTGGGCGGCCACGATCTTGTTCGTGTGCAGGCCGCGGCCGGCGGTGATGCGGTTGGCGCGCCGGGCGGGGTTCTGCGGGGCCTTGAGCTTGCGTTCGACCTTCGCGCCGCCCCACTGCGCGCCGCCGGTGTGCGCGCCGGTGTTCAGCTTGGTGACGGTCTTGAGCAGCAGCAGGAAGAACACCGCCAGCAGCGCCACGGCCAGCAGGTAGAACAGCCAGTCGGGCGGGGCCGGGGCGAAGACCGCGCCGGGGCCGTTGACCACGGCGCGCAGCACGGTCTCGGGCAGGCCGGCGGTGGGGTGCGCCCAGCCGCGCCCGGACAGCAGCGCAGCCAGCGGGCCGGCCAGCAGTACCGCCCCGCCGAGGCAGACGGCCAGGCCGACGCCGTACGCGGCGAGCAGGGTGTTGTCGTCCAGCCCGCCGCCCGCGGGCTTGTGCGCCACTTAGATCACCATCTTCTCGTCGGTTTCGAAGAGCTGTTCCTCGGTGCGGGAGAGCACCAGCTGCACGGCGTGGCTGCCGCCGCCGCGGCCGACCTTCCACAGCGCGCGGCCGCGCTGCCCGGCGCCCCAGGAGCCGATCAGGTCGCACTCGGCGTCGGTCAGGCCGATCGCCTCGCGGGTCATGCGCAAGGGGCGGGTGTCCTGGGCGAGCTGGATGCGGGTCTCGCAGGAGCTGATGAGGTCCTTGGCGATGTTGACGGCCTCGGAGCCGGCGGCGCCGACGCCCTCGAAGTCGCTCAGGCGGTGGGTGGCCAGGATCTGGATGGTGCCGGTGGCGCGGGACAGCCGCAGGTCGGCGTCGATCTTCTTGACCTGGGAGGCGCCGCCGGAGCGCATCTGCCGCCACAGCTCGTCGCGCACCACGATCCACGGCCGGCTGCCGGGCCGGTCGATGGCGGCCTGCGCCCAGGAGGAGACGCAGGTGAGCACCATGGCCACGGTCTCGTCGCCGTACTGCTCCAGGGCGGAGATGTCCACGGACTGGATCGGCGCGTCCCAGTCCAGGCCGATGGAGGTCTGGTCGTCGAAGAGGCCGGCGACGTGCCCGTTGACCATGGCGCCCAGGGCGGAACGGATGGACTCCATCTGCTCGCGGGCCCGCTGTACCTCGCCGTCGCGCACCCGCAGCTCCTGGGCCATGCGGTCGGTGGGGTCGCGCAGCTTGTCGTAGACCAGCGGCAGCGTGGGTGTCTCCAGCCGGGTCTGCCCGTGCAGTTCACCGGTGACCTCGCGCACCGCGACGTCGAGGGCCTCCTCCTCCTGCGGCAGGAGGGTGCGGCGCAGCTGCAGCTCCAGCAGCGCCTTCAGCAGCGTCAGCCGCCTGCGGTGGATCTCCCGCAGCCGGTTGTTCAGCTCCCCCGGGTCCTTGATCTTCTCCAAGCCCTGGCCGAGCGGTCCGGCGTCCAGCGGGTTGACGCGGCCGGGCAGGCCGGGGCCGAGCCGGACCGGCTCCACCCCCAGGTGGCGGCACAGGGGGGCGTACTCGCCCTTGACGTCCCCGGCGATCAGGGTGCGGTGGCCGAAGGCCATCAGCCGGAAGCACAGCGCCTTGATGTGCGCGGACTTCCCCGAGCCCGGGATGCCGGTGATCATCACGTTGGGGTTGGTGCACAGCCCCTCCTTGACCCAGACCGCCGGGTGCGCGCTGAACGCCTCGGTGGTCAGGGTGTTCTGCCCGATGTAGGCGCCGACCGGGGGCAGGGAGGCGGCGTGCAGGAACGGGTAGGCGCCGGCGGCGTTGGCGGTGTCGGCGCGCACCACCTCCACGCGGGGCAGCGAGGCGGCCCGGCCCGCGTACGGCTGCGCCCAGCCCTTCTTCGGGGCGATCCGCATGACCGTGGCGGGGTCCTCCAGCAGCCGCGCGCGGCGCTGGTCGCGGGCGCTGGGCGCCGGCGGCGGCGCCTCGACGGGCCGCCGGGCAAGGCCGGTGGCCTCGCCGAACGCGGACTCCTTCAGCGCCGTGTCGCCGCCGTCGCGGCGCTTGAACAGCAACGGCATCAGAATCCGATCCTCCGATCCGGCAGTCCCTGGCCCAGCGGCAGCGCGGCCGCCGCGAACCCGACGTCCTGGGCGCCCCACATGCGGCGCAGCTCCAGCCCGGAGGCGGCCGCATCGGCCTGCAGCTCGGCGCAGGCGGTCTCCAGCTCGCCCAGGCCGGTGACGGTGACGGCGAGGATGGCGGTCATCCGCACCACACCCTGGCCGGAGGCGCGGGCGACGTCCTGTGCCCGGGCCTTTTGCGCCTCGAGCAGCTCGTCGGCGGACTCGTCCTGGCCGGTCTTGGCGCGCAGCTTGCGCGCGGATTCCCGCTTGGCCTTCTCGCGGGCCAGGTCCTGGCGGGCCCGGCGGGGCCCGATCGGCTCGTAGACGATGCTCAGGCTGCGGCGGGCGTTTTGCCGGGGCCGCAGCAGCGGCTGCAGGAAGGTGGCGTACACGTCGGCCTGCGGCCAGGTGCGCACCTGGTAGGAGACGGTCCAGGCGCCGTCGTGGCGGTAGGTGCCCCAGTCGGTCTCGGCATACGCCGGTCCGGCCAGCTCCGGGGCCACGCCGGGCGGCAGGCCCTGCCAGTCGGGGGCCTGGGCGGCGGCGTTGCGGGTGGCGAGCATCAGCTGCGCCTCCGGGTCGTAGGCGGTGCGCACCACCTGGGCCAGGGCGCGCGGGGACAGCCACTCCACGACCTGCAGGCTCGCCGAGGACAGGGCGCTGTGCATCGCGTGCAGCTCGCGCACCAGCACCGCCGCGGCGCCGACCTGCCCGCCGCCGGCGCCCTTAATGGCCAGCCGGGCCCGGGGCGCGGACAGGGTGACCGACAGGTAGGTCTCGCGGGTGGTGGCGGCCGGTCCGGCGCCCTCCATCAGCTCCGTCAGCGCCGCGACCGCCTCCTTGGGGGCGTCCGGCGCCAGGTGCCGCTCCGTCCACGAGCGCAGCGCCGCGCCGTCGTCGGGCAGGCACCGCTGGTGCACGGCGATCCGCACGATCGGCGAGTCCTCGGTGCAGAAGCTGCGCAGGAAGTTCGCCCAGGCGGCGACCCGGGCGGCCTGCCGGTCGCTGTCGATGAGCGCCAGGCCAGGGAAGGTGATCCGGGCGACGGCGGTGTAGGTGTTCGCGACCGGGTCGTGGGAGATGCCCAGCACACCGCCGAGGCCGTCGGGGGCCTCCAGGAAGCGCAGGCGGGCCAGCACGCCGGGCAGGTCCATCGGCTGCTGCCCGGTCGTCTTCGAGCGGGGGGCGAACGCCCCGGACATGAACACGTTGCGCCTGGTGGCCACGTTGATCTGATGCCTTACTGCGAGAAGGATCCATTCGTCGGCGCTCAGGCCCAGCACCCGCCCGAAGGCGAGGGCGAACAGCACGGCGGCCAGCGGCACGCACACCAACGCGGCCGTCCAGCTGCCCAGGTTCAGCGGCGTCAGCAGCAGCACGCAGCCGCCCACCACGAGGGTGAAGCCGACCCCGGACAGCTGGCCCATGAAGCCGCTGCGCTCTGACTGCCATCCGCCGTAGGTGACGGGGGTGGGGCTGGACATGGGCTATCCCTCCCTCGGCGATGGGACGTCGGTGTTGGGCGGGCCGGTGATCACCGGCGCGGCGTCCGGCCGCGGCTGCGGGGCGCGCTCCTGCACGGCCGGGGGCAGGCCAGCGGTGTCCGGGCCGCGCGGCGGGATGACCACGTGCCGGCCGCCGGGGGAGGCGGAGTCGAGCCCGGCGTGCGCGGCGGTGTTGGCCATGCCGGACTCCAGGACGTCCTTGCCCATGGCCAGGACCTGCAGGCCCAGGCCGAGCGGCCCGGCCACGCGGGTGCCCAGGCGGCCGCCGGGCCCCTTCATACGGGCCTTGAGCGACTCGTTGGTCCAAAAACCGCCGCCCCCCTGAGCGTTGGAGCCGCTGGCCTGGACCTGGGCGTTGTCCCGCTCCAGGGCGCGGGTGTAGGCGGGCCCGCCGCCGACCGCGCCCGCCCCGGCAAGCTCGGGCCGGTAGCCGCCCCCCAGCGAGGCGGCCGAGGAGCCCAGCGAGCTGATCAGCCCGCCCGCCATGGCGGCGCCGGCGCCCAGCGTGGAGAAAGTCATGAACTTTGCCAGCACGGGCCAGCAGAAGCACGCCATCAGGAAGATGACCAGGCCCACGATCATGTTCCGTACGCCCTCGCCCTGTTCGATGGCGAAGAAGCCGATGGCGAAGCAGAACACGATCATCGGCTTCATCAGGATCAGCGCCAGCAGCGCGTCCCGGGCCTTGGGCCACCAGTCCTTGGTGGCGTCCGACATCTGCCCGACCAGCACGATCGGCATGGTGGACACCAGGATCATGATCCCGGCCTGGCGCAGCAGCATCTCGATCCACAGCGCGCCGATGGCCAGGATGCACACGATGCCGATGACGATGACCACGGCGACCGCGGACGAGGCCACCCCCTGGCCGGTGACCAGGGCCCCGCCGACCGTGGCGGCTCCACCGCCACCGGTGATCAGTCCGCCGAACATCTTGCCGAACTGGGCCTTCATGGTCTCCGCGGCGTTCCCACCGCCACCGTGGAACGCCTTGTTGATGATCCAGGTGGAGATCGCGTCGGAGAACTCGAGCGCGGTCACGGTCACCGTCCAGTAGGCGGAGGAGATCACCACCCACTTCGCCAGGCCGGAGATGGCGGTGGCCGCGGGGCCGCCCTGGTGGGACAGGGAGACCTTGCCGAACTGCAGAAGCAGCAGGAACACCGCGAGGACCACGGACACGGCCGTGGCGATGCCCATCGGCTCGCTGATGCCGGTGGAGTCGAGCTTGATCGTGGATGTCTCGTTGAAGACGTCCGCGAACTGCTCCAGCAGCCACACCACCGCGTTGCCGACGTACTGGGCGGCCTCCTCCAGCGCGTCCCGCGCCAGCTGGGAGATCTTCTTGCCGACCCAGTCGCCGATGCTCTGTCCGCCCACCGAGCCGTACTTCTTGTAGGCCGCTTCCTTGCAGGCGCTGAACGACGTTCCCTTGTCGACGCACTGCTGCAGGAACTTGAACCACTTGTCGAAGTCGGCCTGGTCGAGCTCGCCCTTCTGCACCAGCTCGAGGTTGGCCTGGCGCCACTTCTCCAGCTTCTTCTTCTCGAGCGCCTTCCAGGTCTCGTCGCTGCACTCCGGCGACTTCTCCCCGCCGGCGTTCTCGCACTCCCCGATCGTGCCCGGCAGCTCGCCGGCCTCGGGCATGCGGCAGAGGCTCTCGTCGTTGATCTCGTCGTAGAGGCAGTAGTGGCCCTGCTTGTCGATGCCGCAGGGGGCGCCGCCGCTCCAGTCGACCGGGCACTGTTTACCGCTGTCCGGCCCGTAGTCGAGGTGATACTTCGGGTCGTCCTTCGCCAGGGCCGCCGGGGCGGTGCTCAGGCTGGTGCCGAAGCACAGCACAACGGCGGTCAGCAGGACGACGAGTCGGGCCAGAGGGTGGGTTCGGCGCTCAGTCCGCATGCCTCACCTGCTGCCAGCCGTCTGCCCAGGAGATGTGGGAGTCGGGGAAGTAGGCACGCGGGAAGGAACGCTTTTTCCAGTACTGCGGCTCATTGGTGATCTTCCAGGCGCCGTCCTGCCACTTCAGCAGCAGGTCGGTGTCCTGGTCCTTGAGCGGTTCGTCGTCCGGACTGCCGTCGGCCTTGGTGGCGTAGCGGTCGTAGTTCATCCAGACCTGCACGACCTTGCCGCCCGTACCGGTCAGGGAGGTGGCCCGCACGGCGTTGACCGTGGTGCTGAAGGTGATTCCGGCCGGGGTGCCGCCGGACGGCGGCAGGCCGACCTGTTCGCGCAGCTTGCGCACCTCGGAGATCTGCTCGTCGATGTAGCCGTCCGCGTCCGGGGAGACGATCGCCTCCAGTTGCTGGCGGGCCTTCTGGTCGTCGAGGAAGGCGTACTCCTCCCAGAAGTACACGGCTGTGGAGACCGCTCCGACGGGCCCTTTGGAGAAGCCCGTGGACAGCCCGTTCTTCTGGCCGGTGGGCTTTTCCAAGACGAGCTTGCGGGCCTTGTCGGGGGTCATCGCCGCCTGCTCGCCGGTGGAAGACGCCGTCGGCTTCGCCGTGGTCGGCGCGGACGACGCCTTGCCCGGCTTGGGGTCGTCATCCCCCAGCAGCGCGGCCGCGGTCACCCCGCCGCCGATCAGCGCGCCGGCCGCCAGGACGCCGAGCGCGGCGAGCGTGAGCCGGGCCTTGCGGGTCTTGCTGTCGCTCACCACGTCCTGCCTCACTTGGCCATGTTGTAGAAGGTGGTCACCAGCGCGGCGGTCACGCCGATGCCGCCGGCGCCGAACAGGCTCCACAGGATGGCCTGCTTGCCGCGTGCGGCCAGGGCGGCCCGCTCGCTGTTGTGGCCGACGGCGACCGCGGCCCAGCCGAGCAGGCCGCCCAGGACGGCTCCCGCCAGGCCGAGCCCGGCGGTCCAGTTCAGGATCTTCTGCACCGGCTTGTCGACGTCCTTGGGCATCTCGGGGGTGACCCCGGGGACCGCGTCGGCGAGGGTGTGCCACTGCGGATCGGCGGCGGCGGTGTGCAGGGTGGTCAGGAGCTGGCTCATTTTCCGATTCCTCGTCAAGAAGCGGTGACTGCGGGAGCGAGTGGGGCGGGCTGCGGCGCGTCCGGGAGCGGCCGGCCCCAGGTGGTGTGCGCCGCGGCGAGGACGGCCCCGGTGAGCTGGGCGGCCGCCTGCCGGGTGCGTGAGCGCAGGCGGGCGGTGTTCAGGCCGTGGGCGCGGATCTGCGGGTCGTAGGGCAGGTGCACCACCGCGGCGGTGCGGGCGGTGAGCATGGTGGCCCCGGCGCGCACGGCGGCCGGCGGGCGGCCGTGCGCGGTGTCGGCCAGCACGACGACCGTGTGCTGGAGGGGAAGGCCCTCGGCGTGCAGGGCCATCACGGCCTGCTGCAGGGCCCGGATGCCGTCGGCGGTGGCGGCCGCGCACACCACGGGCACCGTGTAGGGCAGTTCGTACCAGCCGCGGGTCTGCCCCAGCTCGCCGGCGCAGCGCGCGGCGAGGATGTCGTGGGCGAGCGGGTGCACGGTGTCGGCGATGACGATCTGCCAGCCGCCGATCGCGGCCAGCTGGTACCAGGCGGCCGGGGGCTCGGGCAGTGCGAGCGGCTGAGTGTGCCATTCCCGCCCGTCCGACAGCACCTGCCACCGGGCGCCGTTCGCGCCGGTGTTGACGGCGCAGGCCTGCTGCACGGCGCTGCGGGTCAGGGGCTGGTCGGGCGGCAGCACCGCCAGCCCGCCGACGCCCTGCTCGGCGAGCCGGGCGGGCCAGGGCGACGACAGACGCGGGGCGAGGTCGAGGACCACGGTGGAGCCGCTGGCGGCAAGGCCCGAGGCCAGCAAGCCCGCAACGGTGGTGCGGCCGCTGCCGCCGGTGGCGGCCATCACGGGTACCACGAGCCGTGCCCCCGCAGGCAGCACCGGAGCCGGAACAGATTGTTTGCCCACGAATTCCCCCGTACGTTCCTTTCGGCGTTTGCGTAGGCTAACCACTCCCGCAGCTGCGGTTACCGCACCCCTGAACTGGAACCTTACACGCGGAAGTCATATGCCCCTCAAGGGAGTTTCCCCCGCCTCACTGAGATGCAGGGATGCCGTACTGTCACACTTCATCACGCACGGATTCGAGCACCGGTTCCCATACCGCTGCCCGAATTGGTGATTTGGGAAAGCAAACCTGAGGGCAGGCCAGGAGGGGGACTGCATGGGGGGCAAGGCGGCCAGACGCCTGCTGATGGCCCTGGGTGTGGGGTTCGTCATGACACCGGTCGCGCTCGGCCTGGGCGTGGTGCTGCTCATCGCCACCTTCAGCGATGACGACACCAGCGTCGGCAACCCCATCGGGGGGCTGCGCATCGGCGGGGGCGGCGTGCCCTCCGCATACGCGCCTTTGATCCTGCAGGCGGCCGCCGACTGCAGCGAAGGCCTTTCCCCGGCGGTGCTGGCCGCTCAGCTGAAGCAGGAGAGCGGCTTCAACCCGAGTGCGCGCTCCGGTGTCGGCGCCCAGGGCATCGCCCAGTTCATGCCCGGCACCTGGGCGACCTGGGGCGTGGACGGCAACCACGACGGCAAGAAGGATGTGTGGGACCCGGCCGACGCCATCCCCGCCCAGGGGAGGTTCATGTGCTCCCTGCTGAAGAAGGCCAAGGCCCACCCCGACTACAACGGCGCCCCGATCGAGCTCGCCCTGGCCGCGTACAACGCGGGCTGGGGCCGGGTCGACCAGTACAAGGGGGTGCCGCCGCCCTCGTTCGCCGGCGGGCAGACCTACCACTACGTGCAGAACATCATGAAGATGTCCGCCGCCTTCGCCGCCCCGGCCTCCAGCGAGGACGGCACCCTGCCCGCCGGCTACGAACTGCCCGTCGGCACACCCAAGCAGGTGCGCATCGCGGTGGCGTGGGCGCTGAAGCAGCGCGGCGGCTGGTACCACCTGGGCGGCGACTGCACCGACGCCCTGGGCAAGGACCCCGCCCACTGGTGCGACTGCTCCTCCCTGGTGCAGCAGGCCTACAGGGCGGCCGGCATCGGCATTCCGCGCACCACCTACGAGCAGATCAACGTCGGCACCCAGGTCGACATCGACCACCCCAAGCCGGGCGACCTGGTCTTCACCCCCGGCTCGGACGGCTCCGACGCCAGCCCCGGCCACGTGGGCATGTACATCGGCGACGGACTGCTGATCGAGGCGCCGCGCACGGGCCTGAAGACCCGCATCGTCACCTACAGCAGCTGGCGCAACAGCACCAGCTACATGACCCGCATCACCCAAGTCCGCCGCGTGGTGGACTGGTGAACGTCGTACCGCAGCAGGGGAGTTCATCCATGTCCGAGCCGCTCTACCGTCCCTGGGGCACCGTGACGCCGGAGTTCTGGGCCACGGCCGCCCCCGGTACGGCAACCGTCCCGGAGGGTTTGCGTCCGGAAACCCTGCGCGCCCGGCTCGCCAAGGTCGCGGAAGTCGCCCAGGACGGCCGCCTGCAGGACGCGGCCGCGCTGGCCGCCCAACTGGACCTGGACACCACCGCCGAGTACGGCGAGAGCCACCTGCACACCGTCCAGGTCCGCGAGGTCCGCGGCTACATCGCCGCGCTGATGGGCGACCACGCCACCGGGCTGGCCTGGTACCTGCACGCCGTGCAGCTCCGGGTCACCATCCAGGGCCCGAAGCATCCGGACGTCGAGGCGGCCACCCGACGGGCCTACAGCCTGTGGCGGGCCATGCCGCCGGAAAGCGACCGGCCGGGGCTGGGCGCCGAGCTGCTGACGATCGCCACCGACATCCACGGCGCGGACTCGCTCCTCGTGCGCCACATCCGGGAGCGGCTCTACGGCCTCGCCCTGACTCCCACCACCGCCCCGGCGGGACTGCACAGCGCTTGATTCCGCGCCCGGGCGGGCCCCAGACGTTCGCCGTGAAGTCGTCCGGTCCCCGGATAGGTGCGGGGCCGTGTAGCCGGTCTCACCGGTTACGTATTCGGTGTCACCTGCCAATGGGGCTACGGCCCCGCAGGTGTTGCTGCGGGTGCCAGCGCTGGGCCTGCCGGGCGCGCAGCGCGTTCTGTCGCCGCTCTCGCTGCAGCGCGGCGTCGCGTGCCGCCTCCTCGGCCGCGTGCCGCTGCGGGGCCTGGGCGCTGATCTGCCGGCGCAGCTGCTGTTCGGTCTGGAGCTGCTCGGCGGCCGCCCGCAACTCGTGGGCCTGGGCGCGCAGCGCGACGGCCTCGTGGCGGGCCTGCCGGGCGGCCTCGGCGCGTGCGGTGTCGATCTGCGTAGCCAGGGCGGGCAGGTGGGCGCGCATCGCGGCGAACTGCTGCCGCATGACCACCGGGTCGTCGGGAGCCTCGCCGAGCGCGCCCTGGGCGCGGAGGGCCTCCGCGTAGGGGGAGGTGCGCAGCGTCTGCCAGGCCTGCTGGCGGGCGGCGGCAGCGGCGTGCTCGGCGCGCCGCTGCTCTTCCTGTGCGTCGGCCAGCTGCCGCGTGTAGTGGGCGAGCAGGGCCTGCTGCTCGGCGCGGGAGGTGCTGGCCAGCCACAGCGCGATCCGGCTGCGGCCGGAAGCCGCCTCGATCCTCTCCTTGATGCTCTCGGCCTGCGCGACGGTGGCCGCGGCGAGGCGGGCGGTGCCGGTTGCCTGCTGGGCGATGGCGGCGAGCCGGTCGGCTTCGGCGAGGACGGCGGCCGCGGCCTGCGCGGTGCGCTGTCCGGCACTGGGCTGCTCGGCCGCGGCGGCCGCCAGCTCCTGTGCCTTGCGGGTCTGCTCGTCGGCGGCGTGCTCGGCGGCCGCGGCCGCGTGCAGCGTCTTCGCCAGCCGCGCCTCCAGCCGGGCGCTGGGCAGCGCCCCGTACGGGCGGGCGTCGTGGTCGTCCCAGGCCGGGAAGGCGGGCTCGCCGACCGCGGGAGCCGGCGGGGCGGCCGGCGAGGGGGCGGCGCGCAGCTGGTCGCTGACCATGACGTCGGGGCGGTCCTGGCGCAGCAGGGCGGTGTAGGCCTGCAGGGCGCGCTCGAGGAGTTCGGCCTCGTCGCGGGGATCGCCGAGCCGGGCCCGGATTTCCGGGTCCTCCAGGGCGGCGGCGGGCAGCCACAGGTGGTTGGCCGTGCGGGCGCGGGTGATGCCGGGGTAGAGGGCGTAGGCGTTCGCGCCCAGCCCGTAGACGAGGGCGGTGTCGCAGGTCAGGCCCTGGGAGGCGGCGATGGTCATCGCGTAGCCCAGGGAGAGGGCCCCGGCGGTGATCTGGTCGGGGGTCAGCCAGGCCTGGCCGGTGCGGGTCGTGCCGTCGCTGGTCCTACGCCGCCAGGTGATCTGCACCCGATGGTCGTCGGCAATGTCGGTGACCACGGCGCGGTAGCCGTTGAGGACGTCGGGGCCGGCGCCGCGGCGGGAGCGGTAGTCGTTGGCGCGCACCCGGACGACGTCGCCGACGGCGAGGGCGAGGTGGTCGCCGCCGGGCAGGGCGTAGCGGTGCTCGCGGCCCAGTTCGCCGACTGCCCGGCGCAGGGCCTGCGCTCCGGCGTTCAGCAGGTCGGCGTCGTGGTTGCGTGCGGCCAGCACCACCAGGTTGTCGAGCAGGTCGTAGGCGTCGCCGTAGCGGGCGCGGGCCTGGTTCCAGGCGGTGAGGAGGGAGCGGCGGGCGTCGTCGGCGCTGTCGGTGGCGTGGATGCGGCCGCGGTCGGCCAGCAGGTGCAGGGCCTGCTCACGGGCGCCGGTGCGCCAGATCTCCAGCGCGGCCCGCTCGCCCGCGTCCTTCTGGCGCCGGTTGACCGTGAGGATCTCGCCGCCGACCAGGCGGTGCACCTCGGCGAAGCCGCCGCCGGGGCCGATGGCCTGCAGCTGCTGCGGGTCGCCGACCGCGATGACCTTGGTGCCGGTGCGGGCGGCCTCGGTGAGCAGCGCGGCCATGGACCGGTCGTCGGTCATCGCCGCCTCGTCCAGGACCAGGACATCGATGCCCGCCAGGCCGGTGCCCTCGTGGATGCGCTGCAGCCAGGTGGCAACCGTGGAGGAGGGGATGCCGGAGCCCTCGTACAGGTTCTGCGCGGCCACCGCCGACAGGGAGGCGCCGGCATAGGTCAGGCCGACTGCGTCCCAGCCGATCCGGCAGGCCTCCATCAGGCTCGTCTTGCCGGATCCGGCGACGCCGATGACGGCGTCCACGCCGTGCCCGGCCGTCAGCAGCCGCTGCACCACGCGGCGTTGTTCGGCGGCGAGGGGGAATCCGGCGGCCACCTCGAACACGGAGACGGCGGCCGCCGCCTGCTCCGGGCTCAGGCGGGCGGAGCCGTCGGCGTAGCGGGCCCGAGCCTGCTCCACGATGATCCGCTCGGCTGCGAGGATGTCGCGGGTGGTGTACCGCTCGGTGTGGGCCATCAGCTGCGAGCCGCGCGGCGGCAGCGCCCTGACGTATCCCTTGACCGCGAGCACCCGCTCCGCCAAGGCCTCCAGCTCGGCCGCCTCCAGGCCCAGCGGGCAGGCGTCCGCGACCCGGGCGAGCAGCTGGGCCTTGCTGAACTCCTTGTCGAACGCGGTCAGCCCGCCTTCCGGGTCGAACACCTCGGCGGCGATCTGCTCGGGCGAGGGGGTGCGCGGCCCGTCAGGCCCGGCCGCGGCTAGCGGCCCGCCGGGGCCGGGCGGGCCGGGGGCGGCGGCCGCGATCATCGCGTCGACGTCGTAGCCAAGGTCCTCGGCCCGCCGGCGCCAGGTGGCGCGCAGGTCGATGGCGCCGGTGTCGTGCTTGGCGTGCCGGGTCGCGGCCGACACCCGCAGCTTCTCCTCGCGGCTGGCGTCCGCGCCGGCGATGGCGTCGACCTGGGCGGCGCGGCGGGAGTAGTGGTCGCGCAGCGGCTCGGGGATGCCCTCGACCTCCCACGCGCCGGTGCGCGGCGAGCGGGCGTAGCGCACGCCGAACCGCTCGTGGGCCAGCGCCCGCACGCGCGCCTTGAACAGGGCGTCGAAGGCCTTGGCGTGCCGGTGCAGGTCCATGCCGCCGTTGGCAATGGCCCGCCACTGCCCGTCCTCGCAGCGGGCCATGTTGACGATGACGATGTGGACGTGCAGGTGGGGGTCGCCGGGGGTGTCGTCGACCGGGCGGGCGGACTGGTGCTCCACGCTCCAGCCGAGCAGCCCGCCGGTGGCGATGCGGTGCAGTGTGCCGTCCTCGCTCGCCAGGCCGTAGCCGATCCACCGCTCCAGCTCGGCGAAAGCCTCCCGCTTGGCCTGGTGGACCAGGGCGCGGAACTCCTTCTCGTGCCGCTCGGCGAGCAACGCCCACAGGGTGGAGTCGCTCTTGGGCAGGTCGGCGACGACGTCGTAGGCGCGGATGCGGACGCTGACCCGCTCGCCCTCGTGGGCGCGGGCCTCGGCGAGTTCCTCGGCGTCGTAGATGTCCTCCAGGGCGAGCCCGGCGGCGCGGGCGAGGCGGTGCAGGGAGTCGACCTGCAGCCGGTGCCGCTCGCCTTTTTGGTGCACCATCCGCGCGAGCGTCGCCCACTTCTTCGCCTGCTTGGGCTTGCCAGCGAACAGGTCGGCCGACTCGCAGCCAGCGGCCTCGGCGGCCGCCTCGATCGCCTCCACCAGCCGGGCGCCGGTCAGCTTGGCGCGCGGGTGCGCGCGCAGCTCGGGGCGTACCAGCTGCTCGCCGGTGACGGGGTGGACGCCGTTGGCCAGAGCCCGGGCGGCCCGCTTGCCCGCCTCGTCCAGGACCGTGCCCGGGGTCTGGCCGACCGCGACGAGCCCCTCGCCGATCCACACGAGTGTGCCGTCCTCGGCGGCGTCCATGCGGTAGTCGACCTGGCCGTCGGCGGCCGGCTGGGCCAACTCGGCGAGGCCTTCGCCGTCGTGCTGGACGTAGCAGCCGGCGTGACCGGTGAGGCGGTATTCGACCTGCTCGTCATCCACGATGCCGGTGACCCAGGCCATCGACCGCCGCCCCCCCCTTCCCCGGTCGTTCGCGGCCGAGGGCCGCGTACGTCCCCGCAGGGGACGTACCTTTGTCCATCCGCTCGTGATCTTGAACGGATGGTGACGATAGGTCGATGCGCGAAGAGAGTCAACTGCGGCAGGTGCGACTGGGGGTGAAAGAAGAGGGGAGCTGTTGGGCGGTCAGCGGGTCCGGCCTGGAGCACTGCGGAAGCGGAAGCTGTCGACGGCAGGCGGCAGCGGGCGCGAGCGGCGGATCTGGAGGCTTGGCCCGACTTCCCGACTTACAGAGTCCGGCAGTACCTGATTTCCGCAGTGCCGGGGTCTGGGACTGCCGGGTTGCCGGACTGCCGGACTTCCAGGCCGTGCGTGACGATGCGGTCGTGGTCGCCCGGCCCAGACGGCGCCGAGCACGTGCAAGTGCTCGCGCGGGTGGTTGATGGGGCAGACGACGGTCAGCGGCCCGACGTCGGCACGGCGCGGATCCCGGCCTTCGGGGTCGGTGGGGTCCCGCTGCGGCCGCCGGGGCACGGGCGCTTCTCCGTGCAGCCGCACCCGGCGCACCGCGGGCCGTCGTCAGCGGCGTCGGCCGCTTCGGTGCCGCCGTCGACGGCGGGGCGGGTGAGGCGGCTCTGGGCCAGCAGGCTGGCGGTGAGGTCCTGCACGGCCGGGTGGTCGGCGATGGCGGCGGGGTCGTCCTGGCGCAGGCCGGTGACGGTGTCGAGTACGGGCCACAGCCGTTCGCCGGCAGGCCCGTACTCCGGGGCGGCGATCGTCAGGCGGAAGACCACAAGGGCGTCGTCCTCGAAACCCCACTCGTCGTCACCGTGGACGGCCACCAGGAGCCCGGCCCGGTCGGCGGCGTCGCAGGCGACAGCGCGGTGAAGTGTCATGGTTGCTCCTTGATCAGAGACTGCGGGCGTGAGCGAGGTCGGCGGCCTGCTCCAGCACGCGCAGCGGCGTGCGGGGACCGGCCCACCGGTCGTTGAAGTCGGGCACCGACTGCGCGTCAGGGGCGTGCCAGCGAATCGTCTCCAGCAGGACAGCGAGGGCGGCGTCCAGCTCGGCCGGGCTGGTGGCCTCGGCGCGCAGCGCCCCGTAGAGGCAGCGGCGGCCGTCCTCGTCGACGGTGGCCCCGGCGCACCAGCCGTCCCGCTCCAGGCGGCGGTGAGCGCGCTGCAGAACGGCGGCGACCGGGGTCGGGTACAGGCCGACGGACGGGGGCGGTACCTGGTCAGGGGCGCGGACGACGTCGACCAGGTCGACCGGCCCGACGTCGGGGAGGCGCACGTCGACGGCGAGGGCGGCGAGGGTGAGCCGGTCGTCCATGCGGGCGGCGACGTCCGCAAGGCGGGCGTCCAGGCCGCGCGGGGGCCGGTCGGGGGTGATAGCCGGGGCGGCCCGCTCCGGGGCCTGCACGGCGGCGCTGAGGGCGGTCACAGGGTCCTCCGGATGAAACGGCCGGGGCCCCTGGCGGCCGTCGTACGGCGCGCTCAGGGGCCCGGCGAGGGGTGCGCGGGATCAGGACGGGTTGGCGGGGGCGTCGGCGGCCTCGAGGCGCTTCCACACGCCGTGTCCGACGCGGGCGACGAGCCCGGCCTCCGCCAGCCTCGTCAGGACGTTGTCGACGGACCCGGCGGCGGGTCCTCCCTCGGTGCCGACGCCGACCCGCTGGCGGATCTCCCGGGTGCGCAGCGGCCCGTCGGCGAGGGCGTCCAGGACGTCATCCCGCAGGGTGCGGGCGGAGGCTGGCGGGGCGGGGACGCGGGAGGCCGCGGCCGTGGCGCCGGCGCCGTCCTCGACGGTCGCGCCGGGTACCTCGCCCTTGCCGTCCCAGCCGTCGAGCAGCGCCAGGGCCATGGTCAGACCCTCGTCGTACGCGCGGCGGAAGACGTCGGCCTCGGCCGGGGTAAAGCCGGGCATCGGCGCGGACTCCATCAAGGCGATCAGCCCGGGATAGGTGCGGTTCTGTTTCTCCGCGCGCCAGGTGCGGGTCAGGGTGGGGTGCCCGGACTGGATGAGCCAGGCGGTACCGGCGGTCGTCGGCCCGGTGGGGGCCTCCTCGCCGGACCATGCCGCCTCCAGCTCCGCTGAGCCGCTGACCCCGAAGTGCTGCGGGATCGGGGTGACCTCCACGGTGCCGGTCGTCATGTCCGTCGCCATGGAGCGGGTCATGCTGGAGTTGACCCGGCCCAGCCACACGCTGCCGTTTTTCGCGTTGGCGCGGATCTTCTCGGAGTCGCCCAGGTCCTGGAGGTGGATGGACTGGCCAGCGATCCGCACGCCCATGCCCACTTTGCGCCAGGTGATCTGCCCGGCACCGAGCATCCCCGAGACCCATTTGCGGAAGGGGGCGGGGTGCCCGGCGTCCTCCGCGATCAGCCGGTTGATCTCGTCCATCGTCAGGATGGCCAGCGGCCACGGCTTGCCGAGTACGAACGAGCCCCAGCCGCGGGCGGCGGACTCCTGCTGCCGGTAGGAGGCAACGGCGGAGAACGCCGCCAGGGTCGCCGCGGACTCGGCCACCCCGGCACCGAAGTGGTACGTGCGGCCCTCCGCCTCCGGCAGCGACATGCCGTCCTGCGCGTCCGCGACGACAGACACCACCCCGCTGAGCCGCTCGGCAGTGATCAAGGTCAGCAGTGTGACGCTCTTGCCGGAGCCGGGGGCGCCGACGAGGAGATCGGTCAGGGCGCCCAACTCGGGGTCCCAAAGAGGCCAGCGGGCCGGGCGGCCGTCGTGGCGCAGCCCGATCGCGATGCGGCCCTGTGCGTCCATCACGAGGTCGTCGGCGGTGGCCTCGCGCACGGTCATCAGCGGGTGCTGGGCGTAGATCGTGACGACGCCCCGGGCCATACCGTCGGTCTCCACCATCAGCAGCTCGGGGTCCTCCAGCCCGAGGGCGCGAGCGAGGGGGAGCCGCGGCAGGCGCAGCAGCTCGGTGTCCGGGGCCTCCACCCGCAGCACGATGCGGTCGGCCTCGAAGCGGTGGGCGACCAGCTCCACCCCGGGGGCGACGCCCCTCGGGGAGGACACCCGCGCCTCCCACAGCGCGGTCAGCTCGTCGGCCGGCGACCGCCTGCCTTGGCGGGCCAGGTACTCGGTCGGGGCGACCTGGACGGCGAGGCGGCCCGGCCCGTGCCCGGGGACCGGGGCGAGCCGTACGACGTCCTCGGGGACGTCGAAGACGGCGGCCACCGTCCTTGCGTCCAGGGTGGCGGGGACGGCCTCGCCGGGCGGGGCCAGGATGATCGCCTCAAAATCGGGGGCGTCCGGCCGGTACTGGCGGATGTGGGACAGCCGCGTGTCCCCGGTCGCGGGAGCGGCGGCCCAGTGCCGGGCGAGGTCACCGAGGTAGCCGGTGCCGTAGTCCTCCTCGTCGGGCTGTGAGGGCTGCTGCGCGGCGACGGTGACGGGCAGGGTCTCGGCAGCGTGGCGCACGCCCCGGGAGCGGGTCAGGGGCGCGGCGACGGCGGAGCCGAGGGCGACGGCGGCGGACGTGGCGACCTCCCACCAGGAAGTGCCCGGGGTGGCCAGGCCGACCCCGTACGCGGTCGACAGCCCGAGCGCCGGCAGCGCCCGGTAGGCGGAGGTGAGCAGCCGTGCGCCGCCGTCGTCACGGGCCCGGGTCCACAGGCGGTACAGGACTCCGGCGCCGGTGCCGAGGGCGGCGGCGTGCAGCTGCCACAGGTCGGTGCTCGGGCCGATGGCGGTCGCGAGGCCGGCGGCGCCGTAGGCGATGCGCTCGACGGTGGCCAGGCGGCGGGCGGCGGGCGGGGAGAGCGGCCGCCGGGCGTCGGCGGCCGGGCTGGCGGGGGTGACGGTCTCGGCAGTCACGGGCGGGTCCTCCCTCGGGATACGGGACGGGGCCCGGCCGTAGGTGGCCGGGCCCCGTGGGCTGGTCGGTGTCGGGTGAGGGTCAGCGGGTGCGGTAGAAGCCGGGGCGGGCCTGCCGGACCCCGGAGGCGTTCACCGCCTCGTATACGCCCCGGTACTCGTCCTGGTGAGCGTCGTGGAGTGCCTGCGCGTTGTGCTGCACCTGGTCAGCGGTGCGGGCGAGGTCGCCGGAGGCCTCCGCGACGGCGCGCAGCGCGGCCCCGGCCTCGGTGATCAGGGCGGTGAACCGCTGCTCGACCTCGGCAGCGGTGCACAGGTCCGCGAGCTGGTCGGCCTGGTCGGCGTCGCGCTCCATGCGGCGCTGCAACGCCCACAGGCCCTCTTTCAGGGCGAGGGCGGAGGCGGTCAGCGCGGCCGTGCGGGCGGCGAGCTGGGTGAAGCTCGGGGCGCCCCCGCTTTGGGCGGAGGGCAGGTTGACGGGGCGCGGAACGAGGTCGCTCATGATCATCCTTCGTTGTGGATGCGGGCGGAGGGCATGGCCAGGCCGGCGTCGGCGGCGGCCTGCTGGACCGGGCGGTAGGCGTCGTGCATCTCGTCGTGCGCCTGCTCGACGGCCTCGGCGGCGCGCAGGGACTGGGTGCGCATCGCGTCCGCCTGGCGGGCCAGGGCGTCCATCGACTCCGACAGCCGGTCCAGGGCGGCGCTGGTGAGACGGCCGATGATGTTGTGCCGCTCGCGCAGCTCGACGGCCAGGGAGCGCATCGCGTCCCGCAGCTCCCGCGCCCGGTCGACCAGGGCGGCGCACTCGTCGTAGGTGGCGAAGCAGTTCTTCTTGGACGTCGCCAGGGCGTCCAGGACGTCGTCGAGGGTGACGTCCGTCAGGTGCTCGGAGGCGACCCCGGGCACAGTCGGCCGGGGCGCACGGGTCGGTGCGCTCACGCGCGTCTCCTTCGTCGTGGCGGTGGTGGTCCCGGCCGCGGTCGCGGTCGGGGAGGACGAGGCGGGGGCGATGGCGGCGGGCTCCCAGCGCGGAGCGGCGTCGCCGGGCCGGTCGACGCGCTCCACGGTCCAGGTCACCTGCGCGTCCCACATGGCCTCGAACAGGGAGTCCCAGGGGTTGCGGCGGCCGCCGCCCGGAGGCCCGTAGGACTCCCCTCCGGCGCTGTCCGTGCCCGAGGCGGCCCCCGAGGGCTGGTCGGCCGCAGACGACCCCGCAGCGCCCGTCTCAGGGCCTCCGGTGCTGGTGCCATCGCCCGGCTCCCCGGCCGTCTCCTCGCCGCTCCCGTCGCCCTTCCGGGGCACCCGGCGGAAGACCGGTGGGTCGGGGGTCTCACGGCGCCGGCGCAGGCGCTCCTCGGCGCGGCGGTGGGCCTCGTCCACGAGGGCGGCCCCGAGGGTGACGCGGCCGGTGT
Source organism: Streptomyces thermoalcalitolerans (assembly GCF_039525155.1). Taxonomy (NCBI): domain Bacteria; kingdom Bacillati; phylum Actinomycetota; class Actinomycetes; order Kitasatosporales; family Streptomycetaceae; genus Streptomyces; species Streptomyces thermoalcalitolerans. The sequence goes on along the minus strand of NZ_BAAAHG010000046.1, from coordinate 12,152 downwards.
CGGTGTCCGTCGACGAGCCCGCAGCGCGGGCCCTCGAGGACCCGGCCCCCACGCTCCGGCCCTTGGTCAGCGCCCCCGGGGAGCCGGTGCCGCCCGGCGAGCCCGGGCCCGTGCCGGGCGCGGACGGTGTGCTGCTGCGGCGTCGTCGGCCGCGCCCGGTGAGCTTGTCGAGCAGACCCGGCCGACGTCCTCCGCTGCCGGTCGCTCCCGACCCCGAGGAGCCGGTGCCGCCCGGCGCGCCCGAGCCCTTGCCGGTGCCCTTGCCCGTGTCCTTGGTCAGCGTCCCCGGGGAGCCGGTGCCGCTCCCCGGCCCGGAGCCGCGCCCCTTGCCGGGGCCGGTGCCCATGCCCGTGCTCCTGGTCGACGAGCCCGCCCCCGAGGGACCGGTGCCGCCCCCTCCGCTCCGTCGGCCCGGGCCGGTGCCGGCGCTCCCCGAGGGCGAGCTGCTGCGGGACGTCCCCCCGCCGGACGACCGGCCGGAGGAGCCTCCGCCGCCCCCGAGGGCGCGGCGGCCGTATTCGTGGCTGGAGGGGATGCGGCCGCGGCCTCCCCCTCCGCCGCTGATGCCGGCGGCGTCGGCCCGCATCCGCGCCTCGGCGAGCTTGCGGCGGGCGGCGCGCAGCGGCGCGGCCTCGGCTGCCCGCTCCATGCGGCGCTGCCGCCAGTCGGTGATGGCGCTGGCCGTGCCACGCAGCGCGGCCAGCGCGATAGCGAGGATCGCCGCCAGGCTCAGCGCCCCCATGCCGATCTCCTCCCCCTCGTCCTCGTCGTCGAGGCCGTCCGCACGGAATGCCGCCGGGACGGGCGGCGGGTCGGGGAGCGGCGGGAGGTCCGGAGCGGTCGCGGCGGCGAGGGAGTCGGCGGCGGACCGGCGGCCGTTGCTGGTGGGAACGGAAACCGCCCCCGGAGGAGGGTCCGGGGGCGGGGCGGTCGGGGGCGGCTCGGGCCGCCGGGGCGGTGGGGGGAGCGGCGGGAGGCCCGGCGAGGCCGGTGACCTCGGCCGCATGGTGATCACGTTGTCGTCGTCCACGCGGACGCTCCTTGACAGTCGGTCACCGGGCGGGGCATCCTCGCGCGCCCGCGCGCCCGCTCGCCCGAGCGCCCGCATTATGCGCACGCGAGGCCCGGCCCGGCCCGGTGATGATGAGGATGACGGTTACTGTGCGTAGCGCTGCTGCTCGCGCTGCTCGGCCTGCTGGCACCAGTTCTCCAGCGTCCGGGCCAGGTGGTCCCACAGCGCCGGGTCGCCCTCCCGCTCGGCGCGGGTGGCGATCGCTCGGGCGTGGTCCCACCAGACGGCGGCGAGCCCCTTCGGACCTCGGGCGAGGTTTGCTTGCTGCCTCGCCTGCAAATGCCGGACCCGGTTTGCGTAGCGGCGCTGCTCTGGAGTGACGATCTCGCTCACGCGCCCCTCCGCTGGTTCCACAGGTCGTTGATGCTGCGTGCGGCCGGACGACCGGGCTCGGAGGCCGGGGCCGGGCTGGTGTCCCCGGTCGGGGCCGGGACGAACGCGGCCGTGCTCTTGTGCAGCGACTTGGTGACCCCGGCGGCGAGGGCCTGACGGCGGCCGGCCTTCCGGGCGGCCTTCGCAGCGCGCCTCTCGGGCAGGGCCCGGACGTGCGCCTGGTGGGCGGCGGCCGCCAGCCGGAAACGCTCCATGGCGGCCTCCTGGCGGCGGGCGGCCCTGATGGCGGCCTTCAGGTGCTTCTCCACCTTGCGGGCCCTCAGCGGGGCGGACAGGCGGCCGTCGCCCTCGACGACCTCCGAGCGCAGCGCGGCCTGGAAGAGGGCCAGGATCTCCTCGTAGGCGGCGGCGTCGGCGTGGTGCACGCGCTGCCGGTCCAGGGTCCAGGCGGTCAGGACGTCCAGGTCCAGCAGCCGCGCATAGTCGGCGTCTCGCCGGTTGATTTCGGTCACGGTGTCCTCCGTGGTCGTGCCGTGTCGGGCGTGGTCGGGGGGCGGGCTGGTGGTCCCGCAACCGCTCCCGGCCCGTGAGGGGAGGGCCGGGAGCGGCAGCAGCAGCACCAGACGCGGCGAGGGGCGGCCGCTGGGGCCGCCCCTCGAGGGGTTGTTGCTGGTCAGGCGTCGCAGCCGGGGCGCGCCTCGGGCCGCTTCTCCATCAGCCCTCCTCCTGGCCGGTGGTGCTGCCGTGGCCGGCGAGGGCCTTCTCGTGCCGGTACAGGCGGTCCACCAGGGCGGTGGAGCCGCGCAGTCCCCGGGCGCGCATCTCGTCCCGCATCCGGGCGCGGAACGCGCGCAGGGAGGGCGGCCGCTCCTCGTTGGGCAGCTCGGTGCACAGGGCCGCGTAGACCTCGGCGGCGAGCAGCGCCAGGGCCTTCTCGTCGACCGTGCCGGGCACGCGTGCCGGGCCATCGGCCTCGTGGGCGTCGTGGGGCGTGCCACCTGCGGTTTCGTCGTCCGGCACGGTCACCCGCTGAGGGCCGTTGAGGAACGCCTTCAGGTCCTCGTCGGTGATGAGCCCGAAGTCGTCCGGCACAGTGCCGCCCTCGCCGCCCTCGCCGCCCTCGAGGGCCGGGACCGGGTTGTCGGTGACGACCTCCACGTAGGCCGCGTGCGCCTCGTGGTGGGTGCGCTGCGCCTCGCCTCGGGCCGCGTACTCCGAGCGGCGCAGCGCGGCGTCCACGGTGTACCCGGTCGCCTTGGCCCATGTCGTGACGCGGGCGACGGCGACGCGGTCGCGGGTGCCGGCGCGGATGGCGTCGATCGTCCGCTGCGCGTCCGGGCTGATCCGGACGGCGTCCGCGTCTGCGGCCATCTTCAGCGTCAGCTTGGACAGGACGGGGATCAGGGCTCCGACGATGGCGGCCAGGAGGTTGGACGCCTCCCAGCCGTGCCAGAACAGGATGCCGACGGAGACGACCAGGAAGGCCCAGCCGAGGACCTGCGGCGTGCGGCCGTCGGAGCCTTGGCGGCGGTGCTCGTGCTCCTGGTACAGGGCGTACAGCCAGATCGCGTCATACAGCCCGGCGGCGGAGTAGGCGAGGCCGGCGGCCGCCTGGTCGTCGAGCAGGTCACCGATCGCGTACACGCTCCAGCCGAGGGAGATACCGGTGAGCACCAGGGGCGGCGCCCAGTTCGCTACCGTGCGCACCGTGGCGCGGGACTTCTTCACGCGGTGGATCCTTCCGTGCTACGGGGTCCCCGGAGGGTGCGTCCTCCGGGGACCGTGGCGTACGGGGGGGGGTCAGTGTCGGGTGCGGGGGTCACGGCCGCGGGCCAGGGTGCGGGCGGCCTCCGCCGCCTCGGCGGCCTGCTCGGCGGCGCGCAGGTGTGTCAGGGTCAGCTCCACCAGCCGCTCGTGCGCCAGGTCCTCCACCCAGGCGGCAGGCTTCTCGGCGGGGTCCTCGGGGGGTTCGTTGATACGGTCCATGAGGTCGTCCTCCTGGTGATTCGGTGTGGGGGCGAACACGGCCCCGAGACGCTGACTCCGTCTCGGGGCCGCGCCGTGCCTGGGCTCAGGCGTCCTCGGCGTCCCCGGCCCGCTTCTTGGCCTTCAGGTACTCCTCGTGCACGCGGTCCCAGGCCGCAGCGGCGGCCCGGCGGGCGTCGTCGAGCTCGCGCAAGGCGGGCTCGACCTGGCCCATGTCGGTGACCCGGCGTCGCCACTGCTCGGCCTCGTGCAGGCGGGTCTCGGCGGCCCAGGCGTCCTGGATCGCGGCCTCGCGCTCCGGGTCCAGCTCGATGGCCATCGGTGCTCCTCTCGGTCGGTGGATGGGGTCGGGGTGGTGCTGGTCGCGCGACGGTCCCCCGGAGGCGGAGCCGGTGCCCCGGGGGGCCGCCGCAGCGGTGGGGGGGTCAGGCCGCGGCCGCCAGGCCGGCGCGGACGACACGCGCGGCCATCGCCCGGTAGTCCGCCCTGCGGGCGCGCTTGGCGTAGTCGGCGGCGATCAGGGCCGCCTCACCGACCGTGTAGCGGCGGCAGGCGCGGGCCGGGGCACGCCCGGCGTACGAGACCCCCGCGGTGCCCTCGATGCCGAGGCGGGCCGCGCACCGGCGCATCGTCCCGGCCGCCGACCGGGCCTCGCGGATGGTGAGGCCGGCAGCGACGGCGTGGGTGGCGAGGCTGCCGACACCGGTCCGGGCGATCCGGGCGGCCGCGCGCTGGGTGCGGGTGCGGGCCCGCACGATGCGGCGGAGGGCCGCGCGACGCGCGCGGCGGTCGGCACGGGTACGGGTACGGTTGCTCATCAGCGGATCTCCTGGTGACGTCAGGTGGTGTCCGTCAGGCCCGGCCGGGAGGGTGAGAGCTCCCGCCGGGCCGCTTTGCTGAGGTGCGCGCACGCGTAGGGGCGGGGCGCGCACCAGTGCCCTGCGGCCGAGTCGAACGGCCGGCCCGGCAGAGGCCGGGCTGATCCCTCCAGGGCGCCACCGGTTCCGCGAGCGTGCTCGCGTGGGTAGGTCGGTGGCCCACCGTCTGGACTGCCAAGGCGCCAGCCGCCATGCCCCTGTCGGGACCCTTCCGGGCTTTCACCGGCATCGCGATGCCGTCAGGCCGCCATTACGCGCTGCTCTTCGGTCGCTACCCCCAATGTAGACCACTATCGATCCATAGCGCTAGTGGTAGCGTTAGAGGTGTACGTAAGTTAGCCTCGTGGTACACCGATGCGCATATAGATGCAGCGCACACAGGAAGGGGGTAGCCATGTCGGGGAAGAGCACCGGCTATGCGGCTATCGCGGCGCACTACCGCCAGCAGATCCAGAGCGGCGAGCTGCGCCCCGGCGACACGATGCCGTCACTGAGGCAGGTCTGCGAGCAATTCGGCGTAGCGCAGACCACGGCCAACCGGGCCTTTCGGATGCTCAAGATGGAGGGCCTGACGATCCCGAAGGCGGGTGTCGGCACCATCGTCGCTGGCCCCGCGAGCAACAACATCGCGACGCGGGTCGCCCTGCACGCAGCCACGGGGAAGGCCCTGGACGCCGGCGAGACCTCTCAAATCCTCGAAGTCGGCACCACCGGTGCCGACGAGCTGATCGCGTCACGTCTCGACGTCGCGCCCGGAACGCCGGTCCACATGCGTCGGCGGCTCGTCAGCCGCGGTGGTGTGCCAGTACACCTCAGCACCTCCTACTACCCCGCATATGTGATCGCGGTGACGCCGGAGCTGACTCAGCCAACGTCCACCGGAGGGTCGCGGGAGCTGGCTGCGGAGCGGCTCGGCGTGGAGCAGGAAGAGGTGCTGGAGGAGGTCACGTCGCGCCACGCCACCGACCAGGAGAAGGCGGCGCTCGGCCTCACGGGAGAGAACGTGCCGGTGACCCAGGTCGTCCGGACCGTGACCCTCGCGGACGGGCGCGTGGTCGAGGTGGCGGTCAAGGTTGCGGGCGGGTCCACCATCCTCCGCTGGTCAACGTCTCTCCGCTCGAGGGCGTGACGAGCCGGGACTTGCTGAGATGTGTCCGCCTCGTACGCAAGAATCCGCATAGCCGCGCGAGCGGCAAACAAGTCCAGACAGCAGAGCGCCCGACCCCTCTCGATCCGCCAAGATTCCTGAGGGGCCGGGCTCCAAGAAGACCCGCGCTACGCGGACGTCTGCAAACGATCGTACGGGAACGCGTAGTCCCTGCGCTAGGCGACCCGTCGGCATCGTCGCAGGCACCCGCGTCGTCAAGGGTCGGAAAGGCCCACATGGCTACGCGCATCGCCACGGCCGGTGCCCTCGCCGCCGTGCCGAACGTCACACCCACACCTGGCTGGTTTTGGGCCGCAGGTACGAGCAACGCCCGCACCGCTTCCCCCAGGAAAGGCAGCAGCACGGGCGCCGACAATCGAGAGGTCATCTTGCCGTACCCGCCCGACATTCGCCGCTACGTCCCCGCCGAGTCCTTTGCGGGGGGCGCCCGGTGAGGAAGCGTCCTTCTCGCCCTGCCCGCTTCACCCAAGTCGACAACGGCGCCATCGACAGCATCCAGTCGATGATCGCAAAGGGCCTGCTCGTGACCCTGGTGCGCGCCCGAGACGGCGCGGACATCACCATCGAGGGCCTCGCTGAGACACACAACGAGGGACGCGCATCTCTCGAAAAGGCCATGCGTGCGCTGGTCAAGGACGGCTACGTCGTCAAGTTCAAGATCCAGCAGCAGACCAGCGACGGTGTCCGCCGGGGCGGAGCATGGCGTACCGAGGTGATCGCCGACACGATTCCCATCGACCGCGAGTGGGTCGCCCAGCAGCTCGACGAGATCCTCGCCGAGGGCAACGTGCGGGCGGTCCGTATCGAGCCTGAATTCCTCGACCCGCGGGCCCGAAACAGGCGCCCGACCGACCGCAGGAATCCTGCGGTCGGTCCGACCTGCGAAAACGCGGCGGACAGCGACAAAACCGCAGGTGGGACCGACCGCAGGATTACCGACGGTCGGTCGACCGACCGTCGGTCGGGCGGCGGCTCTATAAGGAAAAACACTGTTGTTAAAGACTCTCTCTCTGGTCGCACCCGACCCTTGGGTGACGAACTCGAAGCCGTGACGTCCGAGGAGAGAGAGAGCAGCGCTACGCGCGAGGAAGACACCGCCGCCGCTACTGCTGATGCGGCCGCACCGGTCGTCGACGCGTGGGTAAGCGCTCGCACACAGGCCGGGCACGGTATCCCGCTGCGTGGCTCTGACCGGATCCGCCAGGACGCCGTGCGTCTCCTGGCCGACGGCGTGAGCGTCGAGCACTTGGCGGCCGCCGCCGCGGACATGGGCCGCCGCGCCGACTGGCTCGACCTCGGCCGCCACCTGGAGCGGTTCGTGGCGCCGGCCTCGAAGCAGCCCGAGCCGGACGGTCCTCGCTGCCCGTACCACCAAAGCCGCGCGCTTGACGAGTGCCCGTGCCAGCGCGCCGAGCACGACGACGCTGAGCAGGACCAGGAGGCGGCCGCCGCGCCGCCGCCGCGTGATGTACTTGCCGCGATCATGGCCGCCGTCGGCGCCGCGCAGACCGCGTCGGCCCGCCGCCGGCCGCGGATGCCGACCCGCGCCGAGCGTGACGCTGCGGCCCGCGCCGAGGAAGAGGCCAACCGTCGACGTGCCAACGAGCTCCTCGACGCCTCGACCGGCCCGCTCGTCGCGCAGTAACGCAAGACGGGCCGCCCCGGCCAGGGGGCGGCCCGCAGCACCCACAACCCGCAGACCAGGCGCAGATTCGGAGTGCTTTCCGTGACCACCGTACCGACCCAGCACACCCCCGCCGACGACTTCGGCCGGGTGCCGCCGCACGACATCGACGCCGAGCAGTGCGTGCTCGGCGGGATGCTGCTCTCCAGCGACGCGATCGGCGACGTCGTCGAGGCCCTCGCACCGCTCGGCGGGCAGGCGTTCTACCGGCCGCAGCACGAGGTGATCTACGAGGCGATCCTCGACCTGTACGCGCAAGGCGAGGCCGTGGACCCGATCACCGTCGCGCACAAGCTGACGAAGGACGGTGACCTCGCCCGCGTCGGCGGCGCCGCCTACCTGCACACGCTCGTGCAGGCCGTGCCCACAGCAGCCAACGCCGCCCACTACGCCGACATCATCCTCGACCGTGCGAAGCTGCGCCGCCTGGCCGAGACCGGCACGCGCATCGCACAGATGGGTTACGCCGCGCAGGGCGACGCCGACAGCGTCCTCGACGACGCCTCGGCCGCTCTCGCCCAGGTCACCCAGGCCACGGCCGACCGCACTGGCGGGACGACCCTCGCCGACGTCTTTGCCCAGGCCGTGCACGCCGCCGAGCAGATTCAGAGCGAAGGCCACGCGATGGGCGTGCCGACCGGGTACACCGACCTCGACGCCCTGCTGCACGGACTGCACCCCGGGCAGATGGTCATCGTGGCCGGTCGCCCCGCGATGGGTAAGACCACGGTCGCGCTCGACATCGCCCGCGCTGCCACCATCAAGCACGGCCGCCGGACGGCGTTCTTCTCGCTGGAAATGGGCCGCGAGGAGCTCGGCTTTCGGATTGCGTCCGCCGAGGCGCGCGTCGTGCTGGATCACCTGCGCGGCGGCCGCATGACCGAGGACGACTGGGCGCGCGTGGCGAGGGTCGCCGACCGCATCACGGCCGCGCCATTGACCATCTTCGACGACGCCGTGACCACCATCACCCAGGTGAAGGCTGCCTGCCGACGGCTCCAGCAGCGGCAAGGGCTCGACCTCGTGATCATCGACTACTTGCAGCTCATGCAGAGCTCGGGCCGCCGTGCTGAGAACCGGCAGGTGGAGGTGTCGCAGATCAGCCGCGACATCAAGCTCATGGCGAAGGAACTCGGCGTGCCCGTCGTCGTCCTGTCGCAGCTCAACCGCGGCCCCGAGCAGCGCACCGACAAGCGGCCGCTCCTGTCTGACCTGCGCGAGTCCGGGTCCCTGGAGCAGGACGCCGACATCGTGATCCTCGTGCACCGCGAGGACGCCTACGAGAAGGAGAGCCTGCGCGCGGGTGAGGCCGACCTGATCGTCGCCAAGCACCGCAACGGCCCCACCGAGACGATCACCGTGGCTGCGCAGCTCCACTACTCGCGGTTCGTCGACATGAGCCAGACCTGAGCAGCTTGAGCTCGAGCTGCTCGTTTGACCGACGTCTGATCGCAGGCCTCGGCCGCCCCTCCGACGAGGGCGCGGCCGGGGGGTATCTCCACGACTGCCTGCAGAGGCAGCGTTCCGCCAGGCATCCTGGCGAGGAAACCCGGGGGAGGGCAGTGGTGGACTTCGCGTTCGTGTGCGGCTGGTGCGGCGCATCGTGCACCGTGTGGGGCGAGCCTGTCGCCTCCTGGTGGACGGACAAGTACGAGCTGCCGGACGAGTTCGAGTGCTGGTCGTGCGGTGGCATCAACACCACCCCGCCCCCGCCGTGGACACCCGCCGACTAGGGCGAGGCTGGTCGGCGGCCGCGGTTATCTCGAGTGAGGAATGAGCGTCAGGCATGTAAGGCAAGTGCCTGTTCAAGAACGTGCCTCACAGATATCCAAGGGGTCATCAGGCACGTCGGTCACGGTTGGCAGATGTCACTTCGGTTCGCCCGAACCGACGTCGGACCGCAGGCCGGGCGCGCACCGTGGGCCCCACGCGGCGCCTCACCCGTGGAGAAGAGGGGATGCCAGGCCACGCCTGTACCCCGCGCTACGGTGCCCGGCGCAGCTCCTCGAAGGGGTCGAACCCGAGCTGCTCGATCACCCGCTGCCGGGTGGACTCCTTGGGCCGCCACTGCTGGCTGGCCGGGTAGACGAGGTTCAGCCCGGCCGCCGGAGGCGAGAGCAGGTAGTCAGCCCTGGGACAGCCGGTCAGGTGCGGGCACTCCTCCATCACCCGATTGCAGAAGGCGCACAGAAGCCCCCTCACCTGACCCGTCTGGTGGTCATGATCGACCATAGCCCCGGGATACCGGCCGCACCCGTGGCAGTCGGCGCCGAGCGCGTCGACCAGGGCGGCACGCAGGCGCCGGATGGACGCCGTGCGGGCCGGAGGCGGGGGCCACAGGTGCATCAGCTCGTACCGTCCGCCGCGGCAGCGGTTCGGCAAGTCGACGGTGTCCGGGTCCACGCCGGGCCCGGTCGCCCTCACCGGCCACTCGACAACGTGGGAGCGCCAGGTCACCGGCTCGGTGTCGTCCACGCGGCCGCTCACCCACTCCTGCGGCTCGTTCCCTCGCTCGATCCATTCGCAGTGCTGGCGGTGGCCCCAGACGCCGGCGGTCTCCGTGTCCGCGCACAGCATTTGGCCCGCCCGTGCGAGGTGGAACCGGCCGTCGTCACCGGGCACCGCGAGGGTCCGGCCCGGCGGCCCGGGTGGGGGAGTCGGCAGCCGACAGGGCTCCTTCTCGGCATTGCGCACCAGGTCCTCGACGAACCCGACCCCCATATGGGCCCAGCGCCACAGCAGTTGTGCGCGTCGGTACGGGGGCAGTTCGTCCAGGCTGGCCATGGGAAGGATTCTGGTCTACGGCACTGACAACCGGGCCGAGCGTCTCAGCGAGGGGCTGGGGCCGCCGAACCTGCCTAACGCGCCTGACGCCGGATCACTCCGTCAGACTCGCGCGAAGTGCCCCGTAACCCGAGACAAGCGCAGATGCGGCGGCCCTCGAGGGAGCGCAGCCACGCGATAAGGCCGGAGTGTCAGTGCCGACCCTTACCCTCCTGCTCCCACCACCAGGAGCGCTCGAGGGAGCACGTGTGTCCGCTTCTGCCTCTTCTGCTTCTCCCGCGACAACCGACAACGTCGCGATCAAGGTCTACCGGTACGCCCTCGATCCCACCCCGCAGCAGGTCGAGATCCTCCGCCGTTACGCCGCAGCCGCCCGCTGCGCCTTCAACTTCGCCCTCGGCCTGAAGGTGGCCGTCTACGAGGCGTGGAAACGTCACCGTGACCGGCTCATCGCGCAGGGCATGACCAGGGAGCAGGCGAACAAGGCCGCGCCGAAACTGCGCGTGCCGACCCGGAACCGGGCGCAGGCGTACTGGCGCCAGACGAAGGGGCAGCCGTTCATCGGCCCTCTACGCGAGGGCGAGGAGCGGCCGGTCTCCTACCCGTGGTGGGAACGTGTCAACAACCGCGCCTACTACACCGCGTTCGAGGACGCCGACCGCGCATGGCAGAACTGGCTTGACGGCCTCGCCGGGAAGCGGCCGCCCGTCGGCTTCCCCCGCTTCAAGCGCCGGAACAGCTCCCGCGAGTCCTTCCGCATCGTCCACAGCCTCACCAGCCCCGACATCCGCTTCCAGGGGCACCGGCGCATACGCATCCCCGGCGGCGGCGGACAGCCCGCCTTCACCGTCCGCCTCCACAAGACCGCCCGTGCCCTGGCTCGCAAGGTCGACGCCGGGAAGGCCGTCATCACCAGCATGACCGTCGCCCGCGAGGGACACCGCTGGTACGCCTCGGTCGTCGCCCGCGTTCAGCACACACCTCCCGCCGGTCCCACCCGCCGCCAGCGTGAGGCCGGCCGTATCGGCGTCGACCTCGGCGTCGCGAAACTTGCCACGCTCTCCGACCCCCTGCACCTCGCCCCCGGAACACCCGCGGTCGAGTTCGTCCCCAACCCCCGGCTGCTGGAGAACACCGCCCGCAAGCTCGCCCGCGCCCAGCGCGTCATGGCCCGCCGCTACGTCAAGGGACAGCCGCCCTCCAAGGGCTACCTCGAGGCCAAGGCCCGCGTCGCCAAACTGCACGCCCTCCTCGCCGCGCAGCGCGCCACGGCCCAGCACCTCTTCACCAAGCGGCTGGTCCAGCAGTACGCGGAGATTGCCCTGGAGACCCTCAACGTCAAGGGCATGACCGCCTCGGCGAAGGGCACCGCCGACAAACCGGGGAAACGCGTCCGGCAGAAGGCCGGCCTCAACCGCGCGATCCTCGACGTCGGCTTCGGAGAGATCAACCGCCAGATCGAGTACAAAGCCGCCTGGCACGGCGTCACCGTCTTCCGCGTGCCGCGCTTCTTCCCGTCCTCCAAGACGTGCCACAAATGTGGCTGGATCGACACCGGCCAGACTCTCAACGACCGTCAGTTCCGGTGCGGATCCTGCGGTATGGTCATGGACCGGGACGCCAACGCGGCCCGCAACATCAAGCTCAACGCAGTCTGACCCGCTGCAAGGGTCCAGTCCCCTGGAAGAGGGGCTGTAACGCCCGTGGACTGCATGTAAGACCCGGCCGCCCCACGGGGTGGCCAGGCAGGCAGGAAGAAGCGGGAAGGCCGACGCTCCAACAGTCGGTCACCCTGGAGCGGCAACGCTCCAGCCACCCCAACTCCATAGCGCGTGCAATGGGCGGAAAGTCCGAATCAGTGAAACTCCCCCAGAACCGGGGACTCTCACTGGATCGCCCCAGGTCATCGAGTCTGCTTCCCCTACGCGCAGGGGTGGTCCCCTCGCTTCGAGGGTGGCGGCGAGTTTCTGCTGCTGCTTCCCCTACGCGCAGGGGTGGTCCCTCGACCGCGTCGACGCCGCAGCAAGGACAGCACTGCTTCCCCTACGCGCAGGGGTGGTCCCCCTCCTACCGGCAGGGGACCCTCACCCTCACCCTGCTTCCCCTACGCGCAGGGGTGGTCCCCCTCCTACCGGCAGGGGACCCTCACCCTCACCCTGCTTCCCCTACGCGCAGGGGTGGTCCCGACTGGGTGATCCGAACACTGGCGAAGGTGGTCTGCTTCCCCTACGCGCAGGGGTGGTCCCG